>NZ_JBEKCZ010000009.1:49498-71027 GCF_050014615.1 Bradyrhizobium sp. | reverse complement strand
GATGAACACAACTGAAAAGTGGACCGTTTTGACGGAACCGCTTCGTTCACAAATGGGAGGATTCACTATGCGCAAGGTGCTACTCGCGACCGGTGTCAGCCTGCTGGCTTTGCATGGATCGGCGTTACGAGCCGACGAAGCGTTGGACAGACTGGCCAAGGATCCCAAGCAATGGGTGATGCAGCAGGGCGACGACGCCAACACGCGTTTCTCCAAGCTCAACCAGATCAACGCCGCCAACGTCAGGAAATTGCAGGTCGCCTGGACGTTCTCGACCGGCGTGCTGCGCGGTCACGAGGGTGGCCCGCTGGTGGTCGGCGATACCATGTACGTCCATACGCCGTTTCCAAACACGGTCTATGCGCTTGACCTCAATCATGAAGGCAAGATCATCTGGAAATACGAGCCGCGGCAGGATCCCAACGTAATTCCGATCATGTGCTGCGACACCGTCAACCGCGGCGTCGCCTATGCCGACGGCAAGATCTTCCTGCACCAGGCCGACACCACGCTGGTGGCGCTCGACGCCAAGACCGGGGCCAAGGTCTGGTCGGTGATGGACGGCGAGGCCGGCAAGGGCCAATCCGGCACCGACGCGCCGTTCGTCTACAAGGACAAGGTCCTGATCGGCGTTTCCGGCGGCGAGTTCGGCGTTCGCGGCTGGGTCAGCGCCTACAACATCAAGGACGGCAAGCTGGCCTGGCGCGGCTTCTCGGAAGGGCCGGACGCGGACACGCTGATCGACCCGGTCAAGACCACCTCGCTCGGCAAGCCGGTCGGGCCTGATTCGTCGACCTCCACCTGGCAGGGCGACCAGTGGAAGATCGGCGGCGGCGCCACCTGGGGCTGGTACTCCTACGATCCCGCGCTGAACCTGGTCTATTACGGTTCGGGCAATCCCTCGACCTGGAACCCGGTGCAACGCCCCGGTGACAACAGGTGGTCGATGTCGATCTGGGCGCGCGACCTCGACACCGGCGCGGTCAAATGGATCTACCAGATGACGCCGCACGACGAATGGGACTTCGACGGCGTCAACGAGATGATCCTGACCGATCAGACCGTTGGCGGCCAGCCGAGGAAGCTGCTCACCCATTTCGACCGCAACGGCTTCGGCTACACGCTGGATCGGGCCACCGGCGAACTGCTGGTCGCGGAAAAATACGATCCGGTGGTGAACTGGGCCAGCAAGGTCGACATGGACAAGTCGTCCAAGACCTATGGCCGTCCGCTGGTGGTCGACGCCTATTCGACCCAGCACCAGGGCGAAGACACCAACTCGAAGGGCATCTGCCCGGCGGCGCTGGGCACCAAGGACGAGCAGCCTGCGGCCTACAGCCCGGAGACGCAGTTGTTCTACGTCCCGACCAACCATGTCTGCATGGACTATGAGCCTTACAAGGTCGCCTACACGGCCGGTCAGGCCTATGTCGGTGCCGCGGTGGCGATGTATCCGCCCAAGGGCGATACCAATATGGGCAACTTCATTGCCTGGGACGGCAAGACCGGCAAGATCGTGTGGTCCAATAAGGAGCAGTTCTCGGCCTGGGGTGGCGCATTGGCCACGGCGGGTGGCGTGGTGTTCTACGGCACGCTGGAGGGCTATCTGAAGGCGGTCGATGCCAAGACCGGCAAGGAACTCTACAAGTTCAAGACCCCGTCCGGCATCATCGGCAACGTGATGAGCTATGAACATGGCGGCAAGCAGTATGTTGCGGTGCTGTCCGGCGTCGGTGGCTGGGCCGGCATCGGTCTTGCGGCCGGTCTGCTGCAGCCCGAGAACGCCGCCGCCTGGCATGGCGCCGTCGATCAGGGCAAGTTGCCGACCAAGGAAAAGACCGTCGATACCGCGGGTCTCGGCGCCGTCGGCGGCTACGCGGGTCTGGCGTCCTATACCTCGCTGGGCGGGACACTGACCGTGTTTGCGCTGCCGAGCGAGTAGGAGCGGCACGACGCTTGAGAAGACGTCAATCGGCGCGCCGCTGCCTCGCTGCGCGCCGATTTTGTTTCAATGCCGCAAGAGGACGTTTACGTGAGCATCAATCGTTGGAAAATCGTGTTCGTCATTGTGGCGAGCACCCTTGCCGGCGCCACCGCACGGGCCGACGGGTCGGGATCTCCCGCCGTCGCTTCATCCGACAACGGCAAATATGCCGACAAGGACGGCAATCCGACCTACAAGATCGGTGAGGACGGGGCGGTCGACTGGTACACCTTCTCGGGCTTTCGTCGCTATCATTCGGACTGCCATGTCTGTCACGGTCCCAATGGCGAGGGCTCGAGCTATGCGCCCGCGCTGGCCAATTCGCTGAAGACGCTGAGCTACGTCGACTTCAACAATGTCGTCACCAATGGCCGCCAGAACGTCGACGCCGCCAACGACAAGGTGATGCCGTCATTCATATCTACGTCTATCTGCGCGCCCGCGCCAACGACGCCATTCCCGGCGGCCGGCCGCCCAAACATGAAGACAAGCCGCAAGCCGCCAAAGACGCCGAGGCCAGTTGTACGGGGATCAAATGAATTCAGGACGCGACGAAATACTAGCGCCGCCAGCACCACATTTCCCGGGGCTGGCCGTCATGCTGCCAATTCTGGCCGGCCTTTTGCTGTGCGCATCTGTCGTCTTGCGGCCCGCCCCGGCCTCCGCCCAGGCCAGCGACAACGAAAAAGGCGCGCTTGAACTGGTCGATCCCGACGTGTTTCGCGCGTGTGGCGATCCGCGCAATCTGCCGTTCTCCAACGACAAGGGCGAGGGATTCGAAAACAAGCTGGCCGAGCTCTTTGCCGCCAAGCTCGGCAAAAAGCTCAGCTACACCTACTTCCCGCAGGCAACCGGCTTCGTCCGGATGACGCTGGGCTCGTATCGATGCGATATCATCATGGGATTTCCGCAGGGCGACGATCAGGCCCAGCTGACCGTTCCCTATTACCGGACGACATATGCGCTGATCTTCAAGCCCGGAAGCGGCCTTGAAGACGTGACCGCGATCAGCGATCCCAAACTCCGGGATAAACGGATCGGAATCGTGGCGAAGACGCCGCCCAGCACCAACATGGCGATCAACGGCCTCCTCGCTCACGCCAAGTCCTATCCGCTTTTCATCGATACAAGGAGTGATTCCTCGGCGCAGGCCATGATCGACGACCTCGCCCGCGGCGAAATCGATTGCGGCATATTGTGGGGCCCGATGGCGGGCTACTACGCCAGGCAAGCGAACCCGCCGATGACCGTCGTGCCGTTGACCAAGGAAACCACAGGTCCGCAAATGACCTATCGCATCGGCATGGCCGTTCGCGCGGCGGACCAGGAGTGGAAACGCACGCTCAATCGGCTGATCATGGAAAACCAGACCGAGATCAACAAGCTGCTGATCAGCTACAACATTCCAATATTGGACGAGGCCAATATGCCGATCACATCCGAGACGCTCGCCAAGCGGCCATGATCGGGACCGCCGTCCGTTTCGCGCTTGTCGCGATCATCGTTGCCGCCGCTGAAGCTGTCGCGGCCGGCGTGCCCGAGCCGGATGGCTACCGCCTGGAAAATTATCGCTCGCCGACGCCCGCTACGCTGCGTGGCGTCAGGGTCATCGGCACCGACGAAGCGGAAAAAATCTGGCGCAGTCATTCGGCTTCCTTTGTCGATGTGCTGCCAAGGCCGCCGCGACCGCGGGATCTGCCCGAAGGAACGCTTTGGCGCGACAAGCCGCGGGCCAATATCCCGGGCAGCATCTGGTTGCCCGACACCGGATACGGCGAATTGGCGCCCAGCATGGCCGGTTATTTCTCCAGCGGTCTGGACAAGGCGACGGACGGCGATCACGCCCGGGTTCTCGTGTTGTATTGTCTCGCGGATTGCTGGATGTCGTGGAACGCGGCCAAGCGCGCGCTATCGCTCGGCTATTCCAATGTGGCGTGGTATCCTGAAGGGACCGACGGCTGGCTCGCCGCCGGCCTTCCGCTGCAGCCGTCTTCACCGGAACCGCGGCCGGACGAATAAGCCATCTCCTGATAGATTCTTATTTTGTCTGCGAGCCGGCGTTCAGGTTGGCTTTCAAATTGTCCTTCAGGTCATCCTGGATCGCGCTTCCCAAATCGAACAGCCGTTTTTCGATTAGAACGGGCACGTCGCATATGTAGGAAGTCGACCTGCGCCGATCCTCGAAAATACGGGTCTGCCACGCAAGCTCGCTGGCAAGCTCGCTACTCTGCGCTGGATCGCCGTTTGACTTGTCCTGAATCTCCCGCATCTTCTGGGCCTTTTCGCGAATGGCCTCGGCCGTGCCCTTCTGTTTACGTGAAAAACGCTCGATCCCGTTCATCACCTGATCACGCTGCCCATTGAGCGTCGAATACAACGCGGCGAACAGCCTCGTCGCCCTTTGCTGCCTTTCCTCGTCGGTTCCCGCCAGATAATCGGCTATCAGCTTCCGTGCGTCCTCGATCGGCGTGCGGCGCGCGGCGAGATGCGCCACGAGTTCGGCCTGTTTCGGGTCCGCGGGCTTCGTCGTATCGATCGCGTCAATTGGCGGACCGTTCCAGACGCTGGCGATCGAAATCTCCGGTACCTTCAATTGCTGGCATGGCCAGTCTGGATAACGCGGATCGAGCGCAAAGGCTGACTGGCTCCAGCCCATGGCCATTGCCGCCATCACGCCGCAAGAACAAAAAACACACCATGCAAAAATACGCGATGAACGGACCACGCCGTGCCTCCCTGTGAGCTCGCAACCTTCTACTTGTTTTTGCGGTCCACCGGCGCAACCGTGGACCGGGATTTCGCCGATCCATGCGCGTACCGGCAAGCAGGCCCGAAATATATTCTATATCCTCGCTTTGTCGTAAACTAAATGGGACACAGGAGGGAACGTTCCTTGCTTCCATTTGAAGAAGCCGGAGCCAGGCGCTGGGCGCGCACGCCAACGGAACTGCCCGCGATCCTTTGCGCGCTCGGCTGCCTGATATCGATATGGCTGGTCGCGCAGGCCCGTGCAGGAACTCCTTCCGAGGCGCCGTCCGTCATCCCTTCAAGCCTGCCCCGCATCGGCACGGTCGACGAACGCTTCCAGTCCTACAACATCGAAATGGTCGAAATTACCGGCGGCCAATTCTGGAAGCCCTATCGGTCGCAGCCGGATACCCGGCCCATGCCGGCGTCGCGGCCGGGATCGGACACGCCGCCGCGCACGGACTCGAATTTATTTCAATACCGGTCGCCCCTTGATCTGACCCAAGGCCGATTGCGAAAGCTCGCGGCGGCGCTGGCGCCGGCCTATCTGCGCGTCAGCGGCACCTGGGCGAACAGCACCACCTTTTCCGATTCGGATGATGTGTCGTCAGCACCTTCGGCGGGATTCAACGGCGTCTTGACGCGCCAGCAATGGCGGAGCGTGGTCGATTTCGCGCAATCGGTGGATGCGCGGATCGTGACGTCATTTGCCATTAGCGCCGGCAGCCGTGACGCCGCCGGCGTCTGGCAACAGGATCAGGCGGACCGGCTCGTCCGCTTCACCCATTCCATCGGGAGCAAGATCGCCGCCGCCGAATTCATGAATGAGCCGGACCTTGCCGCGATCGGCGGTGCTCCGGCGGGTTACGACACGGCGGCCTATCAACGCGACTTCAAAATATTCGAAATGTTCCTGAGACAGACGAGTCCCGAAACGCTGATCCTGGGCCCCGGCACTATCGGTCAAACCGCCCTCGCCTCGGATCTGTTCGCCGCCACCGGGTCCGATCTCGATGCGGTGTCCTATCATCACTATGGCGCATTGTCGGCGCGGTGCGGCGGTCACCACACGCCGGAGGCGGCGCTTTCCGAAGACTGGCTGGGAGGAGCGGATCGGGCCGTGGCGTTCTATCGCGATCTTCGGGATCGGCTCACACCCGGCAAACCGATCTGGCTCACTGAAACCGCCGAAGCCGCTTGCGGCGGCAATCCCTGGGCGGTGAGCTTTCTGGATACATTCCGCTATCTCGATCAACTCGGGCGACTGGCAAAGGCCGGCGTTCAGGTCGTCATGCACAACACGCTGGCGGCGAGCGATTACGGCCTGCTGGACGAAAGGACGCTGGAGCCGAGGCCGAATTACTGGGGCGCATTGCTGTGGCGGCAGCTGATGGGGACCACTGTGCTTGACGCGGGTTTACCGATCCGACGGGGCCTTCACGTCTATGCCCATTGCCAAAGAGACAAGTCAGGCGGGGTGACGCTGCTGGTGATCAATACCGAGCGCGACGCACCGCATGCGCTGATGCTATCGACAGCGTCCGCACTTTATACGCTCGACGCCGTGAACCCGCTGGATGCGCGCGTCAGGATGAACGGTACGACGCTGGCGCTGGGCGCAGGCGATACGCTGCCGTCCATCCAGGGCGCACCGACGCCGGCCGGCGCGGTGACGTTCGCGCAAGCCACGATTAGCTTCGTGGTCATTCCAGAGGCAGCAAACAATGCGTGCCGATAGCAAGCGCGGGACTGTCACACGGATTGCGCGGCGATGACGCGGTGCGGAATCCAATTTCGCTTGCTATAGTCTGCTCCTTCTTGGCACAGGCCGGCTCCCGTGGCAGCCTCAACCTTGCGATATCTGACCTGGAGAGGCCGTTTGCATCGCTACGTTGTTTTTCTATGTTCGATCGCAATCGCCGCAACAAGCGCCGCGTCGGCTGCCTACGCGGCAGATTCCGAGCGGTGTCAGGCGCTGTCGCGTCGGTATGAAGAAGCCAAACCGCAAATCACCGCGATCGAGGTGTCGCTGACGCTGTTTGCAGCGGTCGACGCCAACTGCATCGATTTGGCGACGAAACTGCTTGATCAGGGCGCGTCGGTCGACGCGCGCGACCGGCTGGGCGCCCGTCCGCTGAGCCATGCGGCGAGGTCGGGGCATCTGCAGATGGTTGACCTGCTGCTGGCACGCGGCGCTCCGATCGATGCCCGCAACCTTGCCGGAGCCACGGCGCTGTATTTTGCCGCCGAGGGCAGCCATATCTCGATCGCGCAACGGCTGATCGAGCGCGGCGCCGACGTCAAACTGACTGGACGCAGCGGGATCTCACCAATCGCCGCCGCATCCTATGCCGGCAACGACGTGATCGTCGAAGCATTGCTCGCCCATGGCGCCGACGAGCGAGCAGCCGACGAAACCGGCAAGCCGCCGATCATCTATGCGGCGGCCGGCGCACGGTTCGACATCGTGAAGCGGTTGTTGGCGCGAAACATCGATATCAACGCCCGCTATTCGAACGACCTCACTCTGCTGATGTGGGCGTCCGGACCGGATGAAAAAGTGCCGGAAGCGCAGGCGGTCCAGATTATTTCATATCTGCTCGATGCGGGCGCGCATATCGACGATCGGGATGACCGCGGTCGCACCGCGCTCATGATCGCTGCCGAAGGCGGCCACGAGGAAATCGTCAATTTACTGGTGGCGCGGGGAGCGGATGCATCGCTCAAGGACAAGGCCGGCAAGCGAGCCGCGGATCTCACAAGGTTGTCTTCGCTGCGCGAACGGCTGATGCGACCTTAAGGAGGCTAGAGGCCCGACAAATATTCGGACAGCGCCGCCAGGTCGTCCGGTGAGGTGGCAAGCATCAGGTCTGTCATGCCGGGATTGTTGCCGCGGGCGCGGCTGCGGAAGTCGGCTATTGTTTTTGCCATATATTCCCTGCTCTGGCCCGCTAACCGGGGAACGGTGCCGTCGCCCTGAAAATGGTCGAGATGGCAGCCGGTGCAGCCGACCGAGTGGTTGGCGCTCAAGGCCCGGTCCGAGACGTCCTTCGATGCCCGGGGCTGGCCCAGATCAGGCCACGGCTTGTTCGAGAAATATTCCGCGATGTCCATCATGTCCTGTCGTTCCATGGAGGAAACGATCGGCTGCATGATTTCGTTCTTGCGATCGTTCCGTTTGAAATCGCGCAGTTGAATATAGAGGTAACCCTGCTGCTGCCCCCAGATGACGGGAATCGTCTTGTCGATTGGCTTGCCATCCTGGCCATGGCAGCCGGCGCAGACCTGGGTCTTGTCTTCGATACTTTGCGCGGCTGCGGGGAGCGAACCGTAAAAATTCAAACCGAACCCGAGCCCAACAGCGACAACAAAGGCCCGTTTTGACTTCCCGACCATCGATCGATTCCCATTCATAACTCATGACAAGGGCGGGACCGCGAACGGTCCCGCCCCCATTCATCCTATATCGCACATCTCAGTCGAGCGAGAAGGCGATGATGTTGTTACCGCGGTGAAAGTCGACCTGGGTGTTACCGCCCGCACCGACCACGATATATTGCTTGCCGCCGACCATGTAGGAGGAGGGAGGCGCGTTGACCCCGGCCCCGGCGCGGAAGTTCCACAATTCCTTGCCGTTGGACGAGTTGTAAGCCGCGAACTTGCCGTTGCCTTCACCGGTGAAAACAAGACCACCCGCCGTGGCGAGAATGCCGCCAATCATCGGCTCCGGCGTCTTGACCTGCCATTTGATCTTGCCGGTATTGTAGTTGACGGCCGTGATGTTGCCCGCCTGCGCCTCGGTCGGTATCGCCTTGAAGGCGCCGCCCAGCCACAACTTGCCGTTCGGATACGGCGAGTTCTCGACAAAGTAGTTCATGGGCTGATGCAGGTTGATGGCGTAGGCCAGCGACTGCTCGGGGTCGGTGGCGATCGGCGACCATTCGACGCCGCCATTGGCCCCCGGAAGCATGCGCGCACCTTCCTTGGTGGGCAGCACCCACATGTTCTCCTGCGGCACCATGGCTTCGGAGAACCGGATCAGGCTGCAGTCTCTGCGGTCGTGAACATAAATATGACCGGTCTTGCCGGCATGGATCACGCCCGGGATGGTCTTGCCGTCCTTACCCTTGACATCGACCAGCACCGTCGGGCTCACCGCATCGAGATCCCACAGGTCGTGGGCGATATACTGAAAGTGGCAGGCATATTTGCCGGTATCGAGGTCGAGGGAAACCAGCGAGTCGGTATAAAGATTGTCGCCGGGACGGTTCGAACCGTCCAGATCAGGCGACGGATTGCCGACGACGAAATAGATCCGGTTGGTTGCCAGATCGACAGACGGATTCTGCCAGACGCCACCACCGAGCTTCTGGTAGGGGTCGCCGGTTTTGGCAAGCTGGTCCTTTTCAGCCTGGATATCGCGGTGCATGTCGCGGCCGGTGGCGTCCTTTGTCGCCCAGACGCCGACGCTGCTCTCCGGCGTCGTGTTGAACGTCCAGAGCAGCTTGCCGGTCTTCGCATCGAAGGCCTTGACGAAGCCGCGGATGCCGTATTCGCCGCCATTGGTCCCGATCAGAACCTTGTCCTTGATGACGGTCGGCGCCATCGTCTCGCTGTAGCCGAGTTCGGGATCGGCGATATCGGATTTCCAGACGACGTCGCCTGTCTTCGCATTCAGGGCCACCAGCTTGGAGTCGAGCGTCGCGACGTAGACAAGATCGCCGAGAATCTGGACGCCGCGATTGTTGGGGCCGCAGCAGTAAGTCGTTATCGGTCCCATCTTGTGATTATAGTGCCAGAGCTGCACGCCGGTTTTGGCGTCGAGCGCATAGACATGGCTGAACGACGTCGTCACATACATGACGCCGTCGACGACGATCGGCGACGTCTCAAGCGATTCCTTGACGTCGGTCTGGAAGATCCAGGCGACGTGCAACTTCTTGACGTTGTCGCGATCGATCTGCTTGGCGGGATGAAATCGCGTCTGGGCGTAGTTGCCGTTGGTCAGCAGAAAGTTGGTCGCACTCTTGTCGGCTGCGTTGAGGAGCTGCTGGGTGACCGGAGAGACCTTCGCCTGACCCGACGCCGACTTGGTTTCCTGCTTGACTTCCTGCGCACTCGCGGCCGCCGTGAGCAAGCCGACAGCGCCGCACAATGCGGCGCATCCAATAGAAAATCTATTCATGTTTCCGCCCCAAATTTTATTGTTGATGTCAACCGGCGCATTTTTAAAGGCACGCCGATTCCCATCAAATCTGACCCTAACAGTCAGCTTTGACAAGGAGAAAACGTCAAACCAACGGGTTCAGAGGTCCGCTGCGACTGAGCTGCCGCCGATTCACGAAATGACGCGGCGCGATAACTCAAGCCGAACCGATGCAAGCCGTTCGCGCTTGCGAAATGCTTCGATTTCTTCACGGCGGGTTCGCACCGAAAACGTCTGGAGCGCCGCTATTGGCGCCTCGCTCTCGGTAGCATCGCCGGAGATGAGATTGGTGTTGAAGCCGGCGCGATGGACCGGTTAGCGGCAAGGCAATTCGCCGGGACGGCTCTGGTCAGTGGCTGCGGCCCAAGCTCGCGCAAGCAAGATGTTCGTCTATTCCCAAAGGAGACGCAGGCAACCTGTCATCGCGAACGAAGCCACCGCCGCGAAAAGAGCATAACTCACGTTGGATTCAATGCCTTCAAAGACTCGCTCGATCAGATGTCGCATCATAATGCCTCACAAAATTTGCGACGCCTGCGCCGCTCCGAGTCCACCCGCCGGATCGGTCGAGACCTCGGAAGTAATGCTGAGACCTGCCGGGAGTTCCGGCACGCTGTTGGTTGGTCAGCGAGCCCCAATCCCGGGAAGTTTGGGACACAAATGTTGACGTATGGTTGATAACCGTCCGATGAGATGGACGTGAGTGTCATTCCCGGTGGAATCACCGATGAATGCCCAGCCGGCATTCCGGGTCTTTATTGCCCATTTTCGAGCGGCGCGCCGGGCTGGCGCCGGCGGTCCCGGGGTATGCAAATTTCCCCCGACTGGGCTGCAAGTTTGCGCCATGAGAGCCTCCACAACCGACATTCCATGACGCTCTCGGGTTGATCTTGATCAAGCCGTTGCGAGGCTTTTGCCTTAGCGATCATGCATTCCCGCAGTTTCGGATTTTGGAATCATCCAATGCGCGCTCATCAGATCATGACCCGTCAGGTGATCACGGCCAGCCCCGAAACTTCTGTCGTCGAGGCCGCGGACACAATGTTACGACATCACATCAGCGGATTGCCGGTGGTCAACACGGCCGGCAAGCTGATCGGCATCGTTTCGCAAGGCGATTTCATTCGCCGTGCGGAAATCGGGACGCAACGAAAGCGCGGCCGGTGGCTGCGGTTTCTGGTAGGTCCGGGCCAGATCGCGTCCGACTTCGTGCATGAACGGGGCCGCAAGGTGAAAGAAATCATGACGCTGGATCCAGTTACCATCACCGAAGATACCTCACTCCAGGAGATCGTGCGGATCATCGAGAGACGCAATATCAAACGCTTGCCTGTTGTGCGCCTGGATCAGCTTGTCGGCATTGTGACCCGGTCCAATCTTCTCCAAGCAGTCGCTGATCTGGCTCGCGACGCTTCTGGCCCGACCGCCGACGACGACCATATTCGGAGCAGTGTCCACGCGGCTATCGAGAAAGCTGACTGGTCGCCCTCGCAGTTCAACGTCATTGTGCGCAACGGCATCGTGCATCTCAGCGGCCTTATAACTGACGAACGTTGCCGGCAGGCAGCGATTGTCGCGGCGGAGAATGTATCCGGCGTCAGGGAGGTTCACGATGAACTCTGCTGCTACCCGCCTCCTGAAGAGGATTTTGGAGGCGGCGATTTTGTTTCATTGCAACAGCAGCCATCGACGACGGACGACGCACCGCTCTGAGCACTTAAACATGGATCACCATGCGCATATCGAAAATCCGCATCCTTATCGCGCTTATCCTCCTTGGAGGGACGCAGGCGACTTTTGCGCAGAACGCCGAGAATGGCCGGCGGCTAACGGAGCGATGGTGTTCGGAGTGCCACGCTATCTATTCTGCCTCGGACAAACGCCATAGAGCTCCGTCATTCGCATCAATCGTCGACAGGCCAAAGATCGACGCCGACATGATCGCCGCGTTCCTGCTTCTGCCGCACGCGACAATGCCGAATCCGCCGCTAAGCCACGAAGACGCGAAGGACATCGCTTTGTTTATTATCGAAATGAAAAATTAGACCAGGTCACGTGTTGCGGGAACACGGCCGCCAGTTCATCCGCCGCGAGCCGATACCGGCGGCCGCATCAGGGATGTGTGCGATCCACATCCTTTTGACCGGCGACCCACACGTCGCTTTGCCTGATCCGCTGAATGAGGGTCTCGGGATCGAATTTTCGGAAGCCTTGCGGAACTTCGAACAACTGCGCCGGCTGCGGCTCGTCCCGAACGTTCTCGGCGGCAATGGTGGCGCCGTCCTCCGTCTTGATTCGCAGCGGGAATTTGCGCGCCCTGTCGATCCAGCCGACGATTTCCCGGCCCGCGCCCGAGACGGCGCGGTATGCGGTGGTGTGATGCCCGCCGACGGCCCCCTCCCCGGTGCGCTCGCAGCGCCAATCACCCTGATCCGCGGCACCAGCCAGTCTCGCCAAGGCCTGCCACTGCCGACATGGGTCATCCGGATCGACCTGCACGAATAGCCGGGTGAGCTGGCTCGATTGCCGGGCATCCATGAATATCCCCGCGGCGGGCCGCACGAAATAGGCGGCAGGTTTGGCGCCGTCGACCAGGAAGAAGCCGTCCGCAAGCTCCGGTGTTTCGATTCGCACGGAGCCGTTGGAGACGCGTAGCTTGCCCGCGGACACCGCCGCCGCACCATCGCCCCGCGTGGTGACAAGATCGGCGGAAAACTGCTGCGCCTGTGCCGATACACGGCCGCACAGCAACAAGCTGACAACGGCCAGCAAACTCAGCCACACTCTGTTGGACGACAAAACAATCATCGGGCCTTTAGTCATCGTTAAAATCAACTCCAGGAAATCCACAGTGTCGGCCGGCTGAAAACAACAGCGCCGACCGGACCATCGGGCCCGATCGGCGCCGCCACCACGAGGTCAGATCACGACCGCGTGGTGATCGTTACGAGAATCACTCGGTGTAGGGCTGAGTGACCGCGTGGCTGAAGTCGAACGCGTCGAACAGATCGGCGAGCGCCGGGCTGTTGGTCGGCACGTATTCATTGTTCTTCGCAAACGTCGGGTTCGGAAGGTTGTCGCGGCTGCGGTTCGTGAGCGGGCGCAGGTTCCAGTTACGCTCGATGAACTTCAGCAGCGAGGCATGGTCGCCGTAGTTGTGATAGACCTTGCCGCCCGTCGAATAAGGCGAGAGAATCAGCATCGGAATCCGCGGTCCGTCGCCAAAGAAGTCGATCGACTGGATGAAGCCCGAGTCCCACATACCGCCCGCTTCGTCCCAAGTCACGATGACAGCGGTTTCCGCCTTCAACTGCGGATTGGCGTCGAGCGCGCTGAGGACGTTGAGTGTGTAAGCTTCGAACAGATCAACCTTGGAGCTTGACGGGTGACCGTCGAGCAGACCATCCGGCTTGCCGAACGACACCGAAGGCAGGGTGTTGTTCTGGATCGCCGTGATCAGATCGGCGGTATCCTTGATATGCGCTGCCCGGACAGTCGGGTTAGCCATGATCGAGGACGCATACTGGAACGGATTGCAGATCTGGCAGTAGGCCACGCCGAGAGCGTGCGCCGGATCGGCAATCGCCGCCGCAGTCAGGTTCGGGATCGGGTTGGTCGTGGTGACGGCCGCAACCGCTTCATTCGAGAGCGCCACGGCGTCGTTATACGCGCCGCCGTAGTAAGCCCACGTAATGTTGCTTGCGATCAGGGCGTCACCGATGGTTCGCACCGGCGACGGCGGAACGTTGCCAGTACCCGACAGCGCACCGTTCGGCAGGTAACCGGGGTTAACGTTGTTGAGCATGTAGTAGTGGTTGGGCTGGCAGTTCGGCTCCGCCGCGTAGGGCAGGTTCTCCAGGTAGCTTATGATCGGCCCGACGCCGGGCTGAGATGCGTCAGCGCAGGCGCTGAAGTTGCCGTCGACCGTGTACGCGTTGACGGTTCCCGGGACCGGATTCGGGTTCGCGATCATGCTCGCGGGCGGCGTGGTCGGATTGCCGTTGCCGTCGCTCCAGAACGCAGCGTCACCGGTGCCGAGCATGAAGTGGTTGGCGGCGGTACCACCATGGAACGACTGGTGGAAGTTGTCGGCCAGGGTGAAACGATCAGCCAGTTCCTTCAGGACCGGAAGCTGACCCTGCTGCGCATTGAAGAAGCCCATCGAGTTGCCCATGCTCTTGCCGGTCGGAGCATAGGTGGCCATCACGAAGGGGAACAGGTCGTTCTTACAGCCAGAGGTGTTGCTCTTGGAAGCGTTGGCAACGCTGCAATCGTCCTGCTGCCAGTCCGAGTAGAAGCGGTGCGTGGTATCACCGGTGTAGTCATCGTCGCTGAGCGCCGGACCCTGCATCGGGAACGGACCCACCAGACTTCCTGCACCCGGAACGCGGGTATCGAGCGAGCCGGCCGGCAAGCCGGTGGCGCCGGTCGTCAGGATGTCGAGGTCAGCCGGATTGACGTCCTTTTCAACGCTGGCTTCTGCGATGGTCTGGAACGGAGCACCGGTAGCGCTTTGCGCGCTCGGGGCGCCGTTGGTGTTGGGCTGCGGCATCGTATTGCCGGATCCGTAGGATGACTTGCCGATGGCCGGAGCGCCGATGTAGTAAGACGGCTGTCCCGCGACCGAGTACTGCTGCGCCAGAGCGAAGTTCGGGCCCTGCGAGCCGTCTTCGTTGACAATGCCCTTTGACAGCAGGTTGGAGATGGTCTGTCCAGCGCCCTTCGGCTTGTACACGCCGAAGGCGTGATCGAGGCCGCGGTTCTCGCCGATCAGAATGATGACATGCTTGATCGGGCTCGCGGTCTTTGCGGTCGCCGAAGAACTGTTGCCGTTGTTGCCGTTGTTGTTGCCGTTGCCATTGCCGTTGTTGTGATTCAGCTCACCGGGATGGAAATGCGAGCGTGAGTCCCAGTTGCTGCGGCCCCAATCGGCAGCATAGCTGGCGGTTACGACGGCCAGCGTCGAAACGATGCACAGCGCTGTGGTGGTACGCCATCTTCTTCTCAAGTCGAATGTCGGTTTCATTATAGACCCCAAAAGTTAAAGTTGGTTAGCATCGTGGTGCTTAATGGCCCGATATGACGGTGGCGTTTCCGACTCGTGAATGCTGAAAGAAATTCCCGATTCAAAAAATTTCTTCTGAACAAATGCCGGCGCGACTCCGCGTCGAACGAATCGCCGCAGCGCCGGACTCGTTCGGCAACATGTCAACCGTGTCGCAGAAATTTATCAGCGCGCGATCAGTGCGCGACGTACTTCGACTGCAGCACTTGCCGCAGCGCCGCGTAGTGGGCGTCATGGACAGCCGGATTGAACAAAGACCATGGCTCGGCGCGCGCCAGCAATGCCGGTACGGCGGCGGCCATCAAATACCGATAATTCCTGTATTCGGCCGCCGCATCGCTAAACCGGTCTTCGGCGCTGGCGATGTCGATGCGGCGTAAAATGAGGACCATGTTCTTGAGCGCCGTCCGCGCAAGAGCGCGTTCCTGCTGGCCGCCCGACACGCTGGTGTTCTTTCGATCGGGGTAGCGCTCGGTCAGCTCGCGCAATTCGCTGCCGATGGTATCGACCGCAAGTGCAATGGTTTCCTTGTCGTTTGCCGGAATAGCAGTTCCAAGTACGGCGGTGAAATCGTTGATTTCCTTAAGCATGGCGCCCGCACCATCGTGCTCATAGGGCTGCGTGCCGTCCCCCACCGCGGTGAGATACGCGACCAGATCGCCCCGGTCCTGCGGCGACAGACCAAGAGCGAAAACGCGATCGAAATGCGCTACCACCTGGTCGTAGCTGTCGAAGCGTCCGTCGTGAAAATATGGAGCGTTGAAATCGGCGTTGCGCAGCGTCGGCGTCTTGAAAAGGCCGCCCGATCCGACATCGTGCTGCTGGTGATCGACGAATGCGGCCGACGGCACATGACAGCCGGCGCAGCTCAGGCCTGGATCGTGAGGGAACGGCTTCATGAACAGTGCTTCGCCGCGCCGCTCGGCATCGCTGATCCGCCCGATCAGCCGGCCGCCGGGGCCGAGATTTGGATTGGGCAGAAAATCGATGTCGTGAATATAGGCGACGATGGCATCAACCATGGCCGGAGACGGTTCGGGTCCGGCGAATTCGTTGACGATGACGTTGCGGACGAAATCGTGCAACGATGCCATCCGGCCGTCGTTGCCGTATGGCGCAAGATAGCGCGCGCCGCGAAGGCTCGGGATCCTGACCGGATCAAGCACGAAATTGTTGGCTTTCGGATTGAACAGCGGGCCGGTGGTGTCGAAATTGCCCGGACGCGTCGACATCTTCGGCATGAAGAATTTGGCGTTGCCCGCGCCGTTGACGTGACAGGTGCCACAGCTCACGCCGGCCTGCCGCGCTACGCCGCCGAGAATACCGGGCGAACTGAAGGCCAGATTGCCGAGATCGACCATATACGACTTCTCGCCTGCGACTTCGGACCGGAACACCTCGCGCGGCTGCTCGAGCGCATCCTCGTTGAGTTCGGTCTTTGGAGGCAGCGTCGTTTGATCGCCGTCGACCGGAAAGGCTGCGACGCGTCCCTCAAAGGAAGCAACCAGAAAAGACAGAGCGAGAGCGACTACCGATAGATGCCGAATAATCATCGCGTCGCGGCCTCCAGCGTCGGTGATTGCAATCCGAGTTTGGCCGACGCGCTTTGCAACGCGACCACCAGTTCCTCGCTGGTACGCCGCAGCGCCGGAATGTCGACGCGCCGCAGATCGGGCGCGGCCACAATTTTCGTGAGCCGGTCGATCCGAGCCTCCACCAGACCCGCCAGCCTGGCGTCGGCGGCTCCGAGCGCGGTCGCAAAAATTGTACGATAAGCGAAATCGATGCCGGCGACGTTATTGCGCATATCGTCCAGCGACGTTCCGCTGATGCGGGATTCGCCGCCGTCGGCCTTGCTCTCCCCGACTTCATAAGCCAGCCGCACGGTACCATCCAGCAACCCCTGCGGCGTGAGCGCCATATCGCGAAGCTTGCCGTGAAGACTGTCCAGATGATCGACCAGCGCATCGGTCTCGGCCTCGACGTCGGTACGATTGGTACCGAACAGCTTCGCCTCGATGGCATGGAAGCCGCTATCGGCATTGGGCCAGGCGTCGATTTGCGCATCGAGTTCGGGAACGAAGCCCGCCGTGAAGACTTCGGAGCGCTCCCAGCCCGCGCGGGCCGAAATCCACGCCTTCCTGGCGCCGGTCAGATCCTTGGCAGCTATTCGTTCGCGCAGGTCACGCACGCCCGCCAAAGCTTGACCAATGCTTTCGATCATATAGGGCCGATAACGCTCCGCCGCATCCTCGAGCGGTGTGGCGCTTACGGCTGACATGCCCGCAGTCGGCACCAGCAACAAGCCACACATGGCGGCCCAAATACGATTCATGATCCTGAAAACCCCCAGCCCCGCGGCCACTCAAGCAAGCAGCACGGGCGCGCAATATTGTTGGATTAGTATGCTGTTTTGTGACGGGATGACCTCAACAGCAATTTTTCCCGGAATTTTTCTTTCCGGACCTGGCATCGCCATCCAATCGCGCGTGATCGATTTAAAAACGCGTCGACCATGCAAAAAACAGTTCGTTGAACTTGTGCCCGGTCATAAAACCGATACGTATTTCGCTGACGTCTTGACGGCGATCCTGTACGGACCGTCGACATTTTATCCACAAAGGTGCGCATGCCCGCCGATCTTGAATTCGCCGGATTTTTCGTAATCCTCTGCCTGTTCGGTGGCGTGCTGGCGCTGATCGATATTCGTCACGGCATCATTCCGGACTGGCTGAACCTGTCCGTTGCCGGGCTGGGGCTGGCGAGAGCCGTTACTGTCGGCGGCTCAGTGGCCGGCATCGAAGCCGCGGGTTCGGGCGCGGCTATCGGATTGATTTTCTGGTTGTTGCGACGACTGTATTTCGAATGGCGCAAAATCCAGGGTCTGGGCTTGGGAGACGTTAAATTCCTCGCCGCCGCGGGAATCTGGATCGGCGTTGCCGGACTTCCCATCCTGTTGCTGATTGCCGCGCTGACAGCGCTCGCCGCGGCGGCAATCATGCAATTGACCGGTCGAGCCATGACGCGCCGGACTTCGTTGCCGTTCGGGCCGTTTTTGACGATCGGCCTGCTGTTGGCACTGGTCATTCAACAAATCATCGGAGCGATCTGAGCAGCCGGGAAAGCGTGCCGGCGCCAAGCTTCAGTGGCGTGCCGATGATTGGGTTCTTTCCACGCTCGCCGGCAGTAGACGAACCTCGCCGGCCGGGTGCGCGGCGTCGGGCTGCGGCAATGTCAGGACGGCAGTCAGCTGATCCTTTTCCAAGGTCACTTCCCGGCCGCGGATCGCACGCAGCTTCCAGCCCTGATAGTCCTCGCCGATCTTCAACCGCAGTGCTTCCTTGGTCGACTGATCGAGAAAAATTCCAAATCCATCCTGATCGCTCGCGATGGTGCCCACCAGGGCGAACTGCGGAGCCTCAGCTTCCTTCTTGCGGACTGGCGCCGCCTTGATCGTCGCCGGTTCGGCCGTGACCGCGACGGGCGGCGGCCGGCGCGACGGCGAAAAGATCGGCCGTTCGCGCGTCGCCGACAATTGCGCCAGCGGAATAGCCCACAGCGGATTGGCGCTCAACGCCCGCTCCTGCGCGGGTCCTGTTGGTGGCGCGACAATGCCCACCGTCGTGACCGGCGGTACGACCGGAACGGCCGCTGCCGCGGGCGATCCCGCCGCCTGGGCATCGTCGGAAAGACCGGCATCCAGGGCGTCGCCGGAAACCGCGGACGTCATTGCGCCGGCGGCATGGAGGGACAGCAGCAACAGCGTAACGCCTGTGATGAAACGGCGCATCATTTGGCTCCCGGCCATTGCCCTGACACCGCCAGCAGAATTCGCAGTCTTCCACCTTCGGTGCCGGACGCGATGAGCGGAGTCTGGACCACGAGTTGATCGATAAACAGGAACGGCATCCCGGCTTCGAGATCGTAGAGCAGCTTTTGCAGCTCCGACTGGTTGATCTCGAAGCTGGCGATCATGCTGAGAAATCCCGCTCTCGATTGTGAACCCTGCAGATCGAGTTGGGTCGACACCACATTGCCGCCGAATTTCGTCACGGCGGCCGAGACGCGCTGTAGCAGCATCGCTCCTGCGACGGTGACGGTGGCGCCTTCCAGAAATGCCGAGCCCGACGGTCTCGTCACGTCGCCGGGCGGGCCGCGAACCGCGGCGGGGTTGCGGCCTTCGAGTTGCTCCAGCATGGTCGCCGAGGATGCCACCTCGTCGCGCTGGCCGACGACGCCTGTTATCGAGGTGGCCACGGCGAACAGAAGCACCACAACGAGGCCGACATAGATCGTCGCGGCCACGATGGGCGACGTGGTAAGGGCCTTTCGTGATGCCGCGAACGCACTCATGTGCCCGATCCGAAATAAGCCGTGATATGCGCCTCGATATGGAAGCGCTCGCCCGGTTCGTTCTGCGCGCGCGTGGTGGGCGCAAAGAATGTGGCGCGAGTGAACTGCGGCGACTGCTCCATCAGCCGAATCAGGGAGGGAGCATCCTGTGTCATGCCGACGACCTGGACCTTGTCGCCTTCGATCCGCAACTCCGTGACATAGGTGGTGTCGGGCAGCACCCGCGAGACGGCTTCCAGCACCATGACGCTCGACGGCGTTGCCTGCTTGCGCTTCGCCAGCAGGCTCACACCCGATTCGCCCGCATTCGGATCGAGGCGCAGCGCCGCCCGGCGCTGCGAAATCCGGCGCTGCAGATCCTGCTGCTCGGACTGAAGAGAGTTGCCGAGATAGGCCGCGACCAGCAGGGAAGCCGCCGCGGCAAGACCGACGGAGAGCAGAACGGCGCGCAAAATACGAGGAACGTCCACCGTTCGCCCGATCGCGCTCTGCAGCGACTTGTCGAACAATTTGATCCTGGCGGGCGTGCCTTCGCCGGCGGAAGCCGTGGCGAATACGGCAACCGACCCGACATCCAGCGCTTGGGCCAACTGCAGGAGCGGCTGAATCTTGAGTTTCGAGGTCGCGGCGAAGGTCACTTCGATTCGGTCGTTCGCCGCGTTGGTCGGCTGGCTCCATCCGAAAATTGCTTCGTTGACGGTCCAGGGCGTCAAACGATCGACCTGTGCGCGGATCATGCCATCGAGAAAATCGCTGGCCTGACCAGGAAAGTCGAGCGGCGAGAACATGACATGATCGGATTGCAGCAAGGCTTCGACACGGCTACCGCGAAAGGCCGTGTTCCAATCCGCCGACAATGGCGGATTGGGCCTGCCCTTTTCCAGACGGAACGGCACCTCAGGCAATGACGGGGCATTCCGTCCCGAGACCGCCTTTGCCACCAACGTGTCGTCCTTGCCTTCCCCGAGCAGAATCAGGCGCGGGCGCAGGAAGCGCCCTGCGACCGTGTCGACGGCCCCGGCAACGGTCGCGATCCATTGGCCAAACAAATCCTTCAACTCTGACATCGGCGCCATCACAGACCCGTCCGTTTGCGTAAAACCGGGCGGGGCTCCACATCATCCTGCCAGGACAGCACGCGATAAGGATCCTCCTTGTCGCCAAGGGCGATAACGACTTCCGAAGCCGTGTGGCGGCCGTTGCTGAAATTGATCGTCGTTTCAATCCGGTAGGCCGCGCTTTTGGCGGTCGTCGCATCGCCCTGCGCCGGGGCAGGCTGACTAGCATTCGCCGAGTCCGCATTCGAAGATGGAGGCGGTCCACCGAGAACGTCGCTGGAATTGGCAGGCGTCTTGCCGGGCAGTGCAGCGATCACCTCCGGGGCCGCGATCTGCGGATCGACAGCCGAAGACCCGTTGAACACCGTCACCAACGGCAACGCGCGATCCACCAGTGCCGGAGCCAGGCCGACAACGAGGGCGAGTTCACTGACATGGGTGAACAGCGCCTGCCGCGGAGAGTAGCCAAGTCCCGCGGCGCCGTAGAGCGCCTCCTCGTCATTGACGGCGCCGGGTACCGGACGGGTGCGCCACCCGATGATTCGGTCCGCGTCTTCCTGTGCGGCCGCCTTACCGGCACCAAGCCCGGCGAACAGATTGGCCAGCACCTCCTTGGGAGCGAAATTGAGATCGATGCGCGCGGCTTCGGATTTGAAGGAGACCACGACGTCCGCATTGTCCATCCGGAAGTGAAACGTGCCGTGCGAGGGGCGCGCATTGTCGCCCGGCAACAGTAGCTGGTAGGTCGTGAGCTCAAGACTGGCCGATACCAGCGCCTCCGCCTGCAGCGCGGTATCATTGACCGAAAGCGCCCGCGCCGACCCGGAAAGATACAACGAAAAGATCACCGCCAGCCCCGACAGGGCCATCAGAATCCATAGCACCGCGATGATCACGAAGCCGCGTTCCGAGGAGGTCGCTGTCGCGCACGCCTGGTCTCGCCTCACAACGATCCTCCCGGTCCCGCGGCGGCGATGCCGGGCCGCGTCTCGTCCGGCGTCTTTTGCGGATCGGCTTTGTCGTTGCAGCTACCATCCGGCCGCGCGCATTCGCTCGACACCTGGGCATGCACCGGCGTCACCGTCGATACCGAGAGCACGCGCTCGCTCGCGGCA
>NZ_JBEKCZ010000009.1:0-49492 GCF_050014615.1 Bradyrhizobium sp. | reverse complement strand
GGCAGCTTTTCGGAATCACGCCAGATGGTTTTCCATATCCGGTCCGGGCCGGCATAGGCGAACGACAGCCGGAACGGCGCTCGCAACAGCACCACCGGGTCGGCGAAATGCAGCTGTTCGGACAATGTCGACGCCGGCGGCAGCGGCGTGAAACGCGCCCGTGAACGGACCGCTACAAATTCCCGGTTTTCGGTGGTCTCGCCCAGACGCACGACGTCCAGCCCCGGCGCGGCGTTTGGGCCCAACGCCGTGCGCACGAAGATCACCGACAGCTCCTTCCCATCGAACAGGGGATGGTGCGAGTCGCGGTTGGCGGGAACATATTCGGCCGCCGCGAGATCGGCGCCGATGCGCTGCAGCGCAATCCCCATCACTTCGCTGCGCTGGATGCGTTCGACGCCCCGATTCCAGTTCGGCAGCCATTGCGCGGTCAAGCTGGCCAGCGCCGACAATACCAGCCCCGTCAAGGCCAGCGCGACGATGGTTTCGAGCAGCGTAAAGCCGCGCTCGCCGATCCGTTGTTGTGCAAGCGGAGCGTTCATTCGTCGGGCCTGTGCATCAGCCGCACGGTGCGAATGTCCGATACCGCGCCGGAAGGAGATCGAACACGAATTCTGACGAGTTCAGGAACCCAGGCAATGTCAGCGCCCGGCACCGCCCAGTCGCCGCCGAGCGGACCGACGTCGATCGTCCAGCGATAATTGTCAATCTGCCCCGACAGGGCACCCGGGCCAAGTCTGGTCCGCGCCGGAATGCCCGCGGTCATGACCGTGCGCGCCGCCTGCATCAGTGCGACATGCTGCTCCAGCGACCGCACGCCCCGCACATTGGTCGCCATCACCGAACCGATCGCAACGACGGAGACGGCCACGATCGCAAGCGCGATCAGCACTTCGATGATCGTGAACCCGGCGTCGCGGCGGTCAGTTGGAGGCGGTGTTACGGGAAACAATCTCGACCCTCCCGGTCAGCCAGTTAACGCGAATTTCAAAGCCCGTATCGAGGCGCGTCAGCGCGATGGTCCCGCCGCATGACGTTCCGTTGGCAAAAAAACTGATCGTCGACAGCGCCGCCTGTCGCCGGCAGGTCTGCGGCAGCATGGCGTCGAAGCGCACATCGTCGGGTATGCGGATTGACTCCGACGTCGCGCCCGAGTGGATCGCGCGTGCGCCCGCATCGACCAGCGTCGCGACGCTGGTCTGCCGGCCGATCGCCGCGCCCCGATCCGCTTTCAGAAGCGTCGCGGTCTGCAGCGCATAGGCCTGCAACCGGGCCCGGGATGTCTCACGTGGAATGAACGGCAACAGCACGGCCGCCAACAGCGCGATAATGCCGAGGACACACACCATTTCCAGCAAGGTGAAGCCGCGTTGGGCGCCATCACTCATTTTTCGCACTGGTCAGGTTCTCGAGTGAAATATCCGCCGCGACCCCGCTGCCACCTTCCTGGCCGTCGGCGCCGTAAGATACGATGTCATAGGGTCCATGCTCCCCGGGCGACCGGTACACGTAGCCGTGGTTCCAGGGATCGTTGGGAATATTGCCGCCCTTGAGATAAGGCCCGTTCCAGCCGGCGACGCCCGGCGTCTGCCGGACCAGGGCTGCCAGCCCTTCGCCCGTCGATGGAAACCGGCCGGCATCGAGATAGAACAGGTCGAGCGCGCCCGCGAAGCTTTGCAACTGAATCCTCGCGGCCTTGACCTTGGATTCGCTGAGATAGTTCAGAACGCGCGGACCTATCAAACCCATGATGAGGCCGATAATGGTGATGACCACCAGCATTTCGACCAACGTAAAACCCTGCTGGCCTGTCTGCCGGCGACAAATTTCCCGCGCCTGTCCGGGCTTTGCGCGCCGAACGAAAAACCCGCCGATGTCTTTGATCGTTATCATGATGAACCAACCTCTGATCTAGCCGACAAGTTGAGTAACCGACAGCAGCGCGGTCATGACCGACACGATCAGTCCGCCGACCACCGTGCTGATGGTGACAATAGCAAGCGGTCCGACGATGCCGACGATGCGGTCGAGGCTGCGCTGCAACTTCGCTTCGTAGAATTCGGCGACCCGGGCCGCCAGCGCCGGCAATTGTCCGGTTTCCTCGCCCAGCCGCAGCATGCGGACCGCCATCGGCGGCAGACTGCTCGCGGCGGACAGGGCATCGGACAGCTTGCCGCCGTGACGCACGCGATCCGCGGCCGCCGCCCAGGTGGCCTCGCCGCCGGTCACCGCCATGATATCGACCAGGATACGCAGGGTTGCGGTCAGATTGACGCCGCTGCCAAGCAGGACGCCGAGATTGCGGCAGAAAAGACTTGTACGATAGAACAGAAAGACGCCGGCGATTCCCGGAACGCGGGAGATCGCGCTCATGACCACCGCACCGGTGCCGGGCCGGCGCAGCAGCCACCAGATTCCGGCCACCGCCGCGGCGGAGGTCAGCAGCGCCACGGTCGCGTTGGCCCGCAGGAAATCCGACAGCCTGATGAAGACGCTGAGCGCGGTGTCCGACTTTGCGCCGAAGTCCTGCAGAACCGATGAAAATTGTGGCAGCACGAACAGGATAAAGAACAGCATGACGCAGGCCGCCGCGATCAGCACGAAGATCGGATACTGCATCGCATCGGTGAGCTTGCGACGCATCTGCTCGGATCGGTTCCGTTCTGTTCCCAGCATGTCAAGCACCTGGTCGAGCGTGCCCGAGACTTCGCCGACGCGAACCAGCGCGCCGTACATCGGGGGAAACAGCAGCGGATGATTGCCAACCGCATCGGCCAGGCTTTCTCCGCTGAGCAGGGCCGCGCGCAGCTTGCCAACCACCGGACGCAACCGGCCGACATCGGAATCGCTGGCAAGCAGTTCGAGGGCGTCGTCGAGGCGAGCGCCCGCCTTCAAGAGCAGCGCCAGATCCCGGGTGAACGTCGTCACCTCGGCCGCACTCGGCCGGCCGAACAGCCCGAACCCGCCGGCTCCGGCGGTCGTTCGCTTGTCCTCGGTGGTCTCGATCGGCAGCAGCCGGAGATATTCGATCCGGCGCGCGACCTCCGCGGGCGTAGGCGCCGACAGCGTGCCGTGCACGATCTCGCCGTTTTGGGTCAGGGCTCGATAGCGATAATTCGGCACGGTTCACCGCACGGTTGTGACGCGGAGAATCTCCGCGGGCGAGGTCAATCCGGCGCGGCATTTCGCGATACCGTCGTCGAGCATCGTCGTCATCCCGGCGCGGATAGCCATCTCGTCGATCTTCAGCCCGTCGGTCTTTTCTCCGATCAGTTCGCGAAGATCGTTGGACAGCTCGAGAATCTCGAACACCCCCAACCGGCCGCGATAGCCAAGGCCGCCGCAGCGCTCACAGCCGCACGGCTGCTGAAGCGTCTCACCGGGGCGGAAACCGAACGCACCGAGCCGAGGGTCTTCGGCGAGGTCAGCCTCGGTGAGAGTTTTTGGGGATTTGCAGCGTTCGCACAGCTGACGAACCAGCCGTTGTGCAACGACCGCCCGCAACACCGATCGTAACAGGTAGCCTTCGACGCCGAGATCGAGCAGGCGGGGCACCGCCGCCGCGGCGGTTTCGGTGTGCAACGTTGTCAGCACCAGATGCCCGGTGAGCGCCGCGTGGACGGCCACATGCGCGGTCTCGGCATCACGTACTTCGCCGACCATGATGACGTCGGGATCCTGGCGAACGAACGAACGCAGCGCCGCCGCAAAGGTCAGCCCGATCGCCGGCTTGATCTGCGATTGATTAACGCCGGGTATTTCGTACTCGACCGGATCCTCGATGGTCAGGATTTTGCGAACCGGCTCGTTCAGGATCGACAGGATGGTCGCCAGCGTCGTGGTCTTGCCGCTGCCGGTCGGGCCTGTGATGATGATCATGCCGTGGGGCATCTTCAGCAAGCGGCGGAGCGTGGCGTCGTCGGCCGATGAAAATCCAAGTTTCTCGACAACGAGCAACCCTCGATCCTTCGGCAGGATGCGGATAACCGCGGATTCCCCGTACTGGGTCGGCATGATCGCGACGCGGATGTCGACGTCGGAACGCCCCGCACGCAGTCGCGCGGCGCCGTCCTGCGGCAGGCGACGCTCGGCAATGTTGAGGCTGGCGACGATCTTGATGCGGGAAATCACGGCTTGAGGCAAGACGCCTGCGGGCGCCGCGACCGGGCGCAACAAGCCGTCGATGCGCATGCGGACTACCAGCCCGCTATGGAACGGCTCGATATGAATGTCGCTGGCACGAAGTTCGACCGCCTTTTCAAGGAGATCGTTGACCGCGCGCACCACGGGCGCGCCGCTGGCCAGATCGCGCAGGCTCTCGATATCGTCTTCGCGCGGCTGCGCGGTCTCGCCGCCGCCCATGGCCTCGACGTCGTCTTCGCCCAGACGCTGACCGAGCGCGACCGCTAGATCGTCGAATGCCGCGACCCTGATGACGACCCCCTCACCGAGCACGATCTGGGCGGCACGCCGCGCTGCCATGTCGGTTGGATCCGCCACCGCGAGCACTGCGGCGCCGTCGGCCGATCGATAAGGCAGCACCATCATTTCCCGCAGGAAGCGTTGCGAGAATGACGTCACCAGCGGCACCGCGGACAGCATGTCCTGCAGCGCCGCGCGTTCCAGACCGTGGAAACGCGCCGCTTCGTCCGCGAACTCGCCGGCCGACAGGTCGGTGAGCTCCCAAAGCTTGCCTTGACGGCGAACGGAAGCCTCCTGCCCGGCGGTGGTGTCGCGGTCGTCCACCCGCGTCAAATGCTTGTTTTGACGCAGATGTTCCACGAACCGTGAAGACAGGTCGGTGGTCATTCGTCCTTCCAGTCGCATCGCTTTTGAGACCGGTCGGCGGATCGCTCAACGCCGCCATGGCCGTCGTCCGAGAGCTGTCGGCAACGGCAGGGTTATTGATCCAAAGTGTGACAGCTGTACGAAGCGCACGGCATGGAGGCCGTTTAAAGAAAAATCAGCGGCGACCGTCACTCGGCAGCAACATTCCTCTCAAATTTCGGGACGGTTTGCCGAATGAATCAGCGATCTCCGGCGCGAATAATAATTCCTGTCACACTCCGCCGCTATCTATGCCGGTCGGACCGGATGGATTGTGACAAACAATCCACGAGTCCGGACAGACAGGTAGAACGGCGGAAATATGGTACGCGTGGGTAAACTGGGCTGGTATCCCACGATCGGTCGCAGCGTTTGCGCCATTTTCGTGCTGCTGGCCACGGGTGTGTTGGTCTCCTGCAATTCCGCGACCACCAGTTCGACGACGGATAGCTCCCAGATCGACGTGCTCGACAAGGTGCGTTCACTGGACATCCTGCCGCGCCAGCCGCAGCCGATAAGCGCCGCCACCACCACTTCGGGCCAACGCAGCCAACCCGTGGTATTCGAAGGCACGGAGGTGACCGCGGTCTCCGAAGAGCGCCCGCAGCCGGTCGCCAGCGGTCGCGGCTTCGATCTGAATTTTGAAAACTCGCCTGTGGCCACCGTCGCCAAAGTCGTGTTGGGCGATATCCTGGGCGTGGGCTACACCATCGATCCGCGCGTACAGGGCACGGTCAGCCTTGTCTCCGTCAGGCCGGTCGCCAAATCCGATATCATCTTCGTGCTCGAAAATGCCTTACGGCTCAGTGGAATAGTTCTGCTCCGCGACACCACCGGCTATCGTCTGACGCCGCTCGGCGACGCGGTCGGCGCAGGGCGGGTCGATGCGGCCGCCTCCAGCCCAGAACCGGGCTTTGGAGTTTCCGTCGTACCGCTGCAATATGTTTCGGCGCAAACGCTGTTGAAACTGATGGACAGCTTTGCCACCAAGGCTGGTACGGTCCGTGCCGACATACCACGAAATCTTCTGCTGATTCAGGGCACCGGTGCCGAGCGTCGCTCCGCTGTGGACACCGCAGTCAGCTTCGACGTCGACTGGATGCGCGGCCAATCGGTCGGAATTTTTCCGATCTCAAGCGGGGGCCCGGCACCCATCATCGCGGAACTGGAAAAGATCGTGGACTCCGGCGAAAACGGTCTCAGCCAGAACGTCATCAAGTTTCAACCGGTGGCCCGTCTCAACGCCATCATGGTGGTCAGCAAAAAGCCCGAATTGCTGCGCGCCGCCGCGACCTGGATCAAGCGGCTCGATCACGCGGATACCGCGAGAACCAGCGTCCACGTCTATCGGGTGAAATACGGCGAGGCCCGCCAGATTGCGCGGGTGCTCACCGACATGTTCATCGGCGGCTCGTCCTCCGGCCTGCTCGACAGCGCCGACAATCAGATCGCGCCCGGATCGGGCGCATCCACGACTTCCAGCGGCGACCGTCTTTCGCAGAACGGTAGCGCATCATCATCATCATCGACGAACGGATTTGGCCCGCGCGGCGGAACCGGAAGCGGCGGTACGCTCGGATCCGGCGCGCAAGCGGGGGGCGCGAATGCGGCCAACGGGAATGGAGCACTCGACGGCCGCCCCCCAGGGGCAGGCAACGGCCAACCGGTTTTGCAGGACGTCCGGATCACGCCGGATATTATCAACAATACGCTGCTGATCTACGCGGACCAGGCCAACTACCGGATCATCGAAGCGACCCTGAATCAGGTCGATCAACCGCAATTGCAGGTCGCAATCGACGCGACGATCGCCGAGGTGACGCTCAACGACGACCTGAATTATGGCGTGCAAACCTACCTGACCAGCCAAAATATCGGACTGAAGCCAAACACCGGCTCCATTCTCAACACCCAGGCAACGACCGCGCCGGCTACCACCACGGACCCCACGACGGGTCTGGTGTCGGTCGCGGGTTCTGTCACCAATGCATTCATCAATCGCGCATTTCCAGGATTCAACTTCCTGGTCGGATCGGAAACACAGCCGAGCCTCATTCTCCAGGCTCTGCATAACGTCACCACCGTCAAGGTTCTCTCGAACCCCTCGCTCGTCGTCATCAATAATCAGGTGGCCACCCTTCAGGTCGGCGACTCGGTGCCGGTGTCCACCGGTAGCGCAACGGTGCTGACGACGAGCAACACCGTCGTGAACACGATCGACTATCGCAACACCGGCATCATTCTCCGGGTGTCTCCGCGCATCAGCGTCAACGGCAATGTCAGGCTCGACATCGAACAGGAGATCAGCAACGTCTCGGCCGCTACCGCCACCAGCCTGACGCCGACGGTGTCGGAACGAAAGGTCAAGAGCTCGATTTCGGTGGCGACCGGGCAAACGGTGCTGCTGGCGGGATTGATCAGCGAGCAACAGAACGGCACGCGCACCGGGTTGCCGGGGCTCGATCAAATTCCGATTCTCGGCGACGCCTTCGGTTTTCAGGACAAATCCACGGCACGCACCGAGCTGATCATTTTCATCCGGCCGCAGATCATCCGTGACGGCTCGGATGCCCACATTGTGGCCGAAGAACTTCGATCGAAATTGCGCGGAACCATTGAGGTGGCAAATGACAAAAAGGCCTCCGGTGTCCATTGATACCGGCATGGCGGTTCCGGCTGTTGCGCGCCGTTGCTGCGCGCTCGCCGCCTTAGTCGGGCGGCGGAGCCTGTGGGCCGTTCTGCTCGGTGTGTTGTCCGGTGCCGCTGCGACGCAGATCGTGTATGCCGATACGCTGGCGCCGACGACCGCAGCCTATTCCAGGAGTGGCGACATTCGCGCGGTCAGAAAACTGTCGACGCTTGCACAGCGCGGCAACGCCAGGGCGCTGGCTCGACTCGGCTTTATGTACGAACACGGCTTGGGCGAGCCGCAAGCCTACGAAGCCGCCGCTGACCTCTACGCCCGGGCCGCTGTTCAGGGGAATACCTTTGCTCAAGGCATGCTCGGATTGCTGTACGACAAGGGCCACGGCGTGCCGCAGGACTTCGTTCTCGCCTATAAATGGCTCGACCTCGCCGCGGCGCGCACCAACGGGCGCGAGCGGGATGCCTATGCGAGGTTGCGCGATGCGGTCGCGTCGAAAATGTCATACGATCAAATTGTGGAGGGCCAGCGGCTGGCCTTGAACTGGACGCGGGGCGTTTTCGCTCCATCCATTCGAGTGTCGCATGGTTTGCAGCATTCCGCGTATCATCCTGAATAATTCTGCGGATCGCTCGTTGAGCGGCGCCTGCTTGATCAGGCGCCCCAGCGCAGCGCCCCCGTGTGCACCGGCGCATCCCACAGGGCTTTGGCGTCGCCGTCGAGCACCGATACGGTGATTGATGCGCCAGCCATGTCGAGAGCCGTCACATAGGAGCCGGTCAGGAAGCGCGTCGCCGTGATCCCCGCGCCGTCCAGAATCCGCTTGGCACTGTTGACCATCAAATAGAGTTCGAGCAGCGGCGTGGCGCCGAACCCATTGACGAGAAGCAGCACTTCACTCCCCTGCTTCGGCGCAAGATCCTTGAGGATCGCTTCGAGCAGTTCGGCGGCGATCGCGTCAGCAGAAGCCAGCGGCACCCTGCGCCGACCGGGCTCGCCGTGAATGCCGACGCCCATTTCCATCTCATTATCGGCCAATGTGAAATTCGGCCGCCCCGCCGCCGGTACGGTACACGGCGTCAGCGCCACCCCCATCGAGCGCGTGCGCCGGTTGACCTCGTCGCCAAGCACCTTGAGATCGGCCAGCGGCATCCCGGTCTCGGCCGCCGCGCCGACCATCTTTTCCACGATCAGGGTACCTGCGACACCGCGACGGCCGGTGGTGTAGGTCGACTTCTCAACCGCCACGTCGTCGTTGGTCACCACACTCGCGACTTCCCGCCCGGCCATCTCGGCAGCCATGGCGAAATTCATCACATCGCCTTCGTAGTTCTTGACGATGAAAAGGACACCCGCGCCGGTGTCGACGGCCTCCGCGGCCTCGATCATCTGGTCTGGCGTCGGTGAGGTGAAGACCTGGCCCGGGCAGGCGGCATCGAGCATGCCGTGACCGACATAGCCGGCATGCAGCGGCTCGTGCCCCGAACCGCCGCCCGAAATCAGCGCCACCTTTCCAGGCTTGAGCGTGCGGCGCCGCACGAATTTGCGCTCGGCGCCAAGAAGCAGGATATCCGCATGGGCTGCCGCGAAGCCATCAAGACTTTCTTCGAGTACCTTATCGACGCTGTTGATCAGCTTCTTCATGAACGTCCTCCCGATTGTTCACCTTGCCATTCGGATCAATTTTTCAGCCCACGCTCTCGGCATAACGCGCTAGCTGCGCCGCAAAATCGACGACGAGTTGTTCGAGCGCCCGGTTCTTCTTGTCGTCTCCGAGGTCGGGCACCGTCACCGTGACGGTGCGCGTGTGCGCTTCGCGGTGGGGTGCACGCAGTCGTCCGGGGTGCGCGCGCCCGTAGGCTTCGAGGAACGCGGCGCGCTCGGCGCCGGACAGATGGCAAATCTCGAAGATGATCGAGACATGTTTCGCCGGGATCGGCACCAGATACGCGGGATTGGTGATCTGGGTCACGAAGGAGCGGTTTTTGCCCAATGCCGCCGCCAGCTTCAGCCGGGTTCCGGATGGCCGGTTGTCGAGCACCCGCCGCAGGATGAGCTTGTAGTCCGCGACATTGCTGTCGCCCGGTCCACGGGGGCCCTCGCCCGCACCGTAAGTCATGAACGGATCCCTGCGATGGCCGTCTTGAGCCGCGCGACCGCAATCGGCGACACCGAGAGATTAGTCAGTCCGGTCGCAAGCAGCGCCGTCGTCAGGTGCGTATCGGCCGCGGCGTCGCCGCAGAGCGAGACCTCGACGCCGCGCTTGCGCCCGACCTCAACGGTCCGGGCGATGAGTGCCAGCACCGCTGGATCGCCGGTATCGTTGAGGTCGGCGACCGCGCCGACATCGCGCGCTGCGGCCATGGTATACTGGGTCAGGTCGTTCGAGCCGATCGAATAGAACGCCGCGCCGAAATACTCGGCGCGGAGCGCCGCCGCAGGGACCTCGACCATGATGCCGAGCGGCGGGCGAGCGCACGCGATCCCTTGGGCCCTGAGTGCACTGAATTCGGTATCGAGCATGACGGCGGCGCGGTCGAATTCCGAGGGGATGGCAATCATCGGCAGCATGATTTTGAGTGGCCCATGCACCGCCGCTCGCAACAATGCCCGCAACTGCACGCGGAACACCTCCGGCCGCGCCAGCGAGAGGCGGATGCCGCGAAGGCCGAGAAACGGGTTGCTCTCGCCCTCGGCCGTCAAACCGGCGATCGGCTTGTCGCCACCGGCATCGAGTGTGCGGATCGTCACCGGCCTGGCTTTGGCCCATTCGAGAATGCGCCGATAGACCGCGTATTGGGTGTCCTCGTCCGGCAATCCGTGGGACGTCTCGAACAGAAATTCCGTGCGCACCAGGCCGATGCCGTCGCAGATCGCGGGATCGAGGCCCGCGAGGTCTTCAGGCGCGGCGATGTTGATAAGAACCGCGATCCGCCGACCGTCGGCGGTGCATGCAGGCTCGGTGCGACCGACATCTGCGGCGGCTCGCGCAGCATTCGCAACCGCCATGCGGTGCTCGAACAGACGCTGCGTTCCCGGCTCGGGGTCAAAGATCACGGTACCGGCATCGCCATCGACCAGCGCCAACGCCGGTGGCGGCCCGTTCCACGACAACGGGCCGAGCCCGACCACCATGGGGACTCCCCGCGCGCGCGCCAACATGGCAACATGCGAGGAAGGCGAGCCGGCGCCTAGCGTGATGGCACCACCGCGCGTCCAGTCGGCGGCAAGAAAAATTGAGGGCGAGATGTCGTCACAGGCGACGATCGAACCGCCGGTAATCTTCGCGACCGTATCCACTCCGCTCAGCCGTGCGAGTACGCGGTCGCGAATATCGACCATATCCGCGGCACGGGCACGGAAATATTCATCTTCTGCCGAGCGATAACCGGATATCTCCGCGTCGAGAGCCGAACGCCATGCATGGTCGGCGGCCACACCGGCCGAAATGGCGTCGTAGGCTCCCTCCGCCAGTGCATCGTCTTCCAGCATCGCGACCTGGAATTGCAGGATGTCCGCCACATCGCCGTCGACCGCGCCGACCAGTTCGGCGATCTCCGTTGTCGCGCCTTCGATCGCCGCCTTCAACACAACCGCCTCCTGCGCGGGATCGCCGGTCGGGGTCCGTTTCGCGACAGCGGCCGTCAGCACGGTGACCGCTCCGATGGCGAGGCCCGGCGAGGCTGGACGGCCGGTGAGATGAATTTCGGCCACCGTCACGCCTCGCCAAAGCCGTCATGCACCAACACCAGCATGGCAGCGAGCGCTGCCTCGCCGTCCGGACCGGTGACGCGGAAATGCAGCGTCGCGCCCTGTGGCGCCTTCACCCGCATCACCTTCACGGGACTTTTGGCATCGGTCCAGGGGCCGTCCGCAGCGAGGGCCAGTTCGATCTTCGCGGTGAAGCGCTTCGCGGACTGCGTGAGCTTGACCGATGGCCTGGCATGAAGACCGACGGCATTGACGAGAACCGCCGACCCGGTCAGCGGCACGAAACTTCCGGCCGCGCGGTTGACGTTGACATCATGCATAGAATTCCTCCGCGCTACGCTTGACGGCGGCAAGCGGGGAGCCCCCCGAAGACTCGGTTGCCGCAATCACCGCTCCCTCGACGACGGGCGCATTGCAGACGACGACGCGTGCGCGCCGATCCTCGGGAAGCATCTCCACCGCCATTTCGGAATTGGTCTCCGCCCCGCCGAGATCGACCAGGATCGCCACCCCGGCCGGCGACCAGGCCGTCTCGATCGCCTCGAGGATTCCGGCAACATTGGTGCCGAGCCCTCCATCGATGTCGCCGCCTGTCCAGGCGAGCGGCACGGCGTTACCTACCATCTGGCGCACCATATCGGCCGCGCCCTCCGCGATTTTGGGGGAATGAGAAACGATGACGATTCCGACATTGCCGGAATTTGAATTGCTCATGAATTTGCCTCTGGTTCCAGTATCGCGACCGCCGCGCCGATCAGCAGGGACGCCGAGCGCGAGCCCGGATCCATATGACCGATGGAGCGTTCCCCAAGGAAAGATGCGCGGCCTCGGATGGCCAGCATTGGTGTGGTGCGATCGGCCGCTTGTGCCGCCTCGATTGCAATCGCCCCGGCGTCGCCCCCGCCTGCCAACACGGCTTGTACAGGAACAAGGACGTCCAGCAAGGTTTTCTGTCCGGCGTCCGAGCGCCCGCGCGCCTTGACGGCATTGATCGCCTTGTCTGTCGCCGCGACGAGATCCGCGCGTACCGGCTGCTCGGGAAGCGCCTTGCCGAGTTCCATGAAAAATGTGCCGACCAGCGGCCCGGAGGCGCCGCCGACCTTCATCACCAGCGTCATTCCGATCGCCTTGAGCATTTCCGGCAGCGATTTGTCGGCAAGGCCGGGCAGCGTCGCGAGCACGGCCTCGAAGCCGCGCTTCATGTTCAGCCCGTGATCGCCGTCGCCGATCGCCTGGTCGAGGCTGGTCAGTTCGTCGGCATGCCCGATCATCGACTCCGCAAGCGCCCGAACCAGCTTTTCCCTGGCCGCCCGATCGAGACTCATGCCGCGACCCTCCCGCCGGCCGCATCGAAGAACAGCGGATTGTTGAGACGGAGCGACACGACGTCCCCGGCGCCGAGCGCCGCCTCGGGATCCGACAAGGTCACGACCGACTGGCCGCCAAGGTCGAGGTGAAGATGGCTCTGGTCACCGAGATGTTCGATCCGCGTGACGGTTGCCGACACGTCGCCGTTGCCGCGCGCGATCGTGAGGTGTTCGGTGCGCGCGCCGATGGTTTTGGCCGCGCGCGGCGCGCCGGCAAACAGCGCAGCCGGCAGCAGGTTGATAGTCGGCTGGCCAAGCCGCGCGGCGACATAGGCGTTGATCGGGTTCTCGTAGATCTCGCGCGGCGTACCGATCTGCATCAGCCGCCCGGCCTCGATCACACCGATGCGCGAAGCCATGGTCATCGCTTCGGTCTGATCGTGGGTGACATAGAGGATGGTCGCGCCGAGGTCGGTCTGAATACGCTTGAGTTCAAGGCGCATTTCGCCGCGCAGCTTGGCGTCCAGCGACGACAACGGTTCATCCATGAGATAGATCGCGGGCGAGCGAACCAGGGCCCGACCGATCGCGACGCGCTGCATCTGTCCACCCGACAACTGCGTCGCCTTGTTTTGCAGCTTGGTTTCGATATGGAGAAGACGCGCCACCTCCTCCACTTTGGCGCGGATGTCGGCCTCCGCTATGCGGCGGATCGGCGCACGCAACGCAAAGGCCATGTTCTCGAACACCGTGAGATGCGGATACAGCGAATATTGCTGGAACACGAAAGCGACGTCGCGATCGGCCGGCGCATCGCCGGTCACGTCGCGTCCGTCAATCCGGATTGAACCAGAGTCCGGCAGCTCCAATCCGGCGACCAGGCGCAACGTCGTGGTCTTGCCGGCGCCCGTCGGCCCGAGCAGCGCGACGAACTCACCGTCGCCGATGGTCAGCGACAGATCGCTGACCGCCGGCGTCTGGTTGAACGTCTTCTTGTTGAAGGTTTTGGAGACGGCCCTGATCTCGACCTTAGCCATGCGCAGCTCCCTCGTGCAACGCGGTGCGGATCGCACGGCCCGACCCCTTGTCGAAGATCGACAGCGTGTCAGGCCGAAAGTCGAGCCCGACACTCTCTCCGATCCGGAAGAACATGCTGGCCGGCGAGCGGGCCTTGAGCGCGCCATAGCGCGTTGTCACGGTAACGATCTGCGTCGTGCCGAGATATTCCGACCCATAGACCTCGCCCCGCACCATGCCGCGATCGGTGAAACGCACGTGCTCGGGCCTGACCCCGAGGACGAGATCGCTTTCCGCCAGCGTCTCGCGTGCCGCGGGAACCGCAACCTCGCGCTCGCCGAGCCGGATCGCCTGCGCGCCGGCTTCCAGGCTGCCGCGAAACGGCAGGAAATTCATCGGCGGCGAGCCAATGAAGTCGGCGACGAACAGCGAAGCCGGCCGGTCATAGATGTCGCGCGGGCTAGCGACCTGTTCGATGACACCGTTGTTCATCACGACAATCACGTCGGCCATCGACATGGCTTCGAGCTGGTCATGCGTAACATAGACCGTCGTCGCGCCGATCCGGTCATGCAGAGCACGCAATTCACGGATCATCGCGTCGCGCATTTCAGTATCGAGCGCGCCGAGCGGCTCATCCATCAGGAAGCATTTTGGCTTGCGCACGATCGCCCGCCCAAGCGCGACACGCTGCCGGTCGCCGCCGGCAAGGCCCGACACCGGCCGATCAAGGAGATGGGAGATGCGCAGGATGCGCGCGACGTCCACCACCCGCCGGTCGATCTCCGCCGCGCCGATGCCTTCGCATTTCAGCGGAAAGCCGATATTGCGCCGGACATTCATATGCGGATAGAGCGCGAACAGCTGGAATACGAAAGCGATATCGCGGGCCGAGGCGCGGTTCATCGTCACGTCTTCGCCGCCAAGCCTGATAGTACCGGCCGTCGGCAATTCCAGTCCGGCAATCATGCGCAGCGTCGTCGTCTTGCCGCAGCCGGAAGGCCCGAGCAGGCAGAGGAACTGGCCGTCCTCCACCGTGAAGCTGGCAGCCTTGACCGCATGAAACGTCCCGAAGGATTTGTCGAGCGCCTCGACCCTGATCTGTGCCATCGCGCGTTACTCCCTGACCTTCGATACGATCATGAACATCACCGTACCGAACAGAGTGGTCGCGAAGGACCAGGAATAGAGCGTCAGGAAAAACGGCTGCATCAGCATGACGACGCCGACAGCTATGATCGTCGTCGCGATCGCCTCCAGCGGCCCGCGCCGCAGAATCCTGTCGGTGAAGCCGCGGCGCGGCATCGAGTTCGCCTCAAAGCTCATTTGCGAACCGCTCCAAAGGTAATGCCGCGCAAGAGATGCTTGCGCAAAAGCACCGTGAATACGACGATCGGCACCAGGAAGAGCGTGGTGCCGGCGGCGACCGCCGGCCAATCCTGACCGCCCTCGCCGATAATGATCGGAATGAACGGCGGCGCCGTCTGCGCGTTGCCGGAGGTCAGAAGCACCGCGAAGGCGTATTCGTTCCAGGCAAAGATAAGGCAGAAGATCGCCGTTGCCGCTATCCCGGTCGTCGCCTGCGGCAGCACCACCTTCACGAAGGCCTGAAAACGCGTATAGCCGTCGATCATCGCGGCCTCTTCATACTCGCGCGGGATCTCGTCGATGAAACCCTTGAGAAGCCAGACCGCGAGCGAAACGTTGACCGAGGTGTAAAGCAGGATCATCCCGAGCCGCGTATCCGACAGCCCGATGGTGCGATACATCAGGTAGATCGGAATCGCGACCGCGATCGGCGGCATCATTCTAGTCGACAGAATGAAGAACAGCAGATCGTCCTTCAGAGGCACGCGAAATCGCGAGAAGCCGTAGGCCGACAACGTGCCGAGGGCGACGGCGAGCACTGTCGAGCCGAAGGCGATGATCAGCGAATTGATGAAACGCGGCACATAATTCGACGGTCCGGCAACGACCATGTTGCGATCGCGCGTCATGCTGTCGCAAAGTCCCTGCGCCGGTCCCAGCGTCTGGATGAATTCCGGCGTCTGACGCGAGCGCGTGGTGAAGAGATTGCAATAACCTTCCAGCGAAGGCTCGAACAGGAGCTTCGGCGGATAGGAGATCGCATCGTCGGGCGACTTGAACGAGGTGAGCAGGATCCAGATCAGCGGGATCATCGTGATCACGGCATAGAGAACGACGAGCGAGCCCGCGAAACGCCGCGTGCCCGACGACGGTTCGACGACGGAATGAGCTGTGGTGGCTGAAGTCATCGGCTCTTCACCCGGTTCAACGCCTTTACATAAATGTTGGCGAGGCCGAACACCGTCACGAACAGGATGATCGCGAAGGCCGAGGAATAGCCGGTCCGCCAGCTCTCGAACGCCGCGCGCTTGAGCGTGATCGAGGCAACCTCCGTAGTCGATCCCGGCCCGCCGCCGGTCAGCAGGTTGACCATGTCGAACATCTTGAAATTCTCGATGCCGCGGAACAGCACGGCGAGCATGATGAAGGGCAGCGCCATCGGTAACGTGATGGACCAGAACTGCCGCCATTTCGACGCGCGATCGACCTCCGCCGCCTCATAAATGTAGTCCGGGATCGAGCGCAGGCCGGCAAGACAGATCAGCATCACATAGGGTGTCCACATCCAGGCATCGACGATGACGATGGCCCAGGGACTCAACGTCACGTCGCCCAGCATCTGGAACGAGGAGGCGTCGCGGCCGGTTAAGAAGGCGACCACGTAGTTGAACAGTCCGATCTGCGGGTGGTAGAGGAAGGTCCAGAAATTGCCGACGACGGCCGGCGAAAGCATCATCGGCAGCAGGATGATCGTGGTCCACAGGCCATGGCCGCGAAATTTCTTGTCGATCAGGAATGCAAGCCCGAAACCAAGCACGGTTTCGATAATCACGGTCCAGATCACGAAATGGGCCGTCACCTGCATCGCCGCCCAAATGTCCGGATCGGTCAGGATCGATTGATACCAGTCGATCCCAAGCCATTTGATCGGCACGTTCGCCCGATTGGCGCGATAGTTGGTGAATGACAGATAGATCGTCCAGACCAGCGGGAAAATATTGATCGCCAGCAGCAGCACGATCGTCGGCGTGATGAAGAGCCACGCCAGCGCCTTGTCGGACAGGCCCCGGATGCGGCGCACCGCACCGGGCTGAACCAGCGCAGCCTGATAGGCGATCCGCGATGAAGCACTCAAATCATTCATGGCGTCGGTTGATCCTGATGCGCCGAGATCGTCGTTTGCGGGACTCAGAATGGGGCTCGGTAAGAAAACGCCTGGAGCGCCGACCAGCGCGCTCCAGGCGACGATCTTGGAACTATTTTCCTTCTTCCTTGAAGATGGCTTTCCAGTCCTTCACCAAGCCGTCGAGCGCTTCCTGCGCGGTGCCCTTGTCGGCGACCACGTAGTCATGCACGCGCTTCTGCTCGGCTTGCAGGAGCTGTGCATAGGAGGGCTCGGCCCAGAAATCGACGACCATGCCCATCGACTGCAGGAACTCCTTGGCGAAGGGGGCGCTGCCCGGGAAGCTCGGGTCGTTCAACACCGACTTGGCGCAGGAATAGCCGCCCAGAGCCCACCACTTCTTCTGCACATCCCCCGCGGCGAACCACTTGATGTATTGCAGCGCCTCGCCCTGGTTCTTGGAATAGGAAACAACGGAGATGCCCTGTCCGCCGAGCTGCGTCGCCTGGCCCGCAGGGCCGGCAGGATTGACGAAGAAGCCGATCTTGTCACCGCCGACATTCGGGTCCTTGTAGAGACCGGGGAAGAAGGCGAAGAAGTTCATTTGCAGCGCGACCTGGCCGGACTTGAAGGCATCGAGGCCTTCCGACATGTAGGAGTTGGAAGCGCCGGGAGGCGTGCAGCACTTGTAGAGTTCCTTGTAGGCTTCGAGGCCCTTGACGGCGCCCGGCGAGTTGACGAACCCTTCCATGGCATAGGGCTTCTTGGGATCCTGATACTGGAAGCCATAGTCGTAGAGGTAGTTCGAGACCCCCATGGTGATGCCTTCCGAGCCGCGCTCGGTGTAGATCGACGCACCATAGACCTTCTTGCCGTCGACATCGCGCCCCTGGAAGAACTGTGCGATGTCGCGAAGTTCATCCAGCGTCTTCGGCACAGCGATATCGCGGCCATATTTGGCCTTGAAATCCTTCTGCACGTCGGGCCGCGCGAACCAGTCCTTGCGATAGGTCCAGCCCACCGCGTCGCCCATGGCCGGCAGCGCCCAGTAGTTCGGGGTGTTCTTCGGCCACTCGGAATAACCGACCACGGTCGCCGGCATGTAGTCGTCCATGCTGATGGCTTCCTTCTTGAAGAAATCATTGAGCTTGACGTATTGGCCGTTCTCGGCGGCGCCGCCGATCCACTGTGAATCACCGATGATGAGATCGCACAACGACCCGTGCGAATTGAGTTCGTTGAGGAAGCGGTCGGCATAGTTGGTCCATGGCACGAATTCGAATTTCATGCCGATGCCGGTCTTGGCGGTGAAGTCCTTCGACAGTTCGACCAGCGCATTGGCGGGGTCCCACGCGGCCCAGCACAGCGTGATGGTTTTGCCCTGCGCGTGCGCAGGCGTGGTCGCCGCTCCGATGCCGAGCGCGGAGGCAACAGCCCCGCCTACAACAAGAAGCGCCTTGATCGAGTGTTTCATTACGCTTTCCCTCCCAGTGGGGCCGGCCATCGACATGACACGGCGTTCCTACCCGCTCGAATGCTTCGAGCAGAGCGACACAGTCCTTGACGGGCTGAATGACTGAACTGACGTTTCCTCGCGCTTACCGGAATTCTAACGACCCGGGGAAGCTCGATTTGTTTAGTGGATCACGATTTACTAAACATTGCAAGTGAGCTGTTTCCGGTCCTGTGGACGTGCAGCCGTTTCAACGACCTGGACTCGCCTGATGGCAAGCTCCTGCATGAAGGCGATCATCTCATCGTCGGCGCACAACTCGACGGCACGGCCGCAACGATTTATCGACGATCCTACGTCGTAACGTCGTACCCGCGACGGTTGGGCTATCGTGGAAACAGGCCGCAACCCCGCTAGTCGGCCAGATTGATAATGGCCGCGCGCAGGCGGCTGTTCGAAACCGGCTTGTGCATCAGAAAGCAGTCGCTTGCCGTTGCCTCGCGGATGCGGTCCGGCGCGGTGTCGCCGGTGATCAGAATCGCCGGGATGTCGTTGTTGAACTCGGTCCGCAGGCGCTCGATGGTGGCGATGCCGTTTTCGTCATCGCGCAACCGGTAATCTGAAATGATCAGATCGGGGGTGATGGTGAAGCCGGCCGCCCGGTCCAGCATCTCGGTGCAGGAGCCGGCTGCGACCACCGAATGCCCCCAGCCAACCAGTAACGTAGACATCGCCTCCTGGATGGCGACCTCGTCGTCGATGACCAGGATGGACAGCGGCCTGTGCGCGACCACGGAGCTGTCCTGCCCCGGCTCCATGATCGCCTGCCCGGTTACGGCCAAAGCGACCGACAACCTGAACACGGAGCCCTTGTTGACGCGCGACTCCATGCGCATCGGAATATTCAAGATCCGCGTCAGGCGCTGCACGATGGCGAGCCCCAGTCCAAGCCCGCGCGCGCGATCGCGTTCAGGATTTCCGATCTGATAGAATTCCTGGAAGATCAGTTCCTGCTGATCGGCCGGAATGCCGCAGCCGGTGTCCCAGATCTCGACGCTGAGCCGCTCGCCGCGCCTGCAACCGATCACCACGCGCCCCCGGTCGGTATAGCGAACCGCATTGGAGAGAAGATTGCGCAGCACACGCTCGAACAGAATCGGGTCGGTCTGCACGGAGAGGCTGCATGGAAGCAGATGCAGCGCAATGCCCTTGCGCTTCACCTCAGGCATCTCTTCGCGGCAGATCCGTTCGAGCAGCGGCCGGATCGCAAAAATCCGCGGCCGGCTCTCAATGACCCCGGCATCGAGACGCGAAATATCGAGGATCGCGCCGAACAGGCTGTCGAGTGCACCGACCGAATTCTGGATCTGGCTCACGAGCCGGCGGCTGTCGGTGTCAAGCGTGCGGTCGCCCAGCGCGCCGACAAACATGCCGAGCGCATGCACCGGCTGTCGCAGATCGTGGCTGGCGGAGGCCAGAAATCGCGACTTGGCGATATTGGCGGTCTCGGCCAGTTCCTTCTGGCGCAACAAATCGTTGGCAAGGTCGAGATTGGCGAACTGCAATCGCAGCGCCTTCATCAATAATTCGCTGAACGAGTTCGCAAGAACCCCGATGATAGCAACCCAGAGCGCGGCGAGGACGCTGTAAGTCACGTGCAGGACGTCGCCCTGCAGCGCAGACCAGACACTGGTCGGGACCATGATCGCAAACAGGTTGCAGTAATAGGCCGGCAGAAGCGTACCCAAAGCCGTGATGGCTCCCGCGGCAATAGCGGCGCAGGTCACGAAAACGATGAACTGAAATTCCGCCCGGCTTGGGTCAAGCAAGAACAGCGACCCGCCCCCCCAGCAAAGGCCGCCGGCCAGAGCGCTCGCAATCGCCCCGATCGACCAGCGACGCCAGTCCCATGCCGGCGGCCTGGCTTTTCTGTAGGCATGGATCAGGACCATGCGTGCGGCCGTGCTCAAACTGAGAAGCGACAGGAAGATCACCGCCGTGTGCAGTGCCGTCGCCTTGGTATAGACCAGCATGCTCGCGAGGATTACCGCGGCGATCATCCCGCCGATCGTTCCAGGCGTGGCGTTGTGATAGAAACCTGCCACCTGCTCCGCGCGCATCTCGTCGAAACGCTGCTGCGGCACTTCCGTATCGGTCACCTCACTGCCCCGCCTGTCGCAGCCGCCAACGGCCATGCCTGAACCACGGGTTGATTATAGAGATGGTCGTGCCGGAAGCACAAATGCGAAGCCGGCGGCAGTTGGCACAGCGCGAGGTGACGGCGGCCGCAAGCGGCATCAAGCCGCCTCGTCAGGGGGCGCCCGGGCGGCGCCATAGAAACCCGGCATAGAGATAGATTTTCGCCTCCAGGCTGCCGTCCGGCTGAAACGACAGCTTAGCGTGGCTGAGCAGACGAACCGGAAGGCCCTCACTTAACCGGGCCGCGTCATCAGGGATATCGCTGGTGTAAGGCGCCGTGCCTTGCGGCCCCTGCAATTCGTCCGGCGCCCGTTGCCAGGAGGCGAGCGCAATCGCCCGTTCCGCCGAGCATAGACGATAGGCGGTCATCCGCTTTAGCAATCCGGCCCAGGCCTCTGCCTTGCTGGCGTGGAATTCGACGCCGATCCGCGGCCCCAGCGTCTCCGTGACATCGATTTGCAGCGCGATTTCCGTGAGATCGCCGCCGATGATGGACGCCGCGGCGCCGATCGGTTTGGCGCGCGCGCCGAAACCGAGAAGCGCGAGACATTCGGCGATGCGATGGAGCGGCACGCCAAACACCAGGCGGATGGCGGGATCGGGCCGCCGCAGCGCGACCCCGATATGGCGGAGCCGGGCGACAGGCGCAGCCGCCGCGACAACGGAGGTGATGAGCCGCCGTTGAGCGTTGCCGAGACCGCGCTCGAGCGCCAGCGGCAGCACGATGTCGGTCATGGTCCTGACCAGGCCGACGCTGTTTGGTCCCGCCGCATCCGGCAGATCGAAAAACGCGATGCTCGGACGGGCACAGGCGCCATCGAGATCAGCGTTGTCGAGTTCGAGGCCAATGCGGTTGACGAAGGGTTTCAGCAGCGCATCGTCCGCCGCCCATAACAGGCGACTGAGCCGGGAAAGGCGTCAGGCCCTGGTCGAGCCGCTCCGGCGTTGACAGCCGTTCGAGTGCGGCCTCCCGAAAAATGCTGTTGCTTGCCATGACCTGCCGCCGACGCGAAAAGCGCGCGACTGATGCTGACTTCTCGACTGCCAAACGTATATTGGACTGAGGTCCCGGGATTGGTCTGAAGACCTGGTCCCAAGACTTGAGGCGACCGAAACCATCTTGCCCTCAGGCGGAAATGCGATGAATAATGCCCGGATGAAGCTGCTTATCGTCGACGATCATGCGATCCTGCGCGAGGGGCTTGTCGCCCTGCTCCAGCAATTCGAGCAGGGTGCCGATGTCTTGCAGGCGTCTGACACCACGGAGGGATTGCGCCTCGCGGAGGCCCATCCCGATCTCGATGCGGTGTTTCTCGATCTCAACATGCCCGATCAAAGTGGCATGGAGATCATCCCGGTCTTCGCCAGGCGTTGCCCGCAATTGCCGGTGATCGTGCTGTCGTCATCGGAAGACCCGGGCGACGTGCGGCTTGCCTTGAAATCGGGCGCCTTCGGCTACGTGCCGAAATCCGCCAGCCCGCGAAACATTCTGTCCGCGCTGCGGCTCGTGCTGTCCGGAGAGATCTATGTTCCTCCGCTGATGCTCGATCTTGGACCCGTCGCGACCGATGGGTCCGGTCGCGTTGCGTCTGAAGCCGGCGAGCGCCTGACCGAACGGCAGACCGAGGTGTTGCGACAACTGTGCCGCGGGCTTTCCAACAAGGAGATCAGCCGCGCGCTCGACCTGTCGGAGAAGACCACCAAGTCCCACATCACCGCGATCTTCAAGGCACTCAGCGTGGTGAACCGCACGCAAGCCGCTTCCGCCGCGCGGCGCGCAGGGATCGTAACGGACTAAGTCGTCGCGCTTCAGCTCAGCCGGCTGGAGGCCTTCGCGATCCGCTCGCAAGCGACACGCAGGCGTTCGGTCGCGGTGGCGAACGAGATGCGGAAAAACGGCGCCAGACCGAAGGCCGATCCGGGAACGACCGCGACATTCGCCTCCTCGAGCAGGAAGGTCGCGAAATCGACATCGCTCTCGATGATTCGTCCGTCCTGACGCTTGCGGCCGATCATGCCCCGGCAGGACGGAAACAGATAGAAGGCCCCATCCGGCGTCCGGCAGCTCAGCCCGTCGACGCCGTTGAATGCCGCAAGACACAGGTCCCGCCGTTCGCGAAACACCTCATTCCTTTCAGCCAGGAAATCCAGGGGGCCGGTAAGCGCCGCAACCGCGGCCGCTTGTGAGACCGAGCTCGGATTGGTGGTGCTTTGCGACTGGATCGTCGCCATCGCCGCGATGAGGTCGGCCGGACCTCCGGCATAGCCGATACGCCAGCCCGTCATCGCATACGCCTTGGAGACGCCGTTGCAGGTCAGCACGCGGTCGAACAGCCGGGGTTCGACCGCCGCGATTGTTGCGAATTGCCAACCGTCGTAGCGAATGTGCTCGTACATATCGTCGGTCAGCACCATCACATGCGGATGGTCGAGCAAGACATCGGCGATGGCCCTTAGATCAGCTACGGAATACCCGGCGCCGGTCGGGTTGCTGGGCGAATTGAGCACCAGCCACTTGGTGCGCGGCGTGATCGCAGCGCGCAGTAACGGCGCGCTCAGCTTGAACCCGTCGGCCTCCCCGCACGGTACGATCACCGGCTGGCCGCCGGCGAGCAGCACCATGTCGGGATACGACACCCAATAGGGTGCGGGGATGATGACTTCATCGCCGGCGTCGAGGGTGGCGCACAGGGCGTTGTAGAGCACCTGCTTGCCGCCGGTGCCGACGCTGATCTGCGAAACATCATAAGACAACCCGTTTTCGTTCCTGAACTTGCCGACGATTGCGCGCTTCAGTTCGGGGGTGCCGTCGACATCGGTATATTTGGTCGCGCCAGCATCGATGGCGGCCTTGGCCGCCTCCTTGACGTGAGAGGGCGTATCGAAATCCGGCTCGCCCTGCGACAGGCCAACGATGTCGCGTCCCTGGCGACGCAGTTCATTCGCGAGCCGGGTGATGGCAATCGTCGGCGAAGGACGGACAGCCGACAGTCGCGACGAGAGCCGGGTCGGCTTGAAATGGGTATTCATGTGCGGTGCTCCACGGGGTGGCTTTCAGTCGTGTTGGTGGTCGGAAGATCGTCGGAAGGCGTCGATGCGACGACACCGTCAATCAGATTGAGGCCGAGCAAAAATTCGGAGGTGAAATGCGCACGCACCAGGGGCTCGATGACAATGCCGCGCGACAGCAAGGCCGCCTCCTCACGCCGTGCCGCAACCGCCTGCGCGATCGACACCGCCTCGAACCTGAACGCGGCTCCCGGCCGCGCCTGAGCCAACCTGCCGAGATCCGGACCAATGATATTGGCAATCTTCGGATAGCCGCCGGTCGATTGACGATCGGCCATCAGAACGATTGGACAGCCATCTCCCGGCACCTGGATCGCACCCATCGCGATCCCGTCGGACACGATGTTGTAGCCGCGCGCATGCGTCAGCCGGGGTCCTTCGAGAAAATACGCCATGCGGTCGCGCTTGGCGGAGACGGACCAGGGCCCAGCCAGAAACGCGGCGATCTGGTCATCGGCGAAATAGTCGTGTTGCGGACCAAGCACCACACGAATGGTGTCGAGGGGCCGATCAAGCCACGGGGCTACGATGGCGCCCGTCGAAGGCTTCGGCGATCCGGATCGTTCGATGCCGAGACGGTCGCCTGCAACAAGCGCGCGACCATCTAGTCCGCCGAAGCCGGTACGCGTGTGCGTCGCGTGAGAGCCGAGCACCTTCGGCACCATGAGGCGACCCGCTACCGCCAGATAGCACCAGGAGCCGTTACGCCCGGCGCGAATTTTCAGCACGGCGCCCTCCTCCAGATCGAGAGCCACCGCCGGCGGCAGCGGCCTGCCGTGGAGGCTGAGCGCGAATTCGCCGCCGGCGACGGCAACACGAAGCGATCCGGATTCGGCGGTCACGTCGATTCCACCCACGGAAATTTCCAACGCCGTCGAGCCCGCGGGATTGCCGACGGCGAGGTTTGCCGTGGCATGCGCCAGTGCATCCATCGGGCCCGCTGCGGTGACGCCAAAGCGCAGATAGCCGTGCCGACCGGCGTCCTGCAGCGTCGCACCCAGCCCGGCTGACAGCACGCGAACAATCGCTTCCGAAGCGGCAGCCATCATACCGCACTCTTGCGGGCCACGATTTCGCCGCTTGCCGCCCGCTGCTCCAGATCGCGAAAGGTAGCCAAATCGATCGGGTCGAACCGCAGATTGTCGCCGGCATCGATCAGAAAGGCATCCTTGCGCTCCGCTGCGTAGAGACGCTCCGGCGTCCGGCCGATGACATACCAGCCGGTCGGCATCGCGAACGGCGCGACAACGCAGAGTCCGCCGCCGATCAATACCGCTCCCGCGTCATGCGGCGGCCTCGGCGCCGGACGGCGCGAGATCACGAGCCCGTCCGGCACACCGCCCAAATAAGCCTGGCCCGGTGTGAAGCCACACATGTAGATGCGATACGTCGCCTGCACATGCAGCGCAACCGCCTGGTCCCGGGTCAGCCTTAGAATCGTCGCCGCCTCGTCGAGATCCTCGGCGAGTGCCGGATCGTAGCAACAGGGCAATGTCCAGGTGGCGGGCGTTCCCCGCCCTTCGGCGACAACTCCCGTCGCACGGCACACAACGGCGACCAGCGCATCCCTGTCGATCTGCAGAGGATCGTAATGGATCATGAGCGAGCGATAGGTGGGCACGAACTCGCGCGTTCCCAAAGGAGGATCGGCGCGCAAGGCTGCATCGAGGGCCAGCACCCGGTCGTTGATCGCGGGATCGACGCTGTCGCCGAATTGAACGACGAGCGCGGCCTCTCCGGCATCGAGAAAGCGCGGAGCAGACGACGCGGTCGCGGGATCGGGATCGACCTTCAATGTCATGTCGCCATTGGCCTGAATGACTTCAGAACGATGCCAGCCTGCTCCAATCGCTCGCGGACGCGGCCCGCGGTCGCGACCGCATGGTCGGAATCGCCATGGACACAAATCGAACGAATCGGTGTCGACAGGTGCTTGCCTCCAGCGGTGATCACCGCTCCGGCTTCGACCATCGCGAGCACGCGCGCGGCGGCTTCTTCCGCGTCTTCGATCATCGCGCCGGGCTGGCTGCGCGAAATCAATTGCCCGGTTTCGGTGTAGCCGCGATCGGCGTAGATTTCCTGATGGGTTTCAAGCCCGGCAGCTTCACCTGCGGCAACCAGCTCCGTCAACGCGTTGGCCAGCAGCGCCAGGCCGGGGTCGACCGCACGGATCGCCCGCGCCACCGCGTCCGCAACGCCGCGTTCCTCGCAGGCGATGTTGCCGAGCGCGCCATGGGTCTTCACATAGCTGATGCGATGACCCGCGTAGGCGGCGAGCGCGGTGGCGGCGCCGATCTGATAGGCGACAAGCCTTTCAATCTCGCCGTTCGAGAACGGAAGACGGCGGCGGCCGAAGCCCCACAGATCCGGGAACCCGGGATGGGCGCCGACCGCGACGCCGCGCTCGCGGGCGATCGCAAAGGTCCGCGCCATCACCTCAGGATCACCGGCATGCAGCCCGCACGCCACATTGGCCGAGGTGACGATGGAGAGCATGGCGTCATCGTCACCGCAGCGATAGGCGCCGAAGCCTTCACCCAGATCGGAATTGAGATCGACGGATAGCATTGTTGCCTCCTCATTTTTGCCGATGTCTGGAAACGCCCCGATCAGGCGTTCATCGGCCAGAGCGGTTCGGCAAGGGCCACCGCCGCGGGAAAGATCGTGACAAACGTACCGCCAAGGTATTGCACCAGCACCGGATCGGCATCGATGTTCTGCCCATCGGCTTCGAACTTGACGCGCTTCCACGGCATGATGGTGCGCTCGCCCGGGATATCGGTCGCCGCCAGCGCTTCCCGAATCTTCTCGCCATCGGTCGATTTGGCGCGGTCGATCGCGTCGGCGAGGACGAGCAGCCCCATCAGCTCCCGCGACGTGCTGTCATTCAGGTCGCGGTTGGAACGCGCTTTGTACATGTCGTTGACCTTGAGAACGCTCGGTCGCTTCTGTGCCATGTCGAGCGAGAAGCTTGCGCGCGAGATGATGCCGGCCGCCTTGTCGCCCAGCGCGTCGTAAAACGACTTGTCGGAAAAGCCACTGGCCTGGGCGATGATGTTTTTGGGCTTGTAGCCAAGCTCGCCCATCGTCCTCATCAGGAGGATCGCATCGGTGACATAACTCGACGGCAGCAATACGTCCGGATCGGCGGATTTGAGCTGCTGCACCTCAACGCTTAGCGACGGCGAGTTCGATTTGTACTTGATGTCGGCGACAAGCTTGTAGCCGCGCTCCGCCGCAAGCTTGCGCTGGGTATTCGACGAATCGGTGCCGAAAATCGTGTCTTCGAAAAACAGGCCGACGGTTTCGACCTTCTTGCCTTTCCCTTTCTGGGCATCGAGAAAATCGAACATCGCGGCCGAAAACATTTCGTCCTGCGCGGCCGGACGGAAGAAGAACTTGAAGCCGCGGCGCGCCAGGCTTGGCGACGAGGAATCCGCGCACAGGAACGGCAAGCCGTAGCGTTCGGCAACGCCGCTCACGGTGGAGGAAACCGACGACAGATAACACCCGATCAGGGCGCACACCTTCTCCTGGGTGATCAGGCGCTCGGCCTCCGCCCGGCCCTTCTGCGGATCGGACTGATGGTCGGCGAAGATCAGCCTGATCTTGGCGTTGCCGAGCCCGGCAAGGCCTGCATTCTTGGCCGTCGGCAAATCGAGATCGTAGGAATTGTTGATGATATCGGCCGCCGTTTCCATGGCGTGGCGCGCATCGACGCCGACCTGCGCGTTGGCGCCGGACAGCGGGAACAATACCCCGATGACAACGTCTTCACCGGTTTGTGCCTTGGCAGGTCCGACCATGGCCGGCAGCGACGCGAAGGACAGCAGGGACGCGCCACTCATAAGCAACTGTCTGCGATTCATTCGATGGTTCCTTTACGTGGGTTTTCGTCCGCCATTTTCATTTTTCGCGCGCGGTTCTTCAGGCCGCGAGTGCGACGCTGGATCGCCGGTCGGTCGCCAATTCCCGCAACACCCCGGCAATATCCCTGATGTTGGCGGCCTCGAGATCGCGCAGCGGCGGGCGAACCGAACCGCCATCGAAGCCGCGCAGGTTCATCGCGGCCTTGGTGGTCTGCGGCTGCCCGAACTCGCGTGCGAGCGCCCGGAACGGATACCAAAGCCGGTGCAGGTCTCGCGCAGCCGCGGCATCGCCGGCTTCCAGTGCCCGGTAGGCGGCAAGAATGAGTTCCGGCAGCGCACAGCTGTTGGTCGAGCTGATGCCGTCAAAGCCGCACATCATCGGACCGAGGAACGCCAGGTCGGAGGCGCAGAACAGACGGATGCGTCCGCCGATCCGGTTGGCGATCTGATCGATCGCCGTCGGAGACAGATCACCTTGCTTGACACCGACGACGCCGGGAATGACCGCGAGTTGTTCCAGCGTTGAGGGCGAGAGCGTGATGCCAATGCCCGGCGCGTTGTAAACCAGCACCCCGGTTCGCGAGAGCGGGACCATGTCGCGAAAGAATGCCACAATCTGCGCGTCGGTCACTTCCGAGACGAACGGTGGCGTCACCATCGGCAGGCCGCCGAGGTCGCCGGCAAGCTTCGTCAGATCGCGGACGACGCGAACGTCGGAACCGGCGCTGCACAGCATCACCGGAACCCGGTTGCCGACGATGTCCATCACGCGCCGGAACAGATCGGCCCGCTCCTCGGCCGACATCGTCGGAAATTCGCCGTAAGTGCCACCGATCAGGATGCCGTCATAGCCGAGGCCGATGACCCGCTCGATATTCCGGGCCAGGCCCGCATAGTCGAATGCTCCGTCAGCCTTGAACGGTGTGACGGTGATGTTGAACAGGCCGCGCAATCGCGCGTGGCACTCCGTGATATCTTTCATGATCCTTGTCCTTTTTGAATGGTGAAATGTTCTGGCTTCAGCCGGGGATGCGCCTGATCGGACGGTCGATTGTGCTGAGCGCACGGCAGCCGGTTTCGGTGACGACCACGGTCTCGCTGACGCCGACGGTGAACTGGCCGAAGACACGCAGCGCCACCGGGATATGGAATGTCATGCCCGGCCGCAGCTCAGTGGTGACGCCGGTGTAGAGGCTGAGGATACCGCCCTCACCCCAGTCCGGTGCAAAGGCGATGCCGATGCTGTAGCCTGCGCGTTTCTTGAAGTTTTCGGTATAGCCGGCACGGTTGATCACTTGCTGGCAGGCGTTATGCGGCGCCTCGCAAGCCGCACCGGGGCGAATCGCCGCGATGGCGGCCGCAAGCCCCTCCTGACAGGTCTGCTCCATATCGACCGCGATCTGCGGCATCGCGCCGAGCCAGGCGCAGCGCATCAAGGCGGCGTGGTACCGATCATGGCAGCCGGCCATTTCGAGGAAGACCGGCTCGTCTATCGCAAGCCTGCCGCGACGCCAGGTGCCGTGCGGTACTCCGGAGCGACGGCCGCAGGACACCAGCGGCTCCATGCCGACATATTCGGAACCCGCCGAGATCGCCGACCCCACCATAGCCGCGACGAAATCGTTCTCGCTCGCGCCAAGCTTCACCGCAGCGAGCCCGGCGCGCATGCCGGCATCGACATAAGAGGCCGCCGTCGCGATCTTCTCGATCTCGGCCGGCGACTTGACGATCCGAAGCTGCTCGATGATCCCGGCACCGTCGTTGATCACGCCGAGCTTGTCCTGCAGCGCCTCATAGGTCGCGATCGGAAGGAACCAGCCGCGCTTGTCGATGGCAATGCGCTTCGATGCCCAGCCCCGCGCCTTGATGACATTCACCAGGAAATTCACCGGCTGATCGCCGTCCTGATAGATTTCCGCGTTGGTGATGAAGGTATTGGCGATGAAATTGAAATATTCGAGCTGACGCACGACGAACGCAGGCTCGCCCTCCACCGGCAGCACCAGCGCCTGGAAGGTGTAGTAGCCCGGGGTCTGCTGCCCGGTGAGATAGAAGATGTTTTCGGGGCCGGTCACGACCATGACGTCGATGCCGGCCGCGGCCAGCAATTTGCGGGCGCGGGCAACCCGCTGGTCGTATTCCGCTTTCGGGAATGCCGATTCCGAGCCCTGCCGAATGCCGCTATTGTCCATATCCGAAGTCTCCGATGAGGTGGGTGGCGGCAGCGTCGAAAGTGACGCCGAGGCCTGATGCGTGGTCGGCGTGCACGGTGCCGGCCGTGTACGAGACGCCCGAGGCGGGATCGTCGATGAGGCCGTCGGCGCCGTAGAGTTCCGCAAACGCAGGCGACGTCGCGCAGGCCACGTGAAGCGCCGCGGCAGTTGCAGCAGCGCCTTCATTCATCTGGCCAATCATGAAGGGAACGCCCGCATCGGACAGCCGACGAGCCGCGGCCACGGTCGGCGCGATACCGCCGAGCTTGACCAATTTGAGGTGCGCAAGAACGCGACCGCCATAGCTGCAGATCCGCGTGACGTCATCCGGCGTGGCGACGCTTTCATCGAGCATCACCGGCAATGGACTTTTGTCGGCAAGCCGCTCGATGGCCAGCCAGTCTCCGGGCGGAATGGGCTGTTCGACGTACGCAAGATCATGGGCCGCCAGTGCCTTGAGCTTCTCGAGCGCTTCGGTCGCCGACCAGCGCCCGTTGGCATCAGCCGCAAGCTTGATCCGTGGGCCGAAGCGCGCGCGCAGCGCAGCGATCCGGCGCAGGTCCTCGGCGAAGTCTGTAGCGGCAACCCTCACCTTGAGATCCTCAAAGCCGCGATCGACATAGGCCTGTGCCTGCGCCAGGAACTCAGCGAATGGCGACCAGAACAGCGTCTGGTTGGTCTTCCACACCACTCTATTCGCGGCAGCGCCGAGCCAGGCCGCAACGGTCTGGCGTTCGCGACGGGCAACGAGATCATGCAGCGCGCAGTCGATCAGCGCGCGCACCGGAGCGATCAAAGGCGCGCCCCAATCGGCCATGGTCGCAAGCAGGTCGGCCGGATCGCGCGTCCAGTCCACGTCGCCGACGGCGGCGGCGGCGCATTCCACCACGGTGCTTTCAGCGAAGCCGTTGAGGTAGGCGATGTTGGCCCGAACTTCGCCGATGCCAATCGTTTCGCCATCGTCGAGCCGCAGGTAGATTTCCATCAGATGCGGGATGCTGCCCGACGATGCCGTGTGCAGCACAAGACCGCCGCCATAATGCAGATCAGCTGAATGCAGGGAGACGCGCAACGCCTCAGCTCCCGTTCCGCAGCATGGCTTTGGCCACGTCGCGATAAATCAGGCTGGAGGCGACAAACTCGTGCACCGGCACGAACTCGTCGGGCTTGTGGGCGACGGCGAGATCGCCGGGACCAATCACCGTTCCCTGCGCGCCGATGCTTCGAAAATGCACGAGGTCGCAACCACCCTGGAAACCGAACGGGCCCGGTCTGGCAACCCCATGAGCGCGGCTCGCGGCAAGACTCGCCTGCACGATCGGGGTGGCAATGTCCGTCTCGGTCGCGCCCCCGGTCGTCGCCTTGTAGCCGACAATCTCGGCGCGGATGCCGAGACGCTCACGCGCCAGCGCGAGCAGGTCGCCGATCTCGCGCTTGACCGCCTCCTCATCCTCCCCCGGCACCATCCGGCGATCGAGCAGGAGATCGCAAGAGCCGGGCAACACATTGTCGGCATGGCCGCCGTTCATGCGGGTGACCGTCAGGCTTGCGGCGCCCACAAGAGGATGCGTGCGATGACGCACGACTTTCTCGTGATGCTCCGCGACGAGGCCAAGAAGCTCGCCGGCACGATAGATCGCGTTCTCGCCGAGATGCGGCGTGCCTGAATGCGCAGACACGCCCTGCACCCGCACCACCGGGCGCAGGCTTCCCTTGTGCGCGGTAAAGGTGGCGTTGGAAGTCGGTTCGCCGATGACGGCGGCATCGATCTTCGGACCGGTGCTGGCATAAAACTTGGCGCCTTCACTGGCGATCTCTTCGTCGGCAACGAAGACGCCAAGCAGCGTCCCCGACCACGCGGCGCGATCCGCCGCCAGCATCCGCATCGCCTCCAGCATCGCCGCGAGCGGCCCCTTGCAATCGCAGGCGCCGCGCCCGTAAAGCCGCCCGTTCATTTCCTTCAGCACGAAAGGATCGGACGCCCAGCCGTCCCCCACCGGCACGACGTCCATATGGGTGTTGAAGGCGAACACCGGGCCGGCGCCGTTCTCCAGCCGTGCGACAACGTTGATACGCGCCGGCTTGTACTCCTGCAACGCGACTTCGAACCCCTCGGTGACCAGCAGCCCGCGCAGGAATTGCGCGGCGCGGGCCTCGTCGCCGGGAGGGTTTTGCGTATCGATCGCGACGAGGTCCGCGAGCTCGCGCTTCATGCGGGCGACGTCAGGTGACAAGGACATTAAACAGGCTCCGGGGGCATCACATTCAATGAAGGATCTGGTCGAGGAAACGCCGGCTGCGATCATTGACCGTCCCGGCGAAAAACTGTTCGCTCGACGCGCTCTCGATGATCTCACCGGATTCCATAAAGACGATCCGGTCGGCGGCTCGGCGCGCAAATCCCATCTCATGGGTCACGACAATGCTGGTCATGCCTTCCGCGCTGAGTTGGGCCATGACGTCGAGCACTTCGCGGATCATCTCGGGATCGAGCGCGGAGGTCGGCTCGTCGTAAAGCATCAGCTTGGGACGCATCGCGAGCGCACGGGCGATGGCGACGCGCTGCTGCTGCCCGCCGGATAATTCGTCGGGAAAGGCATCCGCCTTCTCCGGAATCTGGACCTTGCGCAACAGCTCGACGGCGATGTCGTGCGCATCGGCCCGGCTAATACCGAGAATTTTCACCGGCGCCAGCATCACGTTCTCGGCGGCGGAGAGATGGGAGAACAGCTCGAAGTTCTGGAACACCATACCGATCTGCTGACGCAGCAGATGCGCCTTCTTGCGCTCGCGCGTGATATTCTCGCCCGCAAAAAAGATATCGCCGCTGTCGACCGGCTCCAGCAGGTTGATGGAACGCAGCAGCGTAGACTTGCCGGAACCGGACGGGCCAATCACGACGACGGTCTCCTTCGCATCCACCGTCATGCTGCAGGTCTTGAGAACCTGCACAGATCCGAAACTCTTGTTGATGCCGACGATTTCAAGAAGATGCTGCATGACCGGTCCCTGCTCTTATCGGACCGCGAACGATTGCGATGTCCCGAGCATCCGCTCGGTCAGCGAAAGCCCGCGCATGCGCTGGCGCTTCTTGGGATCGAGCGCCGTCTCGATCAGGACTTGCAGGGCCATGAAGGCTGTCGTCATTCCGAGATAGTAGATACCGGCCGCGGTCAGCGCCTCGAAATAGCGGAAGTCGGCGCTCGCGGTCTGATTGGCGACCAGCAGCAACTCCTCGACGGCGATCACCGAGACCAGCGCGCTGAGCTTCAGCATGCCGATCATCTGGTTGCCGATCGGCGGCAGCACGATTCGCGCCGCTTGCGGAATGACGACATGGCGCATCATCTGGCCGCCGGTCATGCCAAGCGCCAGGGCGGCGGTGCGCTGCCCCTTCTTCACCGCCTGCAGACCCGACCGCAGAATTTCCGCCATATACGCGCCCTCGTTCAGGGAGAGCGCCAGCACGGCACAAACGAAGGCCGACAGCTTGATGCCAAACGAGGGCAGCACGTTGTAGATGAAGATGACCTGAAACAGCACCGGCGTGCCGCGAAACAGCCACAGGTAAGCAAACGTCACGACCTGCCCTGCCCGCGTCCGGCTCTCCTGGATCAGCGCCAGCACGAGGCCGATCACGACACCGAAGAACAGCGAGGTCACCGTCAGCAGCAGGGTCATCCCCGCACCGCGAATGAAACTTGGCGAAACCAGATATTGCAGAACGAGTTCGATGGACACGGCAAGGTCCTCTCAGTTGAGCAGCGACACCGAAGCAGGAAATTTCCAGGTCTCGATCAGCGTCTTGTAGGTGCCGTCGGCGACGAACTCCTTGAGCGCAGCTTCGACCGCCGCCTTCATAGCCACGTCACCCTTGCGCACCGCGATCCCGATTTGAGTATTCGCCTCGAATTCGGGACCAACCGTGGCGTAGGCGCCCGGCACCTTGTCCATCAATTCGACCGCGCCCGGCGTGGACGTAAACAGGGCGTCGGCGCGGCCTTGCCGCAGCGTCAACGCCGAATCCTGTGCGGTGGGCAGTGTCATCACGGTGATGCCTGCAAGTCCGCCATCGCGGCAGCGCTTGTCGTCCTGCCGCGCGTAGCTCTCCTGGATGCCGCCGAGCGTGACGGCGATGGTCTTGCCGCACAGGGAGGTGTCGCGGCCCGCGATCTTCGAGGGATTGGCCGCCTGCACGACGACAAGGCTGCCGATCCTCAGATAGGGAATGAACTCGACCTGAGCGGCGCGCTGATCATTGATATACATGGCCGAGTTGATGAGATCGATGCGCCCGCCCTGGAGTGCTGGGATCAGGCCCTTGAACTCCATGTTCATCGGCTTCGGCTCGGCTCCGAGCTTTTTGCTCAAGGCGCCGATCATGTCGATATCGAAGCCCGTGAGCTTGCTGTCCTTCTGATATTCAAACGGCGCGAAGGTCGCGGCGACGCCGTAGGTCAGTGCTCCCTTTTCGACGGGAGTAACGGCGGAAAAATCGGCGGCCATGGCGGACGCGATGACCTGTCCAGACAGGCAGAGCGACAGCATTCCGAAAATGATGCGCAAGCGTGACATGGTGTGACCCTGTGCCTCCGATTGTTTTATTGATGTTCAAATGTACAATAGATGCCACCCGTTTCGTCAAGCATTATTGACAGGCAGCTTGTGCTTAAGCCTTCAGCATCTCCGTTGTTGCATGGAACGGATCGGACAAGTATTGTATTAATAGTAACCCATTGTACTTTCGTAATGAATCTCCAAAACCTCCGCCTAATCATGACGCGTTCTTCCCGTCCGAACAGCTTCCACCTGGCCAATCAGCTTCTGGACGTCATCCGCGACGCCAGACTGGAACCGGGCCATCATCTGCGCGAGCAGCAGCTCGCCGACCTTGTCGGCGTTTCGCGCACGCCCATCCGCTCGGCGTTGAACCTTCTTGCCAAACGCGGAATCGTGGAGACGCGGAAGAACCATGGATACTTCCTGCGCAAGCCATTCGATTCCTTGCATCGCATCGAGATCGAGGTTCCTTCGACTGCCGACGAGAAACTCTATCAGAGGCTGGTTCGCGACCGCCTCGACAACGTCGTTCCGGATTCCATGACCCAGAGCGAACTCGCGCGCCGCTACGGCGTCGACCGGGTCGCGCTGACACGCACGCTGTCGCGGCTCGCCGAGGACGGATTGATCGCAAAGAACAGGGGGCACGGTTGGACCTTCCTTCCGACGTTCGATTCGCTGGTCGCACTGAAAGGCAGCTACGAATTTCGTCTCACGCTCGAACCCGCCTGCTTCCTGCTGCCGACATTCAGGCCGGATCTCGCCGCCATCGAGCGGATGCGCCTGCAGCATTTATATCTTATCTCGCATCCCGACATCATCACCGTCGGCAGTGCGCAACTGTTCGAAACCGACGCGGCGTTTCACGAAATGTGCGCCGAATTCAGCGGCAATGCCTTCTTCGTTCAGGCCATCCAGCACCAGAACCGGCTGAGGCGATTGTTGGAATTCGGCAGCTATTTCAACAGTCGCCGCGTCCAGGACTGGTGCCGCGAGCACCTCGCGATCATCGAGGCGATCGCCACGGGTGATCTGAGCCAGGCCTCCGCCAAAATGCGGCTGCATCTGGAGCAGGCATTAGCCGCGGCACCAGGCGCGCAACAAAAAGATAAAGCCTGACGATCAACGTCCCTCCAGCACAGAATTTTGCAGGCATCGCTCAAAATAATCACAGCATCCGAGCCGCCGCGTTGGCTTTTGCTCTGGCCGCGCTCATTGCGATCGCACTGCTCACCGTCGCTCAATTTGGCCCTTCGGTTCTGTTCGGCGGATAGCGCTTCCATTGGCTGGATGCTCGCTCGTGGACCAAGCAGGTTGCAAGTTAGTGCGCCTGTGCTTTATGTCGACCGCCTTTGCACTAGCGGCGGCCGTTCTATAACCGCCCATTACGCGAATGACCGCTATGCGCGGCCAACAGAGGCCATTCCATAAACAACATCAATCCTGGTCGCTATCGGCGCCGCGATATTTGCATCAGCCTTTGAGCGCGGTGACCACTACCTCGATCAAGGCACCGCCACCGAGATCGGCCACACCGACCGTTGCTCGCGTCGGCAGATTGTCGCCGAAGAATTCGGTCCAGGCCGCATCCATCTCCTTCTTCTTGGATAGGTCCGTTACGAAGATCGAGGCACTGACAACGCGGGATTCATTCGTTCCCGCCGCTTTCAGGTAACCGGCAATCTTGCCGAGGATGTTACGTGTCTGTTCGCCCATCGAGACGCTGGTGTCGTCGGCGATCGTGCCGCCGAGGAAGACGAAGCCGTTGGCTTCGACGGCGCGGTGCATGATCGGGGTGCGGATACTGCGGGTGATGCTCATGATGTCCTCTTGTTGCTAGAGCGTGGAAGGATGGAAACGATCGATGCGGAGATCGCCGATCCGGGTCTGGGTACCACCGTTGACGATCAGCTCCGCCATCACGGCACCAGCGCCGGGGCCAAGCTGGAAGCCGTGCAGCGAAAAGCCGAACTGGTGATAAAGGCCCTTGTGACGGGCGCTTGGCCCGAGCACGGGCAAATCGTCGTTGGTCCGGGCCTCGATGCCGGCCCAGGCCCGCACGATGGTGGCGCCGCGCATGACCGGAAACAGCTCGAACACGGTGCGCGCACTCACAGCGAGGCTCCGCCAATCCAGCACGGTTTCGTTGCGGTCCTGATCCGGCTTCGCGAGGTGGCCGCCGCCGATCAGCACGGTGCCGTTGGTGAATTGCTTGAAGGATAGCTTGCGGCCGCGCAGAATCACGACGGGATCGAGAAAGTGCGGCACGCGCGACGTGATCATCAACATCGGCGCGACGGTCTCAACCGGGACCGGCTCGCCGAGCGCAGCAGCGATCCGCCCCGCCCAGGCGCCGGCGGCATTGACCAGCACCGGCGCGGCGTAGGTGTCGGCGCCGACATCAACGTGCCAGAGCCCATCATACTGCCGGATGTTGCTTGCGGCCACACCCTCAATGACGGTCGCACCCAGCAGTTCTGCCTTGCGCCGAAACGCCGTCGTGGTCTGCGCGGGATTTGCCGCGCCATCACGCCGTGACACGACTGCGCCGGGACAAGTTTCGGCCACCGCAGGCACCAACCGGCGCAGCTCGGCCGCGTCAATCAGCTCTTCGTGGGTAAAGCCGAGCGCGTTCAGTTCCGCGACACGTGCGCGGCATACTTCCAGTTCTGCGTCATTCTCCGCGACCAGAACCTGACCATGGCTCTCGAAGCTGCAATCATCATCGACGAGCTGCTCGATCTTCTCCCAGATTCCCATCGAGCGGATCGAGAGGGGAATCTCGGGGACATGCCGTGCCAGCTGACGGACACCGCCGGCGTTCACGCCCGATGCGTGGCGGCCGGCGTAGTCCTTCTCGATCAGTACCGGCTTCATTCCGGCGAGACACAGATGCAGCGCCGTCGAGCATCCATGGATGCCGCCGCCCACGACGATCGCATCCACGCGTTTCGTCATCCGCGCACCACCGCCCTGACATCATCCTCTGTCTTCGGAACGGCCGCCAATTCAGCCAGCGTGATCGGCTTCACCGGTGCGCGCAGCCGGTAATAGCCGATCTCCTGCGGACTCTTTCCACGCGCCTCGGCCATCAACTCGGTGACGGTGAGACCGCACAGCCGTCCCTGACACGGACCCATGCCGGTGCGGCGATAGGCCTTGAGCTGGTTGGGCCCGGTCGCCCCGATCGCGACCGCATCGAGGATGTCCTTTGCGCTGACCTCCTCGCAGCGGCAGACGATGGTGTCGCCCGAGGGAATGCGGAACTGCGGCGCGGGACGAAACAGCGTATCGAGGAAAGTGCGTCCACGCTCCGCCTGAACGAGACCGGTTCTTAGCGTCGCCATGGGCGCGAGCTTCGCGGCGGCCGCGGGCGCCAGCGCCTCCACCGCGGCGCGCGCCGCCATGCGACCGCGAAACACCGCCGCTCCCGCGCCGCCGATCCCGGCGCCGTCACCGGCGATCGCAATGCCGTCGATCGATGAATTACCGATCTCATCAAGCACCGGCGACCAGCATAGTTGCAGCTCATCCCAGCGATGCTCGATGCCGGCCGCCATCGCGAGATTGACGTTGGGCACGACGCCCTGATGCAGGAGCAGCAAATCCGCTTGCAGCGTCTCGCGCCCGCCACCAGCGAGATAGCTCACCGTTGCGAGCTGGCCGTCGCCGACTGCGGCGAGTTCGCGGACTCTGGAGACGACAGGCACCTTCGCCCGCACCTCCCGCATAAGGGCAAGACCCTTGGCGAAATAGGGCGAGGTCACGAAGGCGAAGGCGTGGGGCAGCGCGGCGAGGTAGTTGCGGCGCTCGGTGGTGTCGAGGATGCGATCGATGCGGCCGCCGAGGCGCAGGATCTGCGCCGCCAGCAGCCAAAGCAGCGGCCCCTGCCCCGCGATCACCGTGCGCCCCTCCGGTACCAGTGCCGACGACTTCAGCATCGTCTGCGCGGCGCCTGCGGTCATTACGCCGGGCAACGTCCAGCCGGGAATCGGAAATGGCCGCTCCAGCGCGCCGGTCGCGAGAATGACGCGTTGCGCCTTGACGAAGGCCGATACGCCCCCCACGGAGACGCCGATCTCGAGATTGCGATCGAGGCTCCAGACGGTGGCACGCTGGATGATCTCGGCGCCGCTTTCGCGCGCGGCCTGAACGAGCTCCGCGCCCGCCCAGTAATCGGCGCCGAGCCGGTCACGCTCGGTCACCGGCGTCGAGGCGATGGCGCGAAAGACCTGGCCGCCGGGACCCATATTCTCGTCGAGCAGCAGCGTCGACAGGCCGGCCTCGGCCGCCGTCGCAGCAGCGCCGAGCCCGGCGGGCCCAGCGCCAATCACCACGACGTCGTAGCTCTCGCGCTTGGGGGTCGTGGTCATTTTCCGATCTCCCGCTTTCCCTTCTGGATCTCGATCTGCATGCCTTCAACGACCGGCACCAGGCAGCCCTGGCGGTTGCCGACGCCATCGATGGTGACGAGACAGTCGAAGCACACGCCCATCATGCAATAGGGCAGCCGCGGTGCACCGCTCACCGCGGTGGCGCGGCGCACGTCGCGGCCGCAGGCCAGCAGCGCGGCGGAGACGGTATCGCCCGCGCGCGCCGCGACGACGGCGCCGTCCACGAAGATCTGCACCGATGGTCTTTTGTCCTGTTCGGATCGTTTGAACATGGGGATGCCTCTTGGCTCCTTGTCTGATGTCACTAGTAGCCGCTGCTGTTTGCGGCATGGCCGCCTTCGAATCGGTGGGCCGAGAACGCGCCGACCAGTTCCGGCTCAAGCACACCGGCCGCGACCATGCGCGCGACTTCGAAAGCGTGGTTGGACGCAAGCGTAACGCCGGAATGGCAGCAGGCCACGAATGCGCCGGGATGGGTTTCCGACTGGTCGTAGATCGGAAAGCCGTCCTGCGGCATGACGCGGATGCCGGCCCAGCTCCTGACCACATTGAGCCGCGCCAAATGCGGGAACATCCGCTGCGCACGATCCGCCATCACGGCGCTGATGGAATGCTTCAGCGTGCGATCGTCGAGCTCGTCTTCCTTGCTGTCCCCGATCATCACCGTGCCCTCGTCGGTCTGGCGGATCGTGGTCAGCGGATGCGGCAGAAACGGCACGGTGCGCTCGGTCACGACGATCTGGCCGCGGGTCGGGCCCATCGGGGCGGACAAGCCGACCATCGGCGCGAGCGTCTGGTTGGCATTGCCGGCGGCGAGCACGATCTTGCCGGCGCGTAGCTCGCCCTTCGGCGTCGTCAGTCGGAATTCTCCACCCTCATGGGCGATCGCCGAGACCGGGCGCTCCGGGAAATAGTCGATGCCCAACGACTTGAAGCCGGTATGGAAGGCACGGAATGCCCGCAGCGAATTGACGTGGCCGTCGAGCGGGCAGAAGCTGCCGCCTGACACCTCCGGGCCGATCAACGGCAGCATCTTCCTGACCTCGGTTGCCCGCAGCATCTCCATCTTGTAGTCGGCCGCACCCACTTGGTTGTGCATCCGCGTGACGAGTTGGCCGCGCTGCTCGAATTCGTCATCGCCCAGCGTCAGATGGAAGCCGCCATTCTGCTGGAGACAGACGTCGAGACCGGTCTGCGCCTTCAATTCGGCGGCGAGCCTGCCCCATGTCTCCGAAGCCCGCACGGTCCAGCTGGTGTACGCCGGCATCCCTAAACCCTTGCTCTGGACCCAGACCAGCGCAAAGTTCGCGCGCGAGGCGCGCTTGGTGATGTCACCCTCGTCAAGAACCGCGACCGTCTTGCCGATGCGGCCAAGACCCCAGGCGATGGCGGAACCAAGCAGCCCGCCGCCGACGACGGCGACGTCATAATCCCTAGACATGAGTTCTCCTATTGCCCCGTGTCGCTCCTGCCGGCGAGCACACGGTCGAGCCCGTAGAAGCGGTCGAGCAGAATGAGGGCGGTCATGGTGATCGCGATCACGCAGGCCGAGACGGACGTCACCAGCGGATCGATGTTGTCTTGGATATAGAGGAACATGCGCACCGGCAGCGTCTCGGTGCCCGGTGCGGCCAGGAAGACAGTCATGGTCAGATCGTCGAACGACTGGATGAAGGCGAGCGCCCAGCCGCTGACGACGCCCGGCAGGATCAGCGGCAGGGTGACGCGGCGGAACAGCGTCCAGCCGCCGGCGCCAAGCGAGATCGCCGCCATCTCGACCGAGAGATCCATGCCGGTGGCCGCCGCGAGCGTCAGCCGCAACGCGAATGGAAACACGACGATGACATGAGCGATGATCAACGCCGCAAAGCTGCCGCCCATTCCGATCGACGTGAAGAAGCGGAGGAAGGCGATGCCGAGCACGACGTGCGGAATCATCAACGGCGACAGGAACAGCGCCGCGAGCGCATCGCGGCCGCGGAACTTGTATCGCGCGATCGCCAGCGCCGCCGGCACCGCGAACAGCAGCGCCACGAAGGAAGACAGTGCGCCAAGGCCAAGGCTGATCCAGAAGGCGCGGACGAATTCCGGATAGTTCGCGATCGCCCTGAACCAGCGCAGCGAGAAGCCGTTGGTCGGCAGCGACAGGTAGCCCTCGGGCGTGAAAGCGACGAGACAGACCACCACGATCGGCGCCAGCATGATGACGACGAACATGCCATGGAAGATCAACGCGAGCGGGCCGTTCCCTCTCATCGGAACACCTCGGCGTAGCGCCGCTCGATCAACGCGTTGCTGCCGACGACAATCAGCACCAGCGCAACCAGCAGCAGGATTGCGACCGCGGCTCCGAGCGGCCAGTTCAGCGTGTTGAGAAACTCGTCATAAGCGAGCGTCGCCGCGACCTTGAGCCGGCGGCCACCGATGATGGCGGGGGTCGCAAAGGCGCTGGCGGCGAGCGAGAATACGATGATCGCGCCCGACAGCACGCCCGGCATGATCTGCGGCATGATGATGCGACGGATAATGGTGAGCGAACCGGCGCCGAGCGACAGCGCGGCATTCTCGATTTGCGGGTCGAGCCGTTGCAGTGCCGCCCACACCGACAGCACCATGAACGGCATCATCACGTGCGCCAGCGCGACCACCATGCCGGTCTCCGTGAACATGAAGCGCAAGGGCGCGCCAATCACCCCGAGCGACATCAAGAGCTTGTTGACGAGCCCGTTGTTGCCGCCGAACAAGAGCGCCCAGCCGAGCGTGCGCGCCACCACCGAGACCAGAAGCGGCCCGAGGATCACGAGCAGGAAGAAGCTCTTCCAGCGTCCGCTCATGCGGTTGAGAATGTAGGCTTCCGGCGCGCCGAGCACGGCAGTGATCAGCGTGGTCAGAGCCGCGATGCGGAAGGTCCGCCAGAACATCTCGGCGTAATAGGGATCGGTAGCGATCTCGCGCCAGTTTTTCAGGATGAAGACCGGCTCGATGCCCTTGTACTGGCCCCAGTCGTGGAACGACAGCAGCACGGTCATTGCGAGCGGAATCAGCAGCACGCCGACGAACAGCATCAGGGCGGGCGCCGTGAGCGCCCATGGCGCGCGCGCACTCCGCCCGTCCGCGCCAGCTTGCGGAGCCGTGTCCGCGACCGCGCTCATGCGGCGCCCCCGGCGCGCAAGCTCATGTCGTCCGGCTTCCAGACAAGGCGAACGGCGTCGCCTTCGGCGGGCTGCGCGTGGCCGTCATTCTGGCGGATCACGATCGCCAAGCCGGCTTCGCTCTCACATTGGAACAGCCAGTGATTGCCCTGGAAGACGCGGGTGACGATCTTCGCGTTGAGCCCGGCGTCCCCGAAGCCGATACGTTCGGGACGGATGCTGATCGTCACCGGACCGCTCAGCCCGGCCGGTGCCGGAGCGCTCCAGGAGCCCGCAACCAGCCGCGCGGGAACGGCGGTTCGATCGATCGTCGCAGCGAAGTCGTTGGTCTTGCCGAGGAACTGCGACACGAAGGCCGAGGCCGGCCGCTCATAGATTTCCTGCGGCGTGCCGATCTGCTCGATGCGGCCCTGGCTCATCACCACGATCCGGTCCGACAGCGACATCGCCTCGTTCTGGTCGTGAGTGACCAGGATCGTGGTGGTGCCGAGCGTGCGCTGAATCTGGCGCAGTTCGATCTGCATCTCCTCGCGCAGCTTGGCGTCGAGGTTCGACAGCGGCTCGTCGAGCAGAAGCACGCTCGGCCTGATCACCAACGCGCGCGCGAGCGCCACGCGCTGCTGCTGGCCGCCGGACATGCGGCGCGGATGGCGGTCCTCGTAGCCGGCGAGACCGACCATCGCGAGCGCGGCACGGACGCGTTCGGCGCGCTCGGTGCGTGGCACCTTGCGCATCTCCAGACCGAAGGCGACATTTTCCGCGGCCGTCATATGCGGAAACAGCGCGTAGCTCTGGAACACGATGCCAAGCCCGCGCTTGGCCGGATGCACCGCGGTCAGGTCCTTGCCCTCCAGCCGGATCGCGCCACGCGAGGGATCGAGAAAGCCCGCGATCATCTGCAGGGTCGTGGTCTTGCCGCAGCCCGAGGGGCCAAGGAAGGAGATGAACTCCCCCTTGCCGACCACCAGGCTGAAATCGTCGACGACGCTCTGCGCCCCGAACTGCTTCCCGACGCGATCGAGTTCGAGATAGGCCATGGATCTTTTCCCGATCAGCTCAGCGCTCGACTTCGCGATTCCAGCGTTTGGTCCACTCCTCACGCTTGTCGTTGATGATGCTCCAGTCTGCCGTGTAGAGCTTGGCAGCGCGCTCGCCGACCGGAGCCATCTTGCTGAGCTCCGGCGGGACCGCGACCGTTTTCAGCGCGGGGCCGTAGCCATAATCCTTTAACATTACGAGCTGGATCTTTGGTTCAAGCAGCGCCTTGATGAAGCTGGAGGCGAGTGGCGACGCATTGGGTTTGGCAATCGGACAGGCGGTCGTAAGCAGCGTGACGGCGCCTTCCTTGGGATAGACGAAATCAACCGGGAAGCCGGTGTAGGCGAAGCTCTGCACGCGGCCCGAACCCCAGACGGCCAGCACCGCCTGTCCCGACTGGAACAGCTCGGTCATCTTGCCCGGTGAGGGTTCGTAGGCCAGGACATTGGAATTGATCTCGTCCTTGAAGATCCGAAAGCCGGCATCGACGTTGGCTTCGCTGCCGCCATTCATCTTGGCCAGCATCAACAGCGCGTGCAGGCCGTAGGTGTTGTTGATCGGTGGAATGACCACCTGCTTCTGGTACTTCGGATCCCGCAGGTCGTTCCAGGAGGTCGGCGGCGCCCAGCCTTTCTCGGCGAAGACCTTGGTGTTGTACATCAGGCCGGTTGCGACCAGACCGGTACCGATGGCGCGATCATCCTTGAACCGCGCTGCATCATAGAGATCAGCAGGAAGGCCGTCGACCTTGCCGCAGAAGCCGAGCTGAATCGCCTGATACATTGGACCGTCATCGACGATGGCGACATCGATCTGCTGGTTACCCTTCTGCGCCTGCAGTTTGGCCAGCGTATCCGTCGAGTTGCCGGCGACATATTCAACCTTGACGCCATTCGCCTGTTCGAAAGCCGGGATCACCTCGTCGCGGATCGTCTTCTCGTATGAGCCGCCATAACCAGCTACGTAGAGCGTCTTTTGCTGCGCCGAGGCGGCTGACGGGACCGTGGCGAGCGCCGCGATGCTGACCGCTGTCAGAAGGCTGAGAGACTTCATCTGGACAGTCCTCCAATACCGCGGCGAAGAAGCCGTGCTGACGATCTGACGGCCGGAGCGCGCATCTGCCTTTGGCGGCCAAGGGGCTTTTGCCCCATCTGCCGAGAAAACGGGCTATCTCCAGCGTTGCTGAAAAAGATCGCAACACGCGCTTCCGTCGTCCAATGAATAATGGCACCCTTTGTATGCCGAAATGTTATGGATGGAGATTGGCATGGCGCGAATCAACTCGCGGCAGGTGGAAGCCTTCCGCGCGGTGATGCTCACCGGCAGCGTGACCGAGGCGGCGAAGCTGATCTCCGTGACGCAGCCGGCGGTCAGTCGGTTGCTGCGCGACTTCCAGGCGCTCTTGAAGATGGAGCTGTTCGAACGGCGTGGCACCGGACTGGTGCCGACCGCCGCCGCGACGGCGCTTTACACGGAAGTGGAGCGCTCCTTTGTAGGTCTCGAACGCATCACCGCAGCGGCCGAAGAAATCCGTGGCCGTCGCACCGGCACGTTGCGGATCGCGGCGCTGCCGGCGCTCTCGAATGGTTATCTGCCGCGGCTCGCCGGGCACTTTCTCAAACAGCGTCCGAATCTCAATCTCGCCTTCTTCGGCGTGATTTCACCGATCGTCATCGATTGGGTGCTGAACAATCAGTGCGACATCGGCTTCGCCGAGATCCCGATCGCCCATTCCGGCCTGCCGAGCCAGCGGCTGCCACCTCTGCCGCGCGTCGCGGTTCTGCCATCCGGGCATCCGCTGGCAGCAAAGGAAGTCCTGGAGCCGCGCGATTTCGAGGGCGAAACGTTCATCTCACTCTCGGCCGGATCGAGCAGCCGACATCTGATCGACCAGACTTTCCAGCGCGACGATGTGCGCCGCGTGCTGAGAGTCGAAACCACGCTGTCAGAAATCATGTGCGGGATGGTGTCGTCCGGGCTTGGCGTTGCAATATGCGATCCTTTCACCGCGCAGGAATTTGCAACCCGTGGCGTCGTCGCGCGGCGCTTCGTGCCGCGGATCGATTTCGAGTTTGCAGCCGTTTTCCCCCCGCAACGCAGCCCCTCGCCAGTGGCTTTGGATCTGGTGGAGACCATACGCCAAGCGCTCGACGAATTAGATCAGAATCCATCCGATCTGATTTGCACTAACTAGCTTGCCGACAAACCGGATTTACTCGACCGGGATAGGCGGAGATAGGCGACCAGCGTTTCGTCGAAACCGTGGAAATTGACTACGGTGCGATGGGTGTAGAGATACTCTTTATTTGAAGCGCGGAATGATCTTAGGTACGCCCGTCGTGCAGCCCGAGAGTTGAAACGGCGCGACCTGGTGGGGGGCGTGTTCGACCGCCGCCACCCGCTTCCTGGCGTCCTCCGCATTCTCGCGTCGATCATCTTCTCCAGGGAATGCGCCTGATCTCCAAGCTCTGCGCCGCCGCTCTTGGAGGCGATCGTGATTTCCAGCAAAAGAATTTCGCGACGCATTTGCTCCGAGAATGCAATGAAATCAAATCGCTGATCTCCGGCCTGCGCAATGTGCGGCAAGGGTGCAGATCGGGATGGCCGCCAAAAGTGGTCATTCGATTGGCACTAATGGTTTGACGCGGCCGCAATAGTGTCCCAGTCGGTTCAAAAGGGTTTTCACTCAGCCTGGACGACCGAGTGCAGCTCGTTGACAAGCACGCGCATGTTCTCGCTGTAGTCGACGGGCGCCACAACGAGATGCACGTCGCCTTCGCTGAAAGCAGCTTCCAGCATCGTCGAGAGCTCCGAGGCCTTGCCGACGCGGGAGCCCTTGGCGCCGTATGACTTCGCATACGCGACGAAATCAGGATTGCCGAAGTCGAGGCCGAAGTCGGAAAACCCGTCGACTTCCTGTTTCCAACGGATCATACCGTAGGCGCGATCCTCAAGCACAAGCACGACGAGGTTCAGCCTTAGCCGCACGGCCGTCTCAAGCTCCTGCGAATTCATCATGAAGCCGCCATCGCCGCAGACAGCGAGCACGCGTCTATCCGGATAGATCAGCGACGCCGCGATTGCCGAAGGGAGACCCGCACCCATGGTCGCGAGGGCGTTGTCGAGCAGCAGCGTGTTGGCGACGCTGGTGCGATAGTTGCGGGCAAACCAGATCTTGTACATGCCGTTGTCGAGGGCAACGATACCGTCCGGGGGGATGACCTGACGGACGTCGTGCACGATGCGCTGAGGCGTCAGCGGGAACCGATCCTCCGTCGAACCCTCGGCGAGATGGGCAAGAATCCCCTCCCGCAGACCCAGCAATGCCGAGGCATTGGGGAGCTTGCCTTCCAGGCGATCGGCTATAGCCGCGAGGCTGGCGCCAACGTCTCCGACGATCTCCGCCTGCGGGAAGTATACTTGCTCCACCGTTGCTGGCGTAGCGCCGACATGGATGACCTGCGGTCCACTATGGCCCATCAGGAAAGGGGGTTTCTCGACGGTATCATGGCCGATTGAAATAATAAGGTCAGCCTGGTCGATGGCCTCGTGAACCCAATCCCGTTCCGACAGCGCGGCCGTGCCCATATAGAGGTTGGAGCCCGCATTGACGGCGCCCTTCCCCATCTGGGTGTTGAAGAATGGGATCTTGCATCTTCGCACGAACGCCGACAGCGGCTCGGCGAGCTGCGGGCGGCTTGCCGCGGCGCCCAGCATAACCAGTGGCCTGCTGGCGCCCATGATCATCGCTGCGGCGCGCTCGATGGCCACTGCAGGCGCAACCGGAAGCTCGACGACATGTGGGGGAATGATGTCCACAACAGCTTCATCGGCCGCGATATCCTCCGGCAGTTCGAGATGCACCGGGCCCGGCCGCTCCTGCTGCGCGACCCGGAAGGCGTCGCGAACCAGAGTCGGAATACTCTGCGCGGAGACGATCTGCGTCGCCATCTTGGTGAGCGGTCGCATGGCCGCGACGATGTCGACGATCTGGAAGCGCGCCTGACGGCTGCTCCGGATCGCCTTCTGTCCGGTGATCATGACCATCGGCATCGCGCCCAAATGCGCGTAGGCCGCAGCCGTCGTCAGATTGGGCGCACCGGGACCCAGCGTCGTCAGGCAGACGCCCGCGCGTCCGGTGAGACGTCCGTAGGTCGCCGCCATGAAGCCGGCAGCCTGCTCGTGCCGCGTCAGCACGAGCTTGATCTTCGAGCGCCGCAGCGATTCCAGCACGTCGAGATTCTCCTCGCCCGGGATGGCGAAGATGTACGCGACCCCCTCGTTTTCGAGGCCGGCCACCAGCAGATCGGATCCTTTTGTCACGCCGCCGAAACTCCGTCCGCGCTTGAATCAGCTTTCTCCGCCCGGTGTGGCAGCGTCCAGTTCGGCCGAATGAAGTGACAAGTGTAGCCGTCCGGATATTTCTCCAGATAATCCTGATGCTCGGGCTCGGCCTCCCAGAACGGCCCAGCGGCTGCCACCTCGGTGACAACCTTGCCCGGCCAAAGGCCGGAAGCATCGACATCGGCAATGGTGTCTTCCGCGATCCGCTTCTGCTCGTCGCTGGTATAGAAGATCGCCGACCGATAGCTCGCTCCCCGGTCGTTGCCCTGACGATTCAACGTCGAGGGATCATGGATCTGGAAAAAGAATTCCAGCAGCTTTCGATAGCTGATGGTCAGCGGATCGAAGGTAATCTCAATGGCTTCCGCGTGATTGCCGTGGTTGCGATACGTCGCGTTCGGCACCTCGCCTCCGGTGTAGCCCACCCTCGTTGAAATCACGCCGGGATACCGGCGCAGCAAATCCTGCACCCCCCAGAAGCAGCCGCCGGCAAGGACTGCGCGTTCCGCCGAAACCGTCATGTCTATCCTCCCTCGGTTCGTTGCGGGCGTCGTTCCCGAGGCTTCTATCAAAGACACATAATGAGGCCGAACGATGCAGAAGTGCAAATATTCACGAACGGCTGCTTCGCGCTAGGAGCGACCATCTTGTAACCGCTCAGTATGCGAATTCCGCTGGCTGGCGACGCAGTGCTGATCGCACCCGTCTCTGGCCAAATTCCCTGTTAACAGGGAATTTTACAGGGAATTTTGCGTTTTCGAGGGGTCTTACGACGATTTCGGTTCAAGAAAGTGCTGCATCGCAGCGCCTTTTTGCAAAATTTCCCACGCAAATTAACAGGGAAAATAATTCAGGTAACAGGGAAATCTTTGCGGGCATCAGGGAATTATTGTTCCATAAGACGTCGCTGCTTAATGCAGACGTCCAAAAAAGAGCTCTAGGAATGAAAATCTTGGCCATCGATGTCGGCGGGACTCACGTCAAAATACTTGTCACCGGCAAGAAGCAAAAGAGGGAGATTGTCTCTGGACCAAGAATGACAGCACGGCAGATGGTCTCCAGTGTAAAGAAACTTGCGCGGGGCTGGGCCTACGACGTGGTATCAGTCGGCTTTCCCGGACCGGTCCTTCACAATCGTCCCGTCGCCGAACCTCACAATCTGGGACCGGGTTGGATGGGCTTCGATTTTGCTTCGGCATTCGGCTTGCCCGTAAGAGTTCTAAACGATGCGGCTATGCAGGCTCTCGGCAGTTACCAGGGCGGAAGGCTGTTGTTCCTAGGATTGGGAACGGGACTCGGCTCAGCGATGATCGTGAACGGTATTGTCGAGCCTATGGAACTCGGCCACTTACCCTACAAGAAGGGCACATACGAAGATTATGTTGGCGAGAGGGGCCTCGCGCACGTCGGCAAGAAGCGTTGGCGCAGGCTTGTTAAAGATGTGATCGAACGATTGGTCGCGGCAACTGAACCCGAGGATGTCGTCATAGGCGGCGGAAACCTCGTGCACTTGAAGAAGCTGCCGCAAGGATGCCGTGCCGGCAACAATGCCTATGCCTTCATCGGCGGCTTCCGTATGTGGAACACCGCGCACGCTCCGACCAATCGTCGCCGCGAAAAGACAAAGCCGTCAGCCTCGGGGAAGCAGCGCACGCCAACTTGAGGATTGAAGATCGTGGCCGACGTTGCCTCCGAAATCCGTTCATTTGCAAACCCGGCCTGCAAGCAATCAGTAATACGGCTGTGCAGATCTTCCTTCGGCGCGTAGGAAATCGAGTAGAGCAGGAAATCGAGACGGCCCCATTCTCTCCTGATGGGGCCTCAAGCTGCCCGGGGCTCGCGCACATCGCAGGGCATCACGATCGGGCTCCCGAGCTGCTCGGCGAGCTGACGAACGAATGGTTCGGCTGGCGCGTTCAGATAGGTCACGGCGAGTTCCGCGCCGGCACTGCGAAGCACGTCAGCGCAGCCATACGCTTTGCTGTTCCGGTTGGCTATGCCGACGATCAAACCCCTCTTGCCCTTAAGCGGCACACCGTGCTCCGGCTCATTCGCGGCCTTGACGTTCGCGGAACCTGTCGAACTTGGCCTTCTGCCGGGCGTCGAGGCTGTTGTAAAAAGCGATCAGCTTCGGGTTCTCCGCCTTCAAAGCGTTGAGCCGCGCTTCAAGGAAGTTCTGACCGAAAACCAGACGGGCCTCGAAAGACGACAGATCCGGCTTATTGGCACAGAGAGTTGTCTTCGCCGTCTCAAGTGACTTCCGGCGTTCCTCGTGGAATTCCTTGAAAGCAGCCTTTTGCGCGTCATTGAGATCCAGATGTTCGGCGAGCCGATCCGCCAGCTCGGGATGGTGCGTCGGCCCGCCACGCTCGGCGCAAAGCCGCTCGAACGGCGCGTGACCTGGCCCGGCTTGCGCTGCCGCCGGACCCAGGGTCACGGCAAAGGCCGCTGCAGCGACGATCACGATCGAAAAGTTCGGTTTCC
>NZ_JBEKCZ010000008.1:0-50523 GCF_050014615.1 Bradyrhizobium sp. | reverse complement strand
CGTCGCGGCTGTGAACGAACGCGTTTATCAGTGAGAGCAGGATGGCAAGCGCGTAGCCAACCGCGCGAGGCCACGCGGGCCTGTCGATGTGTCTGCCGGCGAACAGGTCGATTGCAAAAGCGACGACGGCGAGGCCCGCCAGTATCAGACCTGCAGTGATCAGCCAGATGGAGAACCGCTCCCACAACACATTGAGCGTTTGCCAATAGACAACATCGGTGACCAAAGCACCGATGAAATAGGCAGCGGAAAATGCCACCAGCATTCTGTGGATCGGTCGCCCGCCAGATTTTGCGGTTGACCTAAAATCGGTATTCCCCACGAAACGAGCTTCCGTGATTGTCGCGTGCTGCTGCATGTTTCAACCCTTCTTATGATCCCGCGCGTCTTGATCTCCAAAGCGCCGGGCGCTGATCTCCGGTTCCGTATGGGCGATGTCAAAGCGTTCTATCGAGCATTCGACCCCGTGGAGGCGACGTAGGTCTGTTCGCCCGTCGGCACCATTAAATTGAAAGTTAAGCTGGCATCGGTCGAAGGGCGTTTATTTGTGCGGCCTTCAGACGGAGGACGCGAAATGGTCAAGCCAACCAATATCGATGAGGATATTGCCCTGACGCGCCGGCGATTTCTGCGCAAAGGCGGCGCTTTGCTGGGTGGCGGTGTTATCGCGGGCACTCTTGCCGGAGGCGAAGCGCTGGCGACGAACGAACGTTCCGACAACCTTCCGCCCAATGTTCCGGAATGGATGAAGGCACCCGGCGATCCCATGGGGAGTCAGCCTTACGGAACGCCTTCGCCGTTCGAGAAGGCTGTCATCAAAAATATTCCAAAGGGGCTTCCGCAATATCTATCCGCGTCTGGACGAACGCCGCTGCAGGATCTCGATGGCATCATCACGCCGAACGGGCTATTCTACGAACGCCATCATGGTGGTGTTCCCACGATCGATCCGGCACAGCATAGGCTGATGGTCCATGGTCTCGTCGACAGGCCGTTGATCTTCTCCATGGATGACATCCGACGCTTTCCTTCCGAATCGCATGTCTACTTCCTCGAATGCTCGGCCAACCCAAACTACAGGAAACCGTACGGCAAGACCGCCTCCGACCTCGTTGGTCTATTGAGCTGTGCCGAATGGACCGGGGTCAGCCTGAAACGCGTGCTTCGGGAGGCCGGATTGCAGGCCGGCGCGAAATGGGTCGTCGCCGAGGGCGCGGACGCGGCAGCATTGACACGAAGCGTTCCCATCGAAAAATGTCTTGATGATGCGATGCTGGTGTACAGCCAGAACGGTGAGCGGCTGCGCCCGCAGCAGGGCTATCCGCTACGTCTGCTGTTGCCTGGATTTGAAGGCAATATGAGCGTGAAGTGGCTCCGCCGTCTTCGCGTCGCCGCCGAGCCGACATATTCACGTGAAGAGACGTCGAAATACACCGACTTGATGCCGGATGGCTCGGCGCGCGAGTTCACATTCTATATGGAAGCGAAATCCATTATCACGCGTCCCTCGGGCGGCCAGCGGCTGAGCGTACCCGGATTTCACGAGATTAGCGGCATCGCCTGGAGCGGCCACGGCAAGATTAATCGCGTCGACGTCTCGGTCGATGACGGCCAGAGCTGGCAGGAGGCGCAGCTGCAGGAACCGGTGCTGACGCGAGCGCTGACCCGCTTCAGGCTTGCGTGGCATTGGGACGGCCAGCCGGCCGTCATGCAAAGCCGCGCAGTAGATGAAACCGGTTACGTGCAGCCGACGCTGGCCGAACTTCTCGCGGTTCGCGGCGAAAATTATTATTACCACAATAATGCGATCTGGCCCTGGCGCATCGGAACTGATGGCGAGGTCACCAATGCCCACGCGTAAACTTCAGGTCGCAGCCTTCGCCACGCTCGCGCTGTCATGCGCGACGGGGATCCACGCGCAAAACTCTTATGGCAGCGGGCGTGCTGCCACACCTGCCGAGATCGCGGGCTGGAATATCGATATCGATCGTCATGGCAACAACCTTCCACCAGGAAGCGGCGGTGTCTCACGGCCGCGAGGTTTTTGATAGGCAGTGCGCGGCTTGCCATGGCGCCAACGGCGAGGGCGGTATTGGCGACCAACTGGTCGGTGGGCAGGGCACGCTTGCGACGCCGAAGCCGGTGAGGACCGTCGGCAGCTATTGGCCGTACGCTCCGACCTTGTTTGATTATATCCGCCGCGCCATGCCCCAGAACGCGCCGCAATCGCTAACCAATGATGACGTCTATGCGGTCTCAGCCTACATCCTTCATCTGAATGGGTTGCTGCCGGCCGAGGCGACGCTCGACCCCAAGGCGTTGAGCGCGATCAAGATGCCGAACGGAAATATGTTCGTCGGCGATTCACGACCCGACGTCGAAAACCCGGCATGCATGAAAGACTGTTAGAGCAGCACTGCACGGAGAGGGCGGCTCGTCACGATTGGGAAATCGAACAAATTTCCTTGATAACGACGATCGATCAGCGAACGCTTTTGTGTTGGTCGTCAGCGGCCAAGCCAGACGGTACTTTTGTTTTCTGAAGTCAAATTTAATGGCGCATTGAGAGTGTGAAACCCACCTGGAGGGCAGAGCGAATGAAAGCTCAGAAACCGGTGTGTTGATGGTCGTATGGAATCGGACCTCTCATCTCACCTTCACAAGGCGCAGAAGCGAGGTGCAGTTGCCCGGACCGAGGCGCCAGATTAATGGAGATAAAAATGCGAAAGACAGTTCTAACCATTCTTGGCGTGTTGCTGATTGCCGGATCTGCGGGTCAGATGGCCAACGCGTCAGAGCATCACGTGCGTCGGTCGGATTATCGCGGAGCCTATAATCAGGCAAACGAGTCCTTCTATGCAATCCCACAAACGCGTGCGGGCCGGAACATGGAAAATTTTGGCTTTAGCGGCAGGGACCCGTCGAGGGTAGGCGGCGAAGATCCGTCACTCAACCCCCCGAGCTAATGGGCTGATGGCTGCTTCCGAGACAGTCTCGGAAGCAGCCAGCCACTAAGCCAGCTTTGCAAGGCCCGATTTTTCTTCTTCACACCGCAACACCATCATCGCCCTGAGAGGGGATGCAGGACGCATGAAGCGAGGTGCAATTGCCTCGACCGAGCGTCAGACTTACGGAGATAAAAATGCGAAAGACAATTCTAACCATGCTTGGCGCGTTGCTGATTACCGGATCGGCAGTTCAAATGGCCACAGCGTCCTCTTATCACGTTCGCAAGGCGTACAGTGCGCCTGTAGCCGCGAGCGAGCAATTCCGCAACGCTAATAACTCAACTGACGGCCGTGCGAAAACCTTCTGCAGCCAGGAAGCGGGAAATCCCTACGACGAGCAGACCGATTACATGGGGTGGTCCGCTTTTCGACAGAGCGGCGAATGGGACAGCCGGAACGACTGTCAGTAAACTATTCCTTTGCCTTTTCTGCCTCTTCGGATAGCGAAGGCGGCACTGATCCGGGCAAGACAACAAGAACAAAAGGGCGGCCGAAGGCCGCCCTTTTGTCCTGCCGCCGACAGACGGGAGCGGTCAATGGTTCGGGAGCAAGGTCCCTCGCTAGGCGCAGCGAAGGAATCTTTTCCCTCAGCAGCCCGGCGGCGATACGCCCGGCGTTGCGGCAGCGCCCGTGGCGTTGGCCGGCGCCATGGTGCCTGGCGTTGCCAGATTCATCGTCGTGCTCTCCGCGCATGCCGAGGTGTTTGGCGTTGGCATAACCGACATTGTTGGATCGATGCTGGTGCCGCCGAGCTGCGCGATGTTTTGCTGAATCGTGCCGGGTGACGTGTTCATCGGAATGTCTGGCGTCGAGAGCGGCAAAGCCGCGCCATTGGTCGGCGGGCCTCCGTAGGTAGAACTGCATACGACGTTCGAGGGGCTGCCGAGCGGAGCTGCGGGCGATATGGTCCCGGTTGTACTTCCGCTGATCGATGCGGAGCTCATTGTCGATGGCCCCAATGACATTGCTGTCGTCGCGCTTGTGCTCGCTGTTGACGCCACGGTAGTCCCCGGCGCCACGCTGGTCCCCGGCGTCGTGACGATGGTGCCCGGCGGCTCGATCGTCCCCTGCGGCAGGATCACGACCGTCCCCTGCGGCAGGGCCGTGCCCAGCGGCACGAGCGTCCCCGGCGTTCCAAACGTCGATTGGCTACCGGTGCCGCTCGACGTTGGGCTCGCCGTCACCGGGCCTGATGAAGTAATCTGTGTCGGAGACGCTAAAGCGGTTTGCGAGGATACTGGAGAGCAGTTGATGCTGGTCCCCGAGGCCGTGGGATCAAGCGCCAGCGGTACTGGCGCCAGCGTCGTGTCGAGAGCACCCGGTTGGGTCGCCGCGGAGAACGGGCTCGGGCCATTGAGCGGGGATGTCAAGATGGTCCCGGGCGTAGACGGAAGTCCCATGGCCGTGGTGCCCATGGTGGAGACCTGCGCCAGGCTGGCGTGACAGCCTAACAGCAGAGCGGCTGCCAACAAGTGTCGCATTGTGATCGCCTCCTCCGTGCCGATTTAGCTCTTCTGCGCCTTGCGCGTCGTGACCTTGCTGCCTTCCGCCAGGTCGATCATCGGATTGAGGATGACTTGATCGCCCGGCTTGACGCCATCGTGCACTTCGACCTCCGTGCCGAAGTCACGCGCGATCGTGATTTTCTGCAGATGAGCGCTGCCATTCTCGACGACCGCGACATGTACGCCGTTCTGATCGAACACCACCGCATCGGCCGGTATGATCATCGATGGTGTTTTGCGTGGGATGAAAAGCTCGACGGTGCAATAGATGCCAGGACTAAGCGCGCCGTCCGGATTGGGGACGTCAATCTCGGTCAGCAGCGTTCGGCTGCCGGGCTGTAATGCGCTCGCTATGCGCGTAACCTTGCCGGGAAAGCTCCGACCCGGTATCTCGGGGACGCGGACCACCGCGTCGACACCGGGTTCAACCCCGAAAGCCTCATCCTGGGGGATGAACACCTGGATGCGGATCACGTCAGGGTGCATCAGCGTGAACATGAAGGTCGATCCTGAAGTCACCAGGCTGCCGTTGTCGATGTTGCGCTGGGTGATCACGCCATCGAATGGCGCTACCACGCGCTGGTAGGCCTTCTCCTGCTCGAGAACTCGAATCTGGGCTTCCTGGGCGGCAATATTGGACTGAGCCACGCCCACCGCTGCTTGTTGCGCCCGCAGCGTCAGGCGATCGTTGTCGCCCTGCTGAAGCGTGAGCCATCCCTGCTGGACCAGTTTGCTGTCGCGCGCATTAGTGACGTCGGCGAGATCGCGGCTTGCCTGCGTCTGCTGCAGCGTCGCCTGAATCTGGGCCAGCGTCGCCTTGGCTTGCGTAATCTGATGATCGAGCTCGGGGGCGGTAATGTCCGCCAGCAGGGCTCCCGCTTTGACCCGATCGCCAATATCGACCTGACGTTTCTCGATATATCCACTGGTGCGCGCGAAGATATTCGCTGCCTCAAATGCCGTCGTCGTCGCCGGCAGGGTGACAGTAATTTTGCTGTCGCTGGCGCGGACCGCGGCTACGCGAACGTCGGGAACAAGAGTCCGGCTCCGTTGGCCGGTAGCCGCGACGTCGAGCTCGGCCTGGTAGTGGCGCCAGGCACCGATTCCAAGGCCGCCCACGAGCAAAAGCAACGCAATTCCGCCGAACAGCGCCCCTCCGTAACGACGTCGCCGTTTGCGGCCCGTGTTGGGCAGCGCGACGATGCGATCGGTTTCCGGATTATCAGGCCGGCCTCGCACGCCTTCATTTTTGGGTCGCATTTGAATCTCGATCATGCCTGAATTTCCTCGAAAACGCCATGGTGGGGTTTCCCGTCGTTGCCCTTGCGCAGCATGGCGAACAGGTAAGGCACGATCAGCAGGGTTGTCGGTGTGGCGAACAGCAGGCCGCCGATGACGGCGCGCGCAAGCGCGGCGTTCTGTTCCTCGCCGGCGCCGCCGATCGCCATCGGAATCATGCCGACGATCATCGCGGCTGCCGTCATCAGCACGGGACGGATTCGGGTGTGGCCGGCGCTCAGCGCGGCCTCAAAGGCGGAGTGCCCCTTCAGCTGTTGCTCGCGCGCGAAGGTCACGAGCAGAATCGAATTCGCCGACGCGACACCGACCGCCATGATCGCTCCCATCAGCGACGGCACGCTCAGCGTGGTCCCGGTGATGAACAGCATCGTGACGATGCCACAGAGCGTCGCCGGCAGCGCCAGAATCACGACGAACGGATCGCCAAAGGTCTGGTAATTCACAACCATCAGGAGATAGACGAAGACGGCGGCGAACAGCAGCCCGATGCCAAGGTTCCGGAAAGAGTCGTTCATGCTCTGGATCTGGCCGACCACCTGAATTGAATTGCCCGGCTTCAGTTGCTTCTGCAGCTGCGTCGTGACCTTGTTGATGTCGGCAGCGACACTGCCGAGATCGCGGCCCTGGACGCTGGCATAGACGTCAAAAACCGGCTGAATGTTGGTCTGGTTGGAGTTGGTTGCAACCGTGTCGCGCTTGAACGTCGCCACGTTGCTGAGCATGCCAGGGACCGTTTGGCCGCTTACTGCAACCGAAGTGGAGACCGGCGTATTGGCAAGCGCGTTCAGCGAGTTGATTTGCCGTTCCGGCGTTTGCACGGCCAGATAATAGGGAATCCCCGAGGTCAGATCGGTCCAGAAATTGGGCGATACCTGCACCGACGAGCTCAGGCTGACATTGATGTTGGTGGCCACCGTGCTCGCATTGAGGCCGAGCTGCGCGGCCCGGGTCCGGTCGATCTCGGCGTAAAAATCCGGACCGTCGACTTCCTGCTGCAGATGCGCGTCGACGATGCCCGGAATCCCGGCAAGGCCTTGACGGAGCTCCTTTGCAACCGAAAGATTGTTCTTGTCGCGCCCCACCGTCCGGACGTCGATCTGAGCGGGCAGTCCGAAGTTCAGAATCTGTGTGACGATATCGGCCGCCTGGAAATAAAACGTGTCCTCCGGGAATGCGGCGGGCAGGACCTCGCGCAATTTCTTGACGTAGTCGGCGGTCGGCTTGTGGCCCTCCTTGAGCGCCACCTGGATGACACCATCGTTGATTCCGATCGTCGAGCCGTCGGCGAATGCCAGATTGTAGGCTCGCGCCGGCAGTCCGAAATTGTCGACGATCAAGGAGCGTTCGTTCTCCGGAATGATTTCGCGAATCTTGTCCTCGACCGCCTGGAATATCGCCTCCGTGCTTTCAATGCGGGTGCCCGCAGGCGCGCGAACGTGAAGCTGGATCTGGCCGCCGTCGATCAGCGGGAAAAAGTCGCGTCCGACAGACAGGAACATTACCGCGCCGAGGCCGAGTGTCAACGCGGTGACGATAGGGACGATAGCCCGCCGGTGAAGCAGCGTGGTGAGCAATTTCAGATATCCCTCACGCAGTTGCTCGAAGCCGCGGTCGAATGCTGCGGTCATCCGCGAGAAGAGTCCCGCGGGGGGGCCGTCATCTGGTTGATGGTGTTTTTCGCCCTTCAGGAATAAGCCGATCGTGATCGGGGTCAGGGTCCGTGATAATCCGTAGGAAGCCAGCATCGCGAAGACGACAGCAAGCCCAAGCGGGGTGAACAGGTACTTGGCGGGTCCATCCAGGAACACCACGGATGTGAACACGCAACTGATGGCGAGCGTCGAAACCAGCGTCGGCACCGCGATTTCGGCCGCGCCGTGCAGCGTCGCCTCGGAAAGCGGCATGCCCTCTTCTGTCCACAGACGGTGGGTATTCTCGATGGTTACGGTCGAATCGTCGACCAATATGCCAACCGCCAGCGCAAGGCCGCCAAGCGTCATGGTGTTCAACGTTTCGCCCAGAAAATACAGCACGACGAGCGACGACAGGATCGCCAGCGGAATTGAAATCATCACGACCAGCGTCGAGCGCCAGGAGCCGAGGAAAATCAGGATCATCAGCGCGGTGAGCCCAGCCGCGATGGCGCCTTCGCGCAGCACGCCGGTGACCGAGTTTGTAACAAATATCGACTGGTCGAACAGCTCGCTGATTTTGAGTCCGGCGGGCGCGGCGGCGCGGGTCGCTTCCAGGGCCTTCTTCACGCCGTTGACGACGGCCAGCGTCGAGGCATTGCCGTTCTTGATCACGCTGAGCAACACCGAGCGCCGGCCGTCCTCGCGGACGACGTTCTGTTGCACCATCGATCCGTCGCGAACCTGTGCCACGTCCTTCAAAAGGATCGTGGCGCCGTTGGCGAACTTGACCGGCATCAAGTTGAGGTCATTGACCGTCGCCGGTGTGGCATTGGTCCGCACGGTATATTGGATATCTCCCATTTTCGCCGTCCCTGAGGGCAGCGTCAGGTTCTGCGTATTGACCGCGTTTACGATGTCGAGCGGCGTCAGTCCCCGGGACAGAAGCTTGTCCGGGTCGATATCGACCATGATCTGACGATACTTGCCGCCAGCCGGTGTCGGCAGCGTGACGCCGGGAACCGGCGCCAAATCCTGCCGGATGCGGTAGATGCCGAAATCGTAGAGTTGCTGCTCGTTCAAATTGTCTGAACTGAGACTGAGCTGGAGCACGGGAACGCTTGAGGCGTTGAATTGCACGACGATGGGCGGCTGAATGCCGGGTGGCATCAGGGAGCGAATGGAATTCGTGGCAGAGACGATCTGTGCGATGGCGAGGTCGAGATTGACGTCCGGCTGGAAGTAGATCTTCTGGACGGACAGGCCATTCAGGGTCTGCGCTTCCATGTTCTTGATGCCGTTGACGTTGGCACTGATGGAATATTGGCTGTAGGTGCTGACGCGCTGTTCCATTTCCGGCGTGGTGAGGCCGGTGTACTGCCATATGACAGTCACCACCGGAATGCGGATCTCCGGAAAAATATCCGTCGGCATCGACCGGATGGCGGCGACGCCGAGAAACAGGATCAGAGCCGCCACCACATAAAACGTGTGTGGAAACCTCAGCGCGAAGCGAACGATACCCATAGCTAGTTCCGATTCTTTCGTGTCATCGCGTCTTCAGCAACTGCGAGTTTAGCGTTCTGTAGGCCGGTAAAGCCGCGGCAATAACCGGTAATCAGTTGGTGTCGTGGCCGACTAGTCGCCGCATGCGCTTTGCACGATCGATACCGCGTCGCGGGTAGGGAAGGTTTGCCTCAAAGCGTCGTCGAGTTGTTCATCGGCGCGACGCCATTTGGCATATTTCGCTGGCGGTCTCGCTTAGCGTGTCTTCTTTTGAAGTTTATTTGTTGGCCGATCGCATTTGTCATTCATTCCGGCCTCCTCTTGGACTTGAGTTCTCCGACTATCAGGGACGAAAAGCGGAAAGGCCCGGAATGATCCGCGGCGCGAGGGTCGCTGCGAGCCCAGCGCATCATTCGACCGGGTTCGTCGATCGGAAGGCCGCTGACGCAGGCCAGCCGGAGCTTCAGCAGGTCGTTGGCACCAAACTTCCCTTTTTTGCTTCTACTGGAGCGAATCCAGTTCCCGGCGCCGGCGTGCCATTCGAAGGCAAAGTGGATGGCGGTCTTCGCACCTGTCCAAAGCTCCTTAATCAGCCGGCATCCCAGCTCATTCGTCCATGTGCGGATCAGGGACGCGACTAACTCCTGTTGGCCCGATGCGAATTCTGCGTGGGGCTGCCAATCGCTATCGATCGCGTACGCGAGCGGTACGCGCAGCGGATGGGTGTTCCATCCGCGCTCCGCGGCACGCACTTTACGAATGGCCGCTGCTTGACCAAACGGAGGAAAGAGGTGGTCGAGGTCCAGCATTCTTGTACCTTCAGCGACAGGCGGCAATTGAGAAGACATTGAGTGGAGATCCGCTGCTTAAGCTAGAGCTAAGTCGGTTGCACAAAATGCGCTCGCGAAATGCAAGAAACCAATTCGACGAAAGCACTCAGGTAAAATCTCGCCTGGACTCAAATGTTTCAATTAAATCCCCGTTCACAATCCCGAAATCATCGCAGCCTGCCAAGGCCGGTCGGTTGCTTCACGTGGTTGTTATGACGGAGAAGGTGATTTGATTGTTCACGCCGGCGTCTTCCGCCCGTGAACATGAGGCTCAACAGCCCTTCTAAACTCGAATTCATTTTCGCGGATATGCAAGCTCGGGTGGGCTGCCAAAAAGGCAACCTGCCATCGGTCCTGCTTTGTCGCGTTTTGAAAGATTAGTCAGCGCGTTCGTTCCTGGGCGCTGCGCAGTGTTTCAATGCATTTTTCCAGGCCCATCTGCTCGAAATCCGAAAGCGGTGGGTAGAGGACGTTGTGGCAGCCCTCTCGCCCGACCACGCTCGGCAGCGACAGCGTTACGCCATACTTCGAACTGTAGAACCCTATCGGAACGACAGCGCGTTCGTCGCGTAGTACAATTTCGGCGATTCGGGCACAAATCATTCCTATCCCATATTGGCTGGCTCCAATCCCCTCGATGATAGTAATGTTTGCGTAGCGAACCTCTTCCTCGATCGCCGCTCGGATGTCGGTCGGCTTCGGGTCGTATCTTCCGAGAGCATCCGAGATCGGGACGCCTCCGACGCGGGCAGCGGACCAGTGAAAAATCTGGGATGTTCCGTGTTCGCCGAGAACCTGCGCATCGATATACGCAGGGGCGACGTTGAGGCGTCGGCCGAGGTGCACCCGAAAACGCAGACTGTCGAGCAAGGTCCCGGTACTGAGGACGCGGTCGTGGCCCGCCAATTGCCGTGTCAAATAGGCGAGTGGATCGGGAGGATCGGTCACCACGAGCAGCACGGCATCCGGAACTGCCGCGACGACCTGTGGGATTACATCGCGATAAACCGCCGCATTCGCGTCGAGCAGGCGTAACCGTCCCTGCGGATCGCCACGATCGGTCGCGCCACCGGTTTTTTCGTTGACCCCGACGGTAATCATGACGAGTGCGGCACCGGCCAGATCCGGGTAGTCCCCATCCGTTACCGTGGTGACGGATGACAGTGGCGCCCCATAGCCCATGTCAGTCGCCATCCCTTTGGCTCGATCCCGATTGCGGTTGACGAGAATAATCTCGCTGGCGCAGCCGTTTATCAAAGTCGCGAACGTGCACGCCGCGCCTACAGCTCCCGCCCCGATAATTCCGATCTTCATGGTGTGTCCTCGTCGACGCGTCTTTGTTTCAGCAAGATACCTACGAGCCATCATTCGGGCTCCACTTAACTGACGCCGTCGGCTCTAAATTTGTGTCGGCGGCCGGAAGTCTGCAAGAGCGAGGTCACGCCGCCTGGTTCAATTTAACGAGGGACCGCCGTGAGCCCGGCTTGCGCGATTTGCACGTCATGCTCCGGCGTATCGAAGCTCGCGCCGATGGCACCGATCACCTCGCCATCGACGACAATGGGAAGTCCGCCCTGCATCTCGGTGAAGCCCTGCGCCGTAACGGCAGCAATGCGACCGTGGTTGATTGCGTCTTCGAGCGCCTGACTAGGTTTCTTGAACAGCGCGGCGGTTCGGGCTTTGCCAGGCGCAAGCTCCACGCTGGCGAGGTAGGCGGCATGGTCCATGCGCTCGATCAGGATCGGCCAGCCGCCGTCATCGACCACCGCCACAACGCCGGCCAGGTGATTGCGGGTTGCCTCCGATTCTGCGGCCGTGACGATCTTTCGCGCAATCTCCAGGGTCAGCACCTTCTTTTCCGCAAAAGGTGCTGCCGCGGCGGGCTGGAGCAACGCGACCGCTCCGAGCACGATGCCGCATGCGACGACGATGCGCATGATGGTTTCCTTCTTTGGCGACTTATATGATCAGTGCGTCGGTCCATCAAACTGACCGCGTCACCGTTGCCTCATTTCGAGGCGAGATGTACGCCGTTTTCAGCAGCAAGCTTCTCGGCGCGATGCAAATGGTCCACGATCTTCGGGAGAGTCTGGCGCGCGAACTCCTTGAGGTCAGGATCGGCGCCGTTCTGGATCTCCTGTTCGAACAATGCCGCATTGCCCTTCTGATATTCGACCTGGCCATTCACATAATTCCGGTCGAACGTGGCGCGATGGTCCGCCTCGAGCGTGAAAATCATCGCATCATAGGCGCCGTGCAGAAGCGTGTTCGACGGGGTGATGTTTTTCTGCTTGAGGATCACGTTCAGCGCGTCGACGACCGGAATATGGCTCGTGACCATCAAATGGGCGTAGCTGCGGATCGCAGCGCTCGTGGCCTTCGTTTCAGCCAGCCGGCCGGAATCGACCTGGAAGGGAGCGCCCAGATTTGCTTGGCCGACAAAATTAAAATCAACGGCGTTGAGTGTCGCCGGCGCCTCCGGCGGTACGGCGGTTTGCGCAGTGGCGACCGCAGTGCTGGCCGACCAAAGCAGAATGCAGGTTAAGCCAAGGCTGGCGATACGATTTGTTGCAGTTGCCCGTTTCATTTTAGAAAGCTCCATTTATTTGTGGTCTCTATGAACGGAGGTAGGTCGCCCGTGACGACAATCAAGCCGATGAATCCCGGTGTCGGCAGGAATTGCGCAATACGAACCAAACTTAGCAAGGCGAGTATAGATATCGATCGGATCGCCGAAATGAACTTCCGCGTTCGGCGCGAAGCAAACCTTGTAAATTCGTTGGTACGCACGGAATGGGAACTGCCCGGCCAAAAATGCCGCTCCAATGCCAATTGGGAGCGGCGCGTGTGACGCGCCGCTTAATCTCCTCAAATAGCCCGCGACTCTTTGGGGGAGATGTTGCGGCAGAAACATCGAAAACATGTCAAGGTTTAAGCGCGGTGTTGCGGGGTCGCGACCAAACGCAGCACGCTCACCACGCATCCGACCGCGGCAAATCCTGCACCAAGCACCAGGGCGAGCGTGGCGCCCTCACGACCGACGAGGCCGAAACACAGTGCCGCAAGTGCTGCTCCGGTCGTCTGTCCCATCAGGCGTGCCGTTGCCACCACGCCGCTCGCGCTTCCACTGCGATCGGCGGGCGCGCTGGACATCAACGCCTTCATGTTCGGCGCCTGGAAAAACCCAAATCCGGATCCGCAGATGGCCATGCGCCAAACGATATCGACGACATGCGGGCTTGCCGGAAGCATCGCCAATAGGGCCATGCCCAGGCTCAGCAACGCGAGACCGACGCCGCCGAGGATTCCTGCGGGATGACGGTCGGATAGGCGTCCGGCGATCGGCGCCATGATGGCCACCACGAGAGGCCAGGGGGTCATGAAAAAGCCGGTCTCGACCTGTGACCGGCCGAGAATGTCCTCGAAGTAGAATGGCAGGGAGACGAAAGCCAAACCCTGAACCGCAAACGAGCAGATCGCGGTGGCAGTGGACAGCGCGAAAATCGGCCTGCGAAACAGGTCGATTGGCAGCACGGGCGCTGGAGAATCCGCCTGTCTGCGGATCAAAACCCAGCCAAGCAACACGGCAGAGACAACCTCGATCGCTACCAGCCCAGGCGGCGCATGATGGGCCGCGCTTCCGACCCCTAGAATGAAAAGACCAAGACAAGCGGCAGCCAGCAGCGCGCCGGTAAAATCGAAGGCGTGCGACGCTGTTGGTGTGCACGGCAAGGTCTTCAGGCCGATCAACATCGCAACAACGCCGAAGGGAATGTTGATGGCAAACAGCCAGGTCCACGGCCCGACCGCCAGGATGCCGGAGGCGATGGTTGGGCCGAGCGTGAAGGCGGCTGCGACCACCAGCGCATTGTGTCCGAAGCCTCGGCCCTGCTGGCGCCCCGGATAAACGAAACGAACCAGCGCGGTATTCACACTCATGATGCCGCTGGCGCCTAGACCCTGCAGCACCCGTGCCGCCAGCAGGCTCGGTAACGACCAGGCGCAGGCACAGCCCAGCGACGCCAGCGTAAACAGCAACAGGCCTGGGAGATAAATCCGGCGGTGACCCACGACCTCGCCAAGCGCGGCGAGCGGCAACAGCGTTGCAACCAAAGCAATCTGGTAGATGTTCACCACCCAGATGACATCGGCTGGGCTGGCATGAAGATCCGCCGCGATAGCGGGGAGAGCGATGTTCGCTATCGCCGTATCGAGCGATGCCATTGCAAGGGCGGTGAAAATCGCAGCGGCGGCCCATCCCCGGCGTTCTGCCTGCAGACCATCGATTGCAGACGGGCTATCCGCCGAAATGGTTTCCGTCGACATTCGAGAAGCTCTCCAAGATGCGGGATGAAATACGGATTCGGTCTGGTCAAGCTGGATTGCCTACAGATCTTTCCCGGTCTCAAGGTTTTCAATTAAATCGCTATTTAGCGTTTTAAGGTCGGGCAGCGACGCTAATTGCCTCCGGATCTCGATATGATGACGGCTACGAGCGCGACATCACGACACGTTGGCTGTGTTCACCGGCAGAGTGAACTGAAACGCGGCCCCGTGGGGTAGGTTTGTCGTGGCCGACAGCCGGCCACCGTGAGCTTCCACGATCGAACGGCAGATTGAGAGCCCCATGCCCATGCCGTCGGACTTGGTGGTGAAGAAGGCGTTGAACAGCCGATCCGCGTTCTCGGCGGAGATTCCGACGCCGCAATCCGTCACACTTAGGAGCACATGTTGCGCCTCGTCCTGGCGGGATCGGATCACAAGCTCACGCGGCCGATCCGTAACCGGTTGCATCGCTTCAATACCATTCATCACCAGATTGATAATCACTTGCTGCAATTGGACCCGATCGCCCAGGATCATGGGCAAAGCCGGTTCCAACTCCATTTGCAGCGACGCCTGGTGGCTGATCAACTCACGCTGCACCAGCACAACGACCTCCCTGACGACGTTATTGATGTTGAGCGGCGTCTTCTCAACATCGGTCTTGTTTGCGAGCGCCCGGACGCGCCGGATTACCTCGCTCGCCCGGTTGCCATCTTCTATCACCCATTCCACCGAGCGGCGCACTGCGTCCAGGTCAGGAGTTTCGCGATCGAGCCAGCGCAGACCGGCCTCTGCGTTAGCGATGACGCCGGCAAGTGGTTGATTCACCTCATGGGCGATGGAAGCTGTCATTTCGCCTAGCGTCGTTACGCGCGTTACGTGTGAGAGCTCCATCTGGGCATCGAGGAGGCGTTGCTCGCTGGCGCGCAGCCTGTCTTCTGCCCGCTTCCGGTCGGACAAGTCGAGTACGAAAGCGACAACCTCCTCTCGACTTCCCTCCAAGGTTACCGCACCGACGAGCACTGGCACGCGGCTCCCGTCTTTCCGGAAATACTCCTTTTCGCGCGGCTGGATAGATCCAGTCGCCTTCAGTTTTGCTACCGCCTTTTCATCGGAGTCGCGCCATTCGGCCGGCGTCAGATCCTTCCATTGCAGTCGACCCGAGATAAGGTCTTCACTGCGGTAGCCCAACATGCCGAGAAAAGCTTCGTTGGCTTCGATGATCTGGCCGTCAACAGCCCATATCATTATGCCAATGATATTAGCGTCGACCAGCCGGCGGATCCTCGCTTCCCTTTCCCCGAGATCGTTGTAGAGACGGGCGTTCTCAAGCGAGATCGCCGCTTGCGACATCAGCAACTCCAGTACTGCGATCCGGGTGGGCGTGAATACGTGCGATGCCAGATTATTCTCGAGGTAGAGCACCCCGATCAGCTTGGACTGCTTTACCATTGGCAGGCAAAGGACTGACCGGGCGTGCTTCCGGCAGATGTATTCATCGGCCGAGAAGGCATTTTGCACCAAGGCGTCATCAATTATCACGCTTTCCCTCGTTCGGATCACGTAATACAGCAAGGATTCGGGAAGATGGGCCGGTGAAACGACCGTCTCGCGCAGGGTAACTTCGACTTGGCCGCGACCGGTCGTCGCTTCCGCCGCGATCCTCGGCTGGTCGCCCGGGAACAGGATAAGCAGCCCACGCTCGGCACCGGCATGCTCGACCGCGATCCTCATCAGCCTTTCGATAAGCTTGTCGAGGACGATCTCGCTCGATACCGCCTGTGCGGCCTTGAGCACCGACCCGACATCCAGATGCTCGACAGGCGCGCCAATGGTAGTGGTGGGAGATGCATGGGCAGGCGCGTCGCGGAGATGCGGATGAAGACGTTCGAGTTGCCGCACCTTGCCATCGGCTCCCCAACGCAGATAGCCGTAGCGGGCATCCTGCAAATACACGCGGGCAATCTTTTCGAATCCGCGCGCCGCGTAGAAGCGGGAAGCAAGTTCATTGGCGAGCGCCTCATTGTGAACAAAACCGTGGGCGCGGGCCGAGCGGATGGCCTGTTCGTAGAGGTGCTCTGCATCGAGCTCCCGGCCTTCGAGGCGAGCGATCTCGGCAGCGACCAGCATCGCACGGTTTACGAAATTCTCGGGGCAGTTCTCCGCCCACACCTCGAGCTGCTTGTGATGGGCGGCAAGTGCCTCCAGATGGTGGCCCCGATCGTCGGCGGATGCCGCGTCGCACTGCGCCGCTCGCGCGAGTGCTCCGAAAAAATGGAATTCAGCCACCTCAAAGAATGAGGGCGACGTCCAGAGAAGCTGCTGTGCCTTCGATGCTGCCTCGATAGCGGAAACATAGTCGTTCGCAAAGACGCGCGCTTGCAGCTTGCGAACCCAATACCAGCATTCAGGAAGCGCCAAACGTGAATCACTCTGCAAGTGATCTTCGAACTGGCTCTCGCTGAACCGCTCATCATTGAAGGAACCGAATTCCGGCGTCAGGCCGCGCAGAGTCCGGATCAGTCCGAGCTGCGCGGTGATGATGTCGATAACGAGACCGAACCGCGCCTTCTGCGCAAAGTCTAGCCCATTTTCGGCCTCGCGCTGCGTATCGCCGAGCGGATCGCCGGCTGCGAGAAGATTGGTGTTCAGGTTGTTGCAGCTGTAAGCCGCAAAGGTGAGGTCACCGATTTTGTTTGCGGCGTCGAAAGCGCGACGCACCAAATTCCGGCCGGTTTGGATGTGCCTTGTCCAGGGCATAACGAGATTCCCGAAGGACATGTAGGCACGGGCTTGGTAGCGGTGCAGTCCACGCTTCTCCACCAGATCGTACCCAAGTCTGCCGAACCGGAATCCAGCCCGGTAATCGCCAAAGTGCGGTCCGAGAATCATACCAAACCAGACATAAGCGAAGCACGATCCATCGCTGTTACCGTGCTCCAGGCTGAGATTGACCATCCGGCAAATCACGAGTGAGAGCAGGTTCTCGTCGGTAAACAATGCCGGTGTCACGACCTCGGTCAGGACATCGAGAGTCGCGTGGACCTCCGGATTGCTCATCAGCGGCAAGTCGACGAGTGCCTCTATGGGGCGGCTCCCGACGTGCTGCCATATCCGCTCATATTCCCGCCGGACATCGTCCGTTGTCGGATGCGGCGACCAGTGAACGCCGCCCCTTTGGAGGAATTCAAGGCACACCTCCACGCCGCGGTCGCTCCGATCCAGGGTCGTGTACAACGTCAGCTGCAAGCACGCCACGGCGGCGATGTCGACGAGGTTTCCGGCGTGGTGCGAAAGCGTGATGAGCCGTTCTTCCGCCGCCGCCAGATCGGCGGTCAGCAGCTCGCACTCGGCCCAGTGGTACTCGATCGAAAAGGTGATTTCGTATTGATGCTCCCAACTGTCCTCCGCCAGCAGCGCGCGGCCGGCTGCGAGATAACTTAGTGCCGAGGCGTAGGCTGTCGAAGTCTTTGCGCGCTTGCCTGCAATCAGATTGAGTTCGGCGACCCGGTCGCGCTCTTCCTGCGATTGGATCAGCGCTGCACCGCGGTCAAGTTGGTTCACAATCTCGAAGATCTTCTCCTCTAGCTCTTCCGGGGGTGCCTGTGATGCAAGCACTCGGCCAATCCGAAGATGTGCCGCCGCCCGGTCGCCTTCAGGGATGAGCGAGTAGGCCGCCTCCTGAACGCGGTCATGAATGAACGCGTAGGAACTATCCAGGCGGAGGATTAACCCCGTGCGGGCAGCCTCCCAGAGCGCAGTGTGGATCCATTCTTCCGATACCCCGCGAACCAAGATGAGGGTAGCGATCTCTGCCACGTTCCCCAGACAGGCAAGTTTCTTGAGTGCCTGCTGCGTCGTGTCGGGCAACCGCTTCAGCTTCGCGACCATGAACTCCACCACGTTGTCGGTGTAGCCTTTGGCGCGGATGCGCGCTAAGTCCGAGATCCAGGCCGCCGCGTTCGCGTCGAAGGCAAGGAGCCCTTCCTCGGCCAGCCCTGTGAGGAATTGGATCGCGAAGAACGGATTGCCGCCCGTCTGCTCATGCACCAGCTGCGCCAGAGGATGACCCGAATCCCGATTGCAGTGCAGGGAGTCGACCACAAGTCGGCCGACATCGTCGAGCTCAAGAGGTGCCAGCACGATCTCCTGGATCGGCGCGCCCGCTTTGCGGATTGCATCGAGTGTCCGCATGAGCGGGTGAGACGGACTGACCTCGTTGTCGCGGTAGGCCCCGACCAGCAGAAGGTGGCTCACTTCCGAGTGCGTGACAAATTGCTCGAGCAGGTCGAGCGTTGCTGTGTCCAGCCATTGCAAATCGTCGAGGAACAATGCGAGGGGGTGCTCCGGCCGCGCGAACACGCCGAGGAACCGTCGGAATACCATCTGGAAGCGGTTCTGCGCATCCTGCGGCGGGAGGTCCGGAACCGGTAGCTGTTTCCCGATGACGAATTCGACCTCGGGGATGAGGTTGATGATAAGCTGGCCGTTCGGGCCCAGCGCCTCGGTCAGGGAGTCCCGCCACGGCCCCACCTCCGCTTCGCTCTTGGCGAGGATCTGACGGACGAGGGTCCGGAAGGCTTGTGCCAGGGTCGTGTAGGGGATGTCGCGCTTGTACTGATCGAACTTGCCGGACGCGAACAGGCCGCGCAGCGGAACCAGCGCCTTGTGCAGTTCGTTCACTACGGAAGATTTGCCGACCCCGGAATAACCGGATACGAGCACGAGTTCTGGTTTGCCGTGGGCCACGACGCGGTCGAAGGCTGTGATCAGGGCATCGATCTCACGCTCCCGCCCATACAGTTTCTCCGGGATCAGCAGCCGGTCCAACGGATCGTGCGTTCCCAGCGGGAACGGATCGATGCGACCACGCGTCTCCCATTCCGCCAGACTTCGCCGCAGATCGACCTCGATGCCCGCGGCGGTTTGGTAGCGCTCCTCGGCGGTCTTGGCGAGGAGCTTCATCACAATGGCCGACAGCAGGCCCGGGATGCCTGCGACCTGCTCGTTAGGCGGCACCGGTTGCCGCGCGACGTGGCAATGCACCCACTCAATCGGATCGGCGGCGGTGAAGGGGAGCCGCCCCGTCAACATTTCGTAGAAGGTGACACCCAGCGCGTAGAGATCACTGCGGGAGTCCACCGAGCGGTTCATCCTGCCAGTCTGTTCCGGCGCCATGTAGGCAAGCGTCCCGGCGATTACCTCCGGGGGCGCGGGCGCTTGATGCTCGCGCGGGAGACGCGAGGCGATGCCGAATCCTGTCAGCCACACGCCGCCGCTTGCCCCGTCCACCAGGATGTTCGCCGGCTTGATGTCCTTATGAATAAGCCCTCGCTCATGCATTTGGCGGAGCGTCCCCGCCAGGGGGATCGCGATGCGCAGGAAATGCGGTACTTCCAGTGGCCGGCCAAGCAGTCGATCCACCGGCGCACCGCCGGGATCCTCAAGCACCAGCGTCAAGCGGTCGTTGTGGTGCGTCAGCGCAATTGGTCGCGCTGCCCAGTCAGCATCAAGCTCCGCCTTGAGCGCATATTCGTGTACAAGCCGCTGGATGGAACCGAGCGATGTTTCTTTCGCGGCAACGAGCAGGATTGGCGCCAAGCCGTTACCGGAGCCCCGGTAGAGAGCGATGTCTCCTTCCCGTAGCGGCGCAAATTCGTAGCTCGAGAGCTCCTTCACGAAGGCTTCCTGCCAGGAGGATTGCTTGCTTGAATCAATTAGGCGACGCCTGATCTCGTCCGTCAATCCAAAAACAGAAGCAGAAAATGTGATCGTATCACGACCCCGTGCTCTATTTTGGCTACAGGTTAGCGCTTCTCCTGAATGGCGGCGATGCCTCCTCGAGTTCGGGCCCGTGAAACTCGAACGCCAGCTGGGCGTCAAAGGTCGGTCCGGACACCCGCACCCTCCTGAATGCGCCAGGCGTGCGTGTTTTGCAGCTGCAGATGGGCAGACACCTGCCGAATGACGCAACTATTTGAATAGAATATCTAACTGCATAAAATCAAATTCGGCGCTCTAAACCGCAATTTAGTGGCGGCGGCAGGCCATCTTTCTATTTTTAACCGTGTCAAGGCGACGCCGAGAGATACATCAGCGTTTCGCACAGCATGTCCTCGAATGGAGCAATCGGTCTCGGGCGGCGAAACCAGGCTCGCGAGAGTTGGGAGGGGCGGAGCGAAGGCGTGTAATCGACTTACCCCTGCAGCGCCGTGCCCTTTCCAGAGCTGGGATTGGAGCGGCACGATCGATAAGTGATGGGTGAATTTATGGCGACGAGAACCATGTTGGCCCGCGCATCCGTCAGAATCTTCCTGGCTGCGGGCTTGCTCGCGGCGGCACAAGATCCCGGTCAAGCGCAGGATTTCGGCCAGGTCGGCCCACCCCTGGAGACCGTGAAGGCGTTCGGCGATGATTTCCGACTCGTCGGCATCGGTGTTTCAGCCAAAGGCAGGGTGTTCGCGACGGCGCCATCCTCCGGGGTTCGTTCGCGCTTCAGTATGTTAGAGGTCGATCCCAAGACCGGCGTGGTCACGCCTTATCCCGATGTCGCCTGGAACAATTTCAGCGAACAAGGGGATGGCAAATCGCAATGGATTTCTGTGCAAGCGCTTTGGGTCGACAAGGCGGATCATCTTTGGGCACTCGACTCGTCGCTGTCGAAAGTCGATCAAGAGCGCTTGCCGCCGAAGCTCGTCGAGTTCGACCTGTCCAGCAACCGCGTGATCCGGCAATATGATTTCAAGGGCGTGGTATCGGCCAAGGACTCTCTGAACGATGTGCGGATCGACACGGTGAACGATTCTGCCTATCTCACCAATGCCGGGAATAAGGGCAGCCTGGTGGTGCTCGATCTGAAGACGGGGGAAGCCCGGCAGGTGCTGGTCGGCGACCGCTCCACCTTTGCCGATCCCAGCCAGCATCTGATGATCGGCAGCGCAGTCGCGTTGCGGCCGAATGGCTCGATCGTGGCTACCCAGGCCGATGGAATCGCGCTTTCTCCGGATGCGCAGTGGCTCTATTACCGGCCGTTGACCGATCATAATTACTGGCGCGTGCCCACTGCAGCCTTGCGCGATGCCAAGCTCACCGGCGAGCAGCTCTCCGGGAAGGTCGAGTATCTCGGCAGTTCCGTGCTGAGCGGCGGTTGATCATGGATGCAAACGGCACGCTTTATGGTGGCGATCTCGAACACCACACTGTGGTTGCACTGTCCATGACTCCGGACCAAGAGCTGCGCTCGAAAATCTTTGTCAGTGACCCCTCAAAACTTTCCTGGGCAGACGGTTTTGCGATCAGCGGCGGTTATCTCTACATCGCCGATTCCCATCTCTGGGAAGTCGCGTTCAAGAACAATCTGCCGCGCTCCGGTCCCTTCACTATCTTCAAGGTGAAGCTTCCGCATTAACCGTAGCGCGATACCGCAAGGGGGGCCATCGCTGTAATTAGAGCTTCGACGACCGCGAGGCAGCGCCGCAAAGCGCGACATCTACGGGGCATCTGCGCGATTATTTCGCGGCGGAAACCTCCTCGGGCTCGTCGACGTAAAGCTATACGGAACATTGCACGGAGAACGCAAATGACGACAATGAAAGCCCTCCGCTTCGGAAAATACGGGCCGCCGTCGGTCCTCTCGATCCAGGAATTGCCTGTGCCGGATATCAAGATGGGAGAGGCGCTGGTCGAGCTGCACGCCTCCGCCATCAATCCCAGCGACGTAAAAAACGTCGCCGGCGCCTTCAAGGCCGCCCTGCCGCGCATTCCCGGACGAGACTTTGCCGGAGTGGTGGTGGCCGGCGACGGTTGGAAGGGCAGAGAGGTCTGGGGCAGCGGAGCGGGATTTGGCGTTTGGCGCGATGGCACTCACGCGCAATATGTGGTCGTCAGTGCGGACGGGCTCTCCGAGAAGCCGGCGCATCTTTCAATGGAGGAGGCGTCCACTGTCGGCGTTCCCTATCTCGCCGCGTGGTCGGGTCTGGTTGATGCGGCCAATATCCAGGCGGGAGAGACCGTGTTGATCACCGGTGCCCTGGGCGCGGTCGGCAGGGCGGCCACGCAGATCGCGCACTGGAAGAAGGCGAAAGTCATCGGGGCGGATATTTCCGACAAGCCCTCCGACGTCGACGTTTTTGTAAATACCAAGGCTAAGGAGCTTCCTGTCGAGGTCAAAGCCTTGACGAATGGGAAGGGCGCCGACCTGGTGTTCGACGCCGTCGGCGGCCCGATGTTCGAACCGTGCTTGAAGTCGCTTCGGCTCGGCGGTCGCCAGGTGGCAATTACGAGCATAGGTAACGGGCGGGTCGAATTTAGCCTGATCGACTTCTATCACAATCGTCTGCACCTGATGGGCGTCGATACCGTGAAACTTACAGGTCCTGCAATCGCCGGAATCATGGATCAACTTCGAGCAGGCTTCGAGGGAGGCCATTTGCGAACATCGCCGGTTCAGAAATGGTCGTTGGATCAAGCGACCGATGCCTATACCGCCGTCGAAGAGGGAATTGGCTTAAACAAGCATGTCTTTCTCCCTCACGGAAACTGAGTATGCGCGGCATGCGCGCCGTTACCGGCCAAGGAGCATTCGATGCGGTCTTATCTCGCTTCTCTTATCTTGGGTGCGGCGGTCGGCGTCGTTTATGCGCTCGTTAAAGTGCGGTCTCCGGCACCGCCCGCGATCGCACTTCTCGGCCTCCTCGGGATGCTGGCTGGTGAGCAGGCCGTATCGCTCGTCAGATCGCATTTATTCAAAAGCGGCGTCCAACTCAACGCTACCTCAGGCGATCGCGGTGAAGCGGTGGTCTCTGACGAGGTCCGCGGGCGCTGAGAATGGACGGCGCTTCTGACATTGCCGCGATTTGGGAGTACGGATGCTCGTCAGTGTAGCGGGCTCTTTTGAGGATCGCGAGCGATGCCCCCGGCCTTGAACACTGCGAGAAGCCAGAACGGCAGAGCCGTGAAGAGACATACCAATGCGGCGACCGATCGAATATCCTGCACCTGCCACGGGTGACCGACAGGATCAGCTAACACAGTGGCAGGTTCACTGCCAAGCAACAGGCCGAGAATCGGAGCCATGATGATTGACGTGTAGGCGAATAGCGGCGTGGCCCAGTATCCGGGTATTTTCGTATACGTCGCGAACCTGCGTCTGGCGAACAAAGCAGAGCATTGGAAAAACACATATACCGTCAGATACCAGCCCAGGAAATTGCTCACAGGGACGCCGAAATAACTACCGCCATTGTGCCATACCCAGCTGCCGTTGATCGTCGACATCATCGGATCAATCGTAAGATCCCAGGACACCATGATGAAACTTGCGATCACAGGCGTTACGAACCATAGCAGGCCGGCCAATCTGGTGTCCTCATCGCTGAGAATAGTACGAGCCAGCGTCCATGAGAGATAGCCCATGCCGAAATAGGCGGGCCCGATCAGCAGGGGCACCAGGAAAAGCTTGGGCCCAATGGCATTGCTGTAGTGGTACCAGCCGAATGGGAAGCCGGTCATGATGCTGAGGTTCTCAAACGCGTTGCTCACGCCGAGACAGACGACCAGGAAGAACAGGATGCCGCGCCAACCATAGGTCGATGCGCCATGCAGCAATCCGAATAGCGTCAGGGACGACGCCATCATCGCACCGCCCACTCCCTGTGGCAGGTGCAACACGACGGTCGCCACATGCGACGTCACGCTGGCTGCCGCTACCACCCAGAGCAACGGTGACATCCAGCCGTGGGTCGAGTATTGAGCGGTACCCGTTCGGAGATTCATTGTCATTGGTCCCCCGTCGCGTAGCCGAACTCCTTCAGATAGCGGGGGATGAACAGCTCGCGGCCTTTGATCCGGGAGGTTAGCCATCTTCCTACCAGCATCCCGTTGCGCAGGATTGGCAACGCGCTGGCCCCGTCGCGCGGGCCCAGGGGCACCAGGATGCCGCGTGTAGGCCAGGGCTTGTAAGGCGCGAGCGATTCGATTGTCTGGCCGGCGAGCAAGGCCGTGATGGTTTTTGCGAGCCACGGTACCTGCCTCGTGATGGCGACGATCGTCATGGCGTCCCCTGTCGCCGCTGCATCGCCGAGCGCGAAGATGTTACGGAAGCCGGCAGGCCGCAACCACCCATCGACCACGACGCGACCCTGGGCATCGAAACTTGTTCCCGGCATCTGGCGGAAAACAGCCGTTGTCGGCCGCGCGCCGAGCGCTGGAAAGACGAGTTGTTCCGCTCCGCCGAGGCCTTCGCCCAGCGAGCCCGTGAAAGGATGATCGGTGGCCGCCAGGCCCTCAACCCGATGGTTGAAGCGCAGCAGCACTCCCTTGTCTCGCAACTGTGTTGCGAGCGTTTCGGCCAACCTGTCGGAGTAGCCTGGCATCAGGGATGGCGAACCCGAAACAAGCGTAACCGCCTTGCCAGGGTAGGCGCTGGATATTTCGCCGGCGAGCTCAGTGCCTACTGCGCCACCACCGACGATGGCAACGGCTTTCGCGCTCATGAGGTCGCTATGGGCTGTCCGAAGGCTGTCGGCAAAGACCTGGGTTGACTCGCCCAACGGCTTGAATGGGCTTGCGTAGTGCGAGCCCGTCGCAAGCACGACGATGTCGCCTTCGATATGCTCGCTACTGACGAGCGTGACGCCACTGCTCGACGCGCCGATAACGACGCTCTGCCGGACGCTGCCCCGGCGAAGCAGGCGGTCGTATGGAATCAAGATGCGATCGAGCAGCGAGGGGTCGACGACGCCGCGAATCGCCGCGACGTTGTGTACGAAACGGTCTCGCGCGTCGACAAGTTGGACCTCGGCCACCTCGTCCAGCGCCCTCGAAAGAGATGTGCCTGCGTAACCGCCGCCTACAATGATGACTCGCTTCACCATGATTTCTCGTTTAAATCAGGCCGTGATACTGTCCGACCGGACAGTGTTTGTTCATAGAGTACTTTCCGATCGGAAAGTCAAGGGCGATTCCCGGCGTCCCAAGGATACGCAATGCATGCTTCCAAAGTGACCGTTTCCAAAACGATTGATAGTCTGGATGGGCGTTCCCGCATCCTTGCTGCAGCGCTGCAAATATTCGCGATATCCGGCTTCGAAGGTTCCAGCCTGCGCCAGATCGCCCAGCACGCAAGCGTGCAGCACCAACTTGTCGTTTACCACTTCAGGACGAAGGACGCCCTATGGCGCGAGGTCGTGTCTTCCATTTTCGAAGAGAGTTGGAGGGAACAAGGTCTTTCGTATTGGGCTGAAAAGGTGAGGATTCAAGGGGCGGCCAGCGCGCTGCGCGAGATGCTGCGGGCGTTCGCCTTGTTCACGGCCAAGCGCCCCGAATTGCATAGACTGTTGTCCTTTGAAGGGCAGGCAGACAGCGAGCGCCTCGACTGGTTGATCGAAACCTACATACGCCCGCACTACGAGATTTCCACCGCCGCTATTCGGGCAGCCCAGAAAGCCGGCATGGCGAGCCGCGGTGATCCTGGGCGGCTGCACTATGCAGTGATCGGCATCATCACCACCGGTCTTGTTTTCTCGAAGGAATACGGCCGCATGACCGGACTCGATCCGTTCTCTCCGACCGAAGTCGAGAAGACCGTAGAACTAGCGTGCGGCTTGCTCGGGCTGCCCGCCCCAAAGGGGCGACGTTCGACGCCTGCCCGACCCAAGGCATAACGCCGCCGAATGCAGGTCCCGTTCATGGCAAGCAATGCTTGCCGTGCGCTGGCTGAAGTAGCGACGGTCGCATTTGATAAGCTGTTTCACGTAGCGACCCGCGATGTCCGCATTCGTCCGCCAGAGGAAAATTACTCTTGGAAAGATGCGCGGCTGAAGCACCGTTAAAATTCAATTTAATGGTGTCGGCGGACTACGAACCTACATCAGCTTCACGTGCATCGGTGATCAACAGTCATGTTGATCGCGTGTTCGATGGAGTCTCGGCATGAAAAATCTTTCCGTTCTTTGCGTCGCCCTTTGCGTCAGCTTTTCCGCCACCGCAGCGTTTGCCCGGGGCGGCGGCATGGGATCGTCCCATATGTCCGCAACCGGCGGCGCCTTTGGCAGCAGCGCTGCTGCGCCTGGCACTAACTCGTTGGGTACGGCGCTTTCGTCATCCGGCATCGGCCGTGGCCCCATCAAAGGGCCGCTGCTTGGCACCAGTCCCGCCATCGACCGTGAAGAAGCGAAGGTCGACAAAATGATGGAGTCGATCTGTCGAGGCTGTTGAAGAGCCGCACCTCGGCTGAGCAGACGACGGCAGAGTGAACGAGCCGCGAGGGAAGCCCTGATCCTGGGTCGCCACGCTCGGAGGTCCGACCGTGCTGGATATGGTCTCTTTCATCGTCGATTCTTATCCGTAGCCGGCCATCGGGTGCGGCTTGAACAGCCGGCGCTTTTCCACCACCAGCACGACCGCCAGGGAAGCCAGCGTGCCGAGGAAAAAACCCGGTCACAAACGGCAACAGCGTGCCGTTGTAGCCCTGGCCGATCGTGATGCCACTTGGTCGCATCCTCTGCGGCTTCGTCGGCTTGGCAGCGACGCTGACCGACAGGCTTCAGGCCGCCCCCTTGATGACGTAGTCACCGGGAACGCACTTGATGCGGCCGATCGTCCATTGCTCGCCGGCAAAGATCGAACGCCCTTTCCAGTCGGCGATCGCGGCCTGGGAGAGCATGCAGGTCTGCATGGGCATGTCGTCCTTGACGACGATTTCCTCGCGGCAAACCGGCTGCGGAATGCTGGCCAGCGTGTGGCACATCATGGCGACGACGGTGATTTGCATGTTGGTCTTTCTCCACTGCGCTGGGCCGAAATCAAGTTGCCCGAGCATCGCGCTACTGTCCCTTCATTGTGCGGACTATGTTCAGATAAGAGCCAACCCCACTGTCACCATTAAATCGTTTGTTAGGCGCGATGTACCAGCACTCTCGATGTGGTGAAGATGGTTCTGAGTGGTGACGCGACCGCTTGAAGCTTCATCGCGTGGCTCTTGATCAACGCGGCACCGGTCGCCCTCACGGCAGCGGAATGGCAGCAGCGGTGAAAGATCCGGATTCCCCGGAGGCGCTGCTATTCCTTCTTGAGCACGTCGATGGGGAAGCTATCGGCGTTCACCTGGCCACTCCCGTCGGTCCAAAAGCAATCCACTTGATTGCCCTTGATACCCTTAACGGTCATCAATGGCCCTCCTGAACGCAGCCTGACAAGATCGCCGCCCTTGAACGCAGAAACGGCCTGGTTCTGCGGTGCTGTGTTTGACGGAGTGGAAGTGGAAAAGGCTGGAGCCAGGGGCATACCAAGCACAAGTGTAGCTGCAATTGCGATCGCCGCCGGTTTCGTGGACCCGAACATATTAAACTCCATTACGTTGGTTTCGTTGCTGATTACGGTGATACTGGTCTTGGCCTTTTTGGCCACGGTAGCCCCACGCAGTTTGTCGTGCCGTCGATCTGCTGGGCAACCGTGCTGCAGGGAATCTTGTTAGACCTGGACCATAAGCGCGGATGTAACCGTTGGTGTTGCGGTTTGCCCCAACGCCGGCGCTGCTAGAACTGCAACGTGACCTCGGTGAATGCCCGTTCCATGGCCAAGGTAACCGCGGCGAATGCCCGCCATGTAACCTCTGGCAAAACCTTCGATGCGAGCTCTGCCGAAACCGCCGATGCGGCCTTGGTCAACGCCTCCCGTGCGCGCTCCTCCGAAGCCGCCCACGTAAGCTCCGATGCGAGCTCTGCCGAGATCTCCGATGTGGCTTTGGTCAGCACCACCCGTGCGGGCTGCTCGGAAGCCACCTACGTAAGCTGCGATGTGACCTCTGCCAAAACCACCCATGTGACCTCCGCCTCCGCGTGCCTGTGCAGCAGTAGCAAGAAGGCTGCCGGCAAGCGCAGCACTTGCTAAGACCATCATCACTCGCCGTCTCATGACATTCTCCTCTGGAATGGACGGAACCGTCCGCCACGGGCTTTGTCGGACGCTGGCGCGTCCGGGGAAAACAAATGCCGTCGTCGCGATGGAGTGAAAATGGGAAACCTGTTTGGCGCCTCAACTAAATTCAGGTTTATGAATCTGAATTGAACATCTGCGTGACAGGTCGGACGCAAAGGTACGCGTGCCGCGCGCGAAGGGAAATTGCGCGCGCTGGCCATCACCTCGATCAGGCGCTCAGTCCACCCGATCTGCCGACCCCGGCAGAATCCGGATTCCCTGGCTTCGAGGCCGTGCCGCGGTTCGGCCTGCTCGCGCCGGCCGGCACGCCGAAGGATGTTCTGGATAAATTGCAGAGCGAACCCGTCAAGGCCCTGGCGATGCCGGAGGTGCGCAAGAAATTCGACGAACTTGGCATCGATCCGTTCGGCAACCCCTATGAAATTTGTGACGCATCAAACCACACGCCAACTCCTTCAAGACAAACTGTTGCGTCGACCGGTTGAGACCGCCCCCAGTAGCAAATGACCTGCAGCGATTGACCCGAGCTGAATTCGCGGTCGGGCCACCCGTCCTTGGATGGCTTATGGGCGTAACCTCACGGCGCAATGTCTGCGTTCACCTGCAGGGTGAACTGAAACGTGGCGCCGTGGGGTACGTTTGCCGTGGCCCAAAGCCGGCCACCATGGCCTTCCATGATCGAACGGCCAGATCGAGAGTCCCATGCCCATGCCGCTGGATTTGGTGGTGAAGAAGGCATTGAACAGCCGGTCCGCATTTTCGGCGGAGATCCCGACGCCGCAATCCGTCACACTTACGAGCACATGTTGGGTCTCGTCCTGGCCGGATCGGATCATTAGTTCGCGTGGCCGATCCGTGACCGATTGCATCGCTTCGATGCCATTCATCACCAGGTTGATAATCACCTGCTGCAGTTGGACACGATCACCCAGGATCATGGGTAGAGCCGGTGCCAACTCCGTCCGCAACGACACCTGGTGGCTGATCAACTCACGCTGCACCAGCGCGATGATCTCCCTGACGACGTCATTGATGTTGAGCGGCACCTTCTCAATGCTGGTCTTGTTCGCGAGCGCCCGGACGCGCTGGATCACCTCACTCGCCCGATTGCTGTCGTCTATTACCCATTCCACCGAGCGGCGCGCTGCGTCCAGGTCAGGAGCTCCGCGATCGAGCCAGCGCAGACAGGCCTCGGCGTTGGCGATGACGGCGGCGAGCGGCTGGTTCACTTCATGGGAGATTGAGGCCGCCAGCTGCCCCATCGTCGTGACGCGATTGGCGTGCGCGAGCGCTATTTGCGCTTCGCGGTATCGCCGCTCGCTCTCGCGCAGCTCCTCCTCCGCCCGCTTGCGCTCGGTCAAATCGAGCACAAAGGAGACGCCCTGGTCTCTGCGTTCGTTGAAGGTCGCTCCGCCGAGAAGCACGGGCACGCGGCTGCCGTCTTTGCGAAAGTACTCCTTCTCGAAAGCTTTGTAGCTTCCGGTCGCCCTGAGCTCTACCACAGTCCGTTCGTGAGTGTAGTTCCATTCGGCGGGTGTCATCGCAGACCAGCGGAGTCCACCCGAAACGAGATCGTCGCGGCAGTACCCTACCATGTGGAGAAAAGCTTCGTTGGCCTCGATAATGCGGCCTTCAAGATCCCACATGATGATCCCGATGATGTCAGATTCGACCAGGCGGCGGATCTTGGCCTCTCGTTCCTGGAGATCGCTGTACAGACGGGCGTTCTCCAGCGAGATCGCCGCTTGCGACGCCAGCAGTTCCAGTACCGAAATCCGGGCGGGCGTGAACACGTGCGATGCCAGCTTGTTCTCGAGATAAAGCACCCCGATCAGCTTGGCCTGCTTCACCAGGGGCAGGAAGAGGACCGACCGGGCGTGCTTCTGACGGATGTACTCATCCGCCGAGAACGGATCCTGCGCAAAGGCGCCATCAATGATCACGGCGGCGGTGAAGGGGAGCTGCCCCGTCAACATTTCGTAGAAGGTGACTCCTAAAGAATAGAGATCGCTCCGGGAGTCCACCGAGCGGTTCATCCTGCCGGTTTGTTCCGGCGCCATATAGGCGAGGGTCCCCGCGATGACCCTCCAGCGGCGCTGGGGCTTGATGCTCGCGCGGCAGACGCGAGGCAATGCCAAACCCTGTCAGCCACAAGCCGCCGCTTGCCGGGTCCGCCAGGATATTTGCCGGCTTGATGTCCTTATGGATAAGGCCTCGCTCATGCACCCGGCGGAGCGCCCCCGCGAGAGGGATCGCGATGCGCAGGAAATGCGATACGTCCAGTGGCCCGCCAAGCAGTCGATCGAGCGGAGCGCCGCCGGGATCCTCAAGCACGAGTGTCATACGACCGTCGTGATGCGTCAGCGCGACCGGTCGCGCCGCCCAGTGAGCGTCAAGTTCGGACTTGAGCGCTTATTCGTGTTCGAGACGCTGGATACAACCGGGCGAGGTATCATCCGCGGCCACAAGCAGGATTGGTGACAAGCCTGTGCCAGAGCCGCGGTAGAGAGCAACATCGCCCTCCCGCAGCGGCGAGACTACGTAGCTCGAAAGCTCGTTCACCGGGGGCCTCTTGTCAGGAGGACACTTGCTGCCTCGATTAGGATACGTTTGCCTCAGGCCGTCAATCCGAAAACAGACGTCAAGAATGCGATCATATCAGGATCGCTGCCATATTAAGACTGGACGATGACGAGAACGGCGCCGGCCTGCTGCTCGTAGAGGCGAGATGTTTTGTCGAGGAGGATTACCCCAACACCTTAAAGCAGAATTTAATGGCTCCGGCGGGCCGCGAACCTACCTCACTTGGACATTCGGGCAGGAGACGTTCAATGAATATCAATCTTACGACGAATACTGATCTGGCAGGAACCAGAGTTCCTGACAGCAAGCTCGCGCGCGAAATAACGGAACTGGTGCGAGACACCGAATCCCCGCTGCTGTTTCACCATTCGAGCCGCGTCTATTATTGGGGAGCTCTGGCAGGCAAACGCCGTGGATTGAGATTCGATCCCGAACTGCTTTATGCAGGCGCGATGTTTCACGACATGGGCTTGACCCATCACCACAGCAGCATGGATGAGCGCTTCGAAGTCGACGGCGCGAATGCTGCCCGTGATTTCCTGCGCAGCCATGGCATCGCGCAACAAGATATCGAAACGGTCTGGACGGCGATCGCCCTGCACACGACGCCCGGCATCCCGCAGCACATGCACCCGGTCATAGCTCTGGTAACGGCCGGCGTCGAAATGGACGTACTTGGCATAGCTTATTCCGAGTACAGCGACGCGGAGCGCGAGGCGGTGGTGCATGTACATCCGCGTACCCCGCGTTTCAAAGAAGACATCATCCAGGCCTTCTACGACGGCAACAAGCACAAGCCGGATACGACCTTCGGCAACGTCAACGCGGACGTGCTCGCGGATAAGGGCCCGCACTTCGCCCGCGTCAATTTCTGCAGCGTGATCCGGGGATCCGCCTGGCGAGGGTAAATCTCGCCGCGTCCTCCAATCAGGGAGATTTCCGGAGGATCGGCCTGCGATGTCCGAAGCAGCGAAGCGATTTACCAGTACCACCGGTTCGCCGGTCGCTGGCGACACCAATATTATGACAGCCGGTCGGAGCAGGCTGGCGCCGCTTTGGGATATGGCTGATCGGCGCATCGCGAAGCACCCTCAGAGGGACGGGACGGCTAAACGATATGCCAGCCCTGCCGGATGCGTGTTTTAACCCCTTGTGGCCTAGTTTGAATGTGGCGGGGGTGCGGCTTTAGTAAACGTCTTCGGGTCCATGAGCGCGGCCAGGCCCTTCGCTGGTCGACCGACCACCTCAAGCCCCAGTGGATATAGGATGCCGATGGGGCCAAAGAAAAAACAGAGCATTGCCGCGGACACTACAAGCCCGACCAATAGCCCAAGAGCCGTAATTTGATCCTGTGTGTACCGAAAACTTAAACCCGGACGTAGTGATGGTGAAGTCCACCAAGTATCGCTTGTGAACTGATGCTTCCGGTGCGCTGAACCGGGCGAGAAGCCGGAGCGTCTTTGTCCAATGCTCGATGCGTTCTGATGTCGTTATAATAGCGTGCGTAAGATCGCAGGATCCGACCCAGATGGGCCTCACCCAAGACGATGATATGATCCAGGCACTCGCGGCGGACCGACCCGATCAACCGTTCGGCGAAGCCATTCTGCCAGGGCGAAGCTGGTGCGGTAGGCTTGTCCCGGATGCCCATGGAGCGCAATCGGCGTGTGACGACGCTGCCATAGATCCGGTCCCGATCGCGGATGAGGTAGCGCGGAGCCTCATCCCAGGGAAATGCCTCGGTTATTTGACGAGCAACCCATTCTGCCGTCGGGTTTGTTGTGACATTGATCCAGACCACGTCCCTGCGGTCGAGCCGGACGATGACGAAGGCATAGAGCAGGTCGAAACCGATGGTTGGAACAACGAACAGGTCCATGGCGGCAATGTCCGGCGCGTGGTTACGCAAGAAGGTTCGCCACGCCTGGCTGGGCGGCCTACATCGTTTGATCATGTACTTGGCGACGCTCGACTGCGCGATCTCAAACCCGAGCTTGAGCAGTTCGCCGTGGATGCGTGGCGCGCCCCAAAGCGAATTTTCAACGCTCATCCGCCGGATCAATACGCGTAGCTCTGTGTGGATCTGCGGTCGCCCTACCCGTAGGCGCGACTTCCAACGCCAGTAGCTGCGAAAGCCGACCCTGTGCCAACGAACGAGTGTCTCGGGCCGGATGATTGCGAGAACCTGCAGGATTGAGGGAAACCAGCGATACAGCTGGATAAGGAACCAGCGATCATGGTTCGTGAGCCGGACGCGACCAGGCAGCCTGCGCTTCAAGACGATCAACTGATGTCGAAGCACCGCATTCTCAGCCTCAAGCCGCATCTTCGACTTGAATTGCGAGGCCAGGACGGCCAGGACGAAACAGAGCAAACCGATCATTCGGCCAGCTTAGGCGATTCCATCACGGCATCAACTCGAATAAGGTTTTCGGTACACACAGGCATGGCCGGCGGCAGATTTTATGGTTTGGCGTCACATCGCATCCAACCGCGGAATGGATCGCAATCAGATCACGGAAGCGTGCGGCTGGGAACAAGCTCCCCGCTATCTGATCCGCGACCGGGATAGGGCTTATGGCGAGGTCTTCATCCAAAGATTGCGATCAATCGGCATTCGCGATCAACCAAACATCGCTGCGCTCCCTATGACAAAACGGATATGCTGAGCGGTTGATCGGTTCAATCCGACGAGAATGTCTTGACCACGTTGTTGTGTTCGGCGAGCGGCATCTTCGTTATGTGCTGCTGTCGTACATGAAATACTACAATGAGGTCCGCACGCATTTGTCCTTGAACAAGGATGCTCCGGCGCCGCGCCCCGCTCAGAGCGCTGGACACATTCTTCGCCGTCCGATCTTGGGTGGATTGCATCACCAATATGTCCCGATATGATTTGCGACAGGCACAGGGCCTGGGTCCGGAAGCATCGCCCGATAACGATCGGTGCTCCGCCACTGCGCATACAGTGTGACCATGTGCCGTCTGTGCTGCGATGGAGGCTGGCGGAAACAAAGCCCCGGCGCCCGACGGATCGAAACCTCTGGATTTCTGTTAGAAGTTCAATGAGCCGTCGCCGGTTGCCGTAATGCAGGAGGCAAGTATCGATTTTCGAGCCCAATTGACTTTTTTGTCGATTTTGTAACAGTCTGTGGGTCTTGCTGTTTTGGCCGGAGACAAAAAGGCGGGGCGGGCAATCTTCGATCTCGCTCCCACATCGTTCTACCGCTCCCTCGAGGACAACATGGCGTTGAAGAAAGCTACCCGCTCTGACGCCGGTCACCGGGTGGTGACGACTCTGGCGTCGAGTATCGAAGAGCGGTTGCGCCGCGATCTGATCTCGGCGGCATTCATGCCGGGAGAGAAACTGGCGATCGACGTGCTTCGGGAAAGGTACGGAGCCGGGGCAAGCCCTGTGCGCGAGGCTCTCAACCGCTTGTCCGCAGAAGGATGGGTACTGCTGTCGGACCAACGCGGTTTTCGCGTTCCGTCGGTATCCGTGGATCAGTTGGAAGAACTCACCCGTACACGATGCCTTCTCAACGAAGTCACGCTGCGTGAGGCAATCTTCCGGTCGGACAGCGAAAGCGAGGAAGCGATTGTGGTCGCGCTGCATCACCTATCACGCACGCCATCGCGCGCTCCCGACGACCCGAAACAGATCAATCCAGAGTGGGAGGCGAGACATCGCGCGTTTCATGCCAGTCTCATTGCCACGTGCGGCTCGCGTTGGCTCATCGACCTCGATGCGATGCTGTTCGAACAAGCGGCGCGATACCGGGCTCTGTCTGCTCGCTCCAAAATCGGCCGGGATGTCCAGAAAGAGCACCAAGCCATCGCGAACGCGGTAATCGCCCGCAATGTTGCCGAGGCGGTCCGCCTGGCGAATGCCCATATCACGCATACGTCGACCCTGGTTTCGCAGGTCACGCGCCGACATGAACCCGCCTGAAGCCGGTAAAAGCTGGCGAAAGAGCGCTATTACGGTGATTTTAGCCCCCACTTGAAAATCGATGTTTTATCATATATTGATATATCATCGATTTTTCGGAGGGCGGCCATGCGGCTTGTCAGCTACGCGTTTGGTTCGAAGTCCGCCCTGGGAATTCGCGTGTCCGAGGGAATTCTGCCGCTGGCGGACTTAGTGCCCGGCCTTCCGGATAATCTTCCGGCGCTGCTCGCCCTCGGCCCTGTAGCGATGACGCGGATCGGCGAAGCCCTCGGTCGCGCCGCGCAGGTGAGGCCGCTCGACGCCGTCACGGTCCGTCTGCTGCCCCCGATCACGCAGGCCGGGAAGATCCTGTGTCTCGGCCTGAACTATGCGGATCATGCGACCGAATCGAAGCAGGCCCGTCCTGATTTTCCGGTGGTCTTTCTCCGCGCCAATACGTCTCTGGTCGCCCACGGCGAGGCGATCGTGCGGCCGTTGCAGTCGTCGGCGCTGGATTTCGAAGGTGAACTGGTCGCGGTTGTCGGCCGCACTGCGCGGCGCGTGATGCGGGATCACGCGCTCGACTACATCGCCGGTTATTCGGTCTTCAACGACGCCTCCATTCGCGACTATCAGCTACGAACGCCGCAATGGACGGTCGGCAAGAATTTTGACGGCAGCGGAGCGTTCGGCCCGGACTTCGTTACCAGCGATGACGTGCCGGCCGGCGCGTCGGGATTGGCGATCGAGACCCGCCTCAACGGTGTGCTGATGCAAAGTGGCAACACGCGCGACATGATTTTCGGCGTCGCGGAGACGGTCGAGCTGTTGTCCGCCTGCATGACCCTGGAAGCAGGTGACGTGCTGGTGATGGGGACGCCGGCAGGTGTCGGTGCAGCAAGGAAGCCGCCGGTCTGGATGAAGCCCGGCGATGTCGTCGACGTGACGATCGAAGGCATCGGCACGCTGTCGAATCCGATTGTCGCCGAAGTCGAGAAAGCTGACGCGGCGTGAGCGCGACGGCGACAAGCCGACAGCGTTCCCTCCGTTTTGGGAGCACGGTTCAGGTTGGTCTCCGATGAAGACAACGCAGGTTCTGATCGCGGGTGGCGGCCCGGTGGGCTTGATGCTCGCAAAGGTGCTGACGCAGTTCGGCGTCAAGGTCATGGTCGCGGAACGCAACACCACCACTACCCGATATCCCAAAATGGACATCACCAACGGCCGCAGCATGGAGCTGTTTCGCCGATTCGGATTGGCCGACGACCTGCGCAAAGTCGCGGTGCCCGAGCATCATCCTTTCGACGTGTCGTGGATCACGTCGTTGGCCGGGCACGAGCTGCATCGCTTTCGCTATCCCAGTCCGGAACAGTCCCGTCGGTCGATCCGCGAGACCAATGACGGCACGCAATCGCGCGAGCCCGGAATGCGGGTCTCGCAAGTCGAGATCGAGCCGGTTTTGAAAGCCGCGGCGGAGGCCAGTCCGGGCGCCAGCGTGCGGTTCGGATGGACGTTTGATGATTTCGAACAGGATGAGGCCGGGGTCACGGTAACTTTACGGAATACCGAAGACGATGGTACCGAGACTGTTCGCTGCGACTACCTGGTCGGCTGCGACGGCGGCGGCAGCCGCGTTCGCAAGCTGCTCGATATAGCGCTCGATGGCGTGCCTCGGGTCGGTCTTTTCCAGATGGTTCATTTCCGCTCGGGCGCGCGCGAGATTCTGCAGCGCTGGGGAATAGCCTGGCATTACCAATCGCCGTTCGGCACGCTCATTGCGCAAAACGACAAGGACATCTGGACCGTCCACGCGCGACAGGATCCGGCGGTCGCAACGGATGAAATCGACCCCAGCGCCGTTCTGAAGAAATTCGCAGGCGCCGCGTTCGACCACCAGGTCCTTGATACCAATTCATGGACTCCGCATTTGCTATTGGCCCAGTCTTATGGGCGGGGGCGGGTGTTTCTCGCTGGCGACGCAGTCCACCAATATATTCCAACCGGCGGCTACGGCATGAATACCGGCATCGGCGACGCCGTCGACCTTGGATGGAAACTGGCGGCGACGCTTCGCGGCATCGGTGGCCCGGAATTGCTGGCCTCGTACGAGCGCGAACGGCGTCCGGTCGGCTTGAGGAACCGGGAGGCTTCGGCGGGGCACACCAAGGTCAGGCTCCGAATTGCGCAGAGCTACAGGAGCGATCTCGACTCCGCGCAGCCCATCAGCGACGAGCGTCGCGCCGAGATTTCGGCCGGTATCATGGAGCTCGGAAATGCGGAGAACGAGAGTTACGGCGTCGAGTTCGGCTACGTCTATCATCAGTCGCCCATTGTCGCGATCGAGCAAGATATCGAACCACCGTTGGATACACTCCATTACATCCCGACCACCATGCCGGGCGCACGGTTGCCAAGCGCCTTTCTGAAGGATGGCAGCGCGCTGTTTGACAGGCTCGGACCCTGGTTCACGCTCGTCAATTTCGGCAAATCGGATCCAGGGCCGTTTGTCGCCGCCGCAGGAAAAGCCCGCATTCCGTTGCAAGTATTAAATCTCGAGGAATCGTCGCTTGAACGCGTCTACGGCAGGGATGTGCTTCTCGTCAGGCCCGACCAGCATATTGCATGGCGTGGACCCGAGAACTCGGCTTCTGACGCCGGAAGGATTCTCGCTCACGCGCTTGGATGGGGACCCCTGCAATGAGCGGTCTAAAGATCACGGTGGTGGGCGGTGGAATTGGAGGTGCCGCGGCCGCTCTTGCCCTGACACGTGCCGGATGCGACGTGCACGTCTGCGAGCAGGTCGCAAGCAAGACCGAGGTAGGCGCCGGGATTCAGGTGAGTCCTAACGCAACCCGCCTCTTGCATCGCTATGGTCTCGCTGACGCCTTGCGCGCTCGCGCGGTCAAACCCAGGCATATTGAAGTCCGACGCTGGGATGACGGTCGAATTCTGTCGCGCGAGGAGTTGGGGGACGTAGCCGAAGAGGCATTCGGTGCGCCATACTACCATTTTCACCGCGCGGACCTGTTGTCGATCTTGAGTGATGCGCTGCCGACGGGCCGGGCTCACTCTGGTCGCCGCTGTGTTGACGTGGTTCAGACCAAGGATGGCGCGAGGACGATCTTCGACGATGGATCCACCATCGACAGTGACGTCGTCGTCGGTGCGGACGGAATTCATTCGGTCGTCCGCAAGATTCTGTTTGGGGATGAGCGCCCGAGATTTTCCGGAAATGTCGCCTATCGGGGTCTCGCGCCAGCCGATCGTCTAGCGCATCTAAGACTTCGGCATAACGCCACGAACTGGATGGGGCCGGGCGGACACTTCGTGCACTATTTTGTGTCGGGTGGTCGATTTGTGAATTTCGTGGCGGTCAGCGAGCAGGCAAAATGGGAACGCGAATCCTGGAATGACCGCGGCGAGATCGAAGATGCAAAGAAGTGCTTTGCCGGTTGGCATCCCCAGATTCACGAAATCCTTGGAGCCGTCGACGAGACATTCAAGTGGGCTCTGTTCGACCGGGTTCCCCTATCGAGATGGGGTGTCGGACGGGTGACGCTGCTCGGTGACGCTTGCCATCCGATGCTGCCCTACATGGCGCAGGGCGCCGCCCAGTCAATCGAAGACGGCGCCACACTCGCGGCCTGCCTCGCCGGAATTGGGCCCTCCGGAGTCATCGAAGCGTTGACAAAATACGAAGAGTTGCGCCGGCCCCGTACGGCAGCCATTCAGTTGGCGGCGCGGGGCAACGCAGTGACGTTTCACCTTCCAGACGGCGCCGAACAAGAGAAACGCGACATCGAAATGAGCGCGCGGACAGGACTATCGCCGAGGCGCGCTGCGATCTTCGGCTTTGACGCTGAAAGACTGCAAATCATGCCACAATCGTGAGCTTTCGGGCCTGCCATAGGTGACGCCGAATAGAGCAGGCGCGACGCAAAGGAGTAACGGATGTCGAAAGCATTTCAACTGGGCTTCGTCGAGTTGGGCACGCAGCAGATTGAGCGCGAGCTTCGCTATTATACGGAGATCATCGGAGCCAAGGTGACCGAAAGCGAAGCGCACGGGTCGGCGTATCTCAGTTTGGGTCTGGACCATCACAATATCGCGCTGCGTGCGTCGGCGCAGACCGGGATGCGCTGCATCGGACTGCAAGTCACCAAAGACATCGCAATAGAGGATTGGGCGGCGCGCATCAAAGAACACGGATTGAATCCGTCGATAAAGACTGACGCGCGGCCCGGCGTATCAAAACTGGTGGAGGTCGTCGAGCCGGGTGGCCATCTGCTGCAGATCTATTCGGAGATGAGCCTGCCCGCGCCCGGATTCGGAGCGCGTGGGATCGTGCCCAACAAGCTGGGTCACGTCGCCCTCATGTCTCCCGAAGCTCAGAAATCCGCGAAGTTTTTTGAAGACGTGCTCGGTTTCTCGATTACGGATCGGATCGAGCCTGCAGCGACCTTTCTCACCTGCAACCGTGATCATCATGTCTTGAATTTGATTGCGGCTCCTTTTCAAAAGCTTCATCACATAGCCTTCGAACTCAAGGAACGAAGCCAACATCACGCTGCAGCCGACCTGCTGAGCTCAAATCAGATCCCCGTTGTCTGGGGTCCTGCGCGGCACACCGCGGGTCACAATCTCGCGTCGTATCACTTTGATCCCGACCAGGTGCTGGTTGAGTTCTACGCCGACATGGACGTCTTCATTCCCGAATTGGGCTGGTTTGAGCCAAGGCCGTGGCACGAGACGTTGCCTCTCAGACCTCAGGTCTGGCAGCGCGGAACGCTGACGACATGGGGCACCAAGTACGATTTCGATTTCCGTAAAGCATGAGCGGGCGAAGAGCCTCCGATCCGCGATGGCTGTGCGCCCGGCCCGGTCGGAATATCAGGTCTCACGACCGGGCGACGTTGCCAGGTCAAAAAAATTCAGCGGATGCGCAATCATCCGAGGAGATCAATACGTGAAAATAATTTTTCCGTTGCTGGTGGTGGTGACATGCGTGGCCGGAACCATCGCCGTGGCGGGCCCGCAATACGGTCCCGGCGTGACGGACGCGGAAATCAAGCTCGGCCAAACCGTGCCCTATAGCGGAAACGGCTCGCCAATCGGAATCCCAACGGCCGGCGCAACGCGTGCGCTGTTACAAAAGGTGAACCAGGCGGGCGGAATCAACGGCCGGAAAATCAATCTGCTCTCTTTGGACGATGCCTTAAGTCCCCCAAAGACCGTCGAACAAACGCGGCGGCTTGTGGAGTCGGACGAGGTGTTGGCAATCGTTGGTTCGTTGGGCAGCGCACCGAATGCTGCGACGCAGAAATATCTCAACGGCAAGAAGGTGCCCCAACTCTTTATTATGTCGGGATCATCTCGGTTTCTTGCGCCAAAAGAGTTTCCTTGGACGATGCCATGGCCGGTCTCGTCGGAAAGGATTGGCGAAGCGTACGGCCGTTATGTCAGGCAGGTAAAGCCAAACGCGAAAGTGTCAATCATCTATCAGAATGACGAATACGGCCGCGAGGGAGAGAAGGGAATTCGCAAAGGCCTGGGTGCTGAAGCAGACAAGCTCATCATTGCAGAACGTACCTATGACCTAACCGATCCGACCCTCGATTCGCAGATCGTCAGCCTGAAGGCGAGCGGGGCCGACGTTCTGTTTCACGTCAGCATCTCGAAGTTCGCCGCACAGGGTTTGCGGAAGGTGAATGAACTTGAATGGGAGCCGATTCAGTTTGTCGATGTGCCATCTGCATCGATCGCCGCGACCTTCAGGCCTGTGGGCTTGGACAAGGCAGTTGGCGTGATCTCTGCAACTTACTTCAAGGATCCGCAGGATCCTAGATGGAAGGACGATCCTGCGGTTGCGGAGTACATTGCGACGATGAAGACCTTCGCTCCCGACATAGACCCGTACGACAGCAATGCGCTGTTCGGCTATTCAGTCGGCGAATCGCTCGTTGCGGTCCTCCGCCAATGCGGAGATGACCTGTCGCGAGAGAACCTAATGCGACAGGCAACCGATCTCAAGCAAGTCCCTCTGTCACTGCTTCTGCCTGGTATTACGCTGAATACGACAAGCGAAGATTATGCCCCGATCAAGCAGCTTCGTCTGATGCGGTTCAATGGAACGAGTTGGGATCCGTTCGGTGAGACAATGACAATACCCTAGTGCCTCTCCATCGCGCCGGATTTGTAAAAATAAAGCTCACGCGCGCGGGCCTCCGTGGGCTGTGACCGTCGATGCTTTTTGGACCGCAAATTCTGCCCTGAATTTTGGCTTGTAAATGTATATCAGATGATATATATTTATATTTGAGCCGCGCTACAGACGAAGCCGTGCAGATATCCGGTGTTGAAATAGCGGTGAGGTAGTCAAAGTAGCTTTGAAAAGGCCGCTGGAAGGGCGCGAGGACAACACATGAAAATGACGTTGGAACAAGTCGCGGCCAAGGTCGCGTCTCAGAAGGAGTTGCTTCCTTCCTTGTATGGTGACGTGGATTTTGGCAGCACGCCGCAACGGTTCACGGATGACTTGCGTGATGAATCCGTGCTGCGTGGCGAGCTGGTCGGAAAGCGCGCCGAGATTCTCTCGGACAAGGAGCAGGTCGGCCGCATTCGTGCTTACACGATGCTGGGAGATATCGTGGCCGATGCCTATGCCGCGCTTATGCCGGAATACGGCTTCAAGGGTTTGACCGCGATGCTGGCGGATGCCTGCGACCGCGGTGTCGAGAACGTGGAGGGCGCTCCGCAGGAATTGATCGCCTTTATTCGCGATATGGAACATATCCCGGATTGGCTGGATATGAATCTTGTCCGCGAGGGCGCGCGCATCGACCGCAACTCCGCTGTCAATTTTTCACCTTATGTCGTTCGCGGCGCATTCATCGCAACGTTCATGAACAAGTACGCCGCACTGCCGATGGCATTGACCGGCACCTTGTCCAATCAGACGGCGGCAAATCGTGTCAAGGAGACCGCGAGCTTTTTCGCGACGACGGTTCTCCCTGGTGGGCTCGATCGTTACGGTGCCGGATTCAAAGCGGCTGCGTTGGTAAGGCTGATGCATTCGATGGTGCGCTTCAATGCGCTCAGGCGTTCGAAGCAATGGGATATCCGGATCTATGGCATACCGATACCGCAGGTGGATCAGATGCCGGCGGGGCTAATCCCGATCTTTCTTTTGGCTTCCAGCGTTCTCAGCAAGGGTCGCAAGGAGTTTACCCCCCAGGAGCGGGCTCGCGTCGAATTGGCGCGTTACCGGTGCTATCTGCTGGGCTTGCCGGAGGATCTTCTCGCCGATACCCCGCAGGGAATAGTTAAGGTCATGTCGACACGGCACGCGACCCTCCGCAACGGCTATGACGACAACACCTGCGGAGAACTGCTTCGCGCCACGATGGCGGCCTATCTTCCCTCGGACAGATCGGTTGGGAGCCGCATTTTCAACTCAGTAGAGCAAAGTTTTGCGAAAGTGTTCTTTGTTAGGACCTTCTTATCCGGAGATGAAAAGAGGGCAGCCCAGATAGGCGTCCATCTGAGTCTGAAAGACCGTTTGCAGTTTGCAGCCGTCGGCCTCTTCGTCTTTTCGCGGATGGCGGCCTATTCGTTCGCCATGCGCATCCCGGGAATTGCCGGACTCGCGGATCGGATACTGATTCGAAAATTGAACGTTCTGCTGAAGGGGTATGGTCACGCGGAATACACCACTGACGTGACGAAGTACAAACCTGCAAGTATCAAGGCGGCGGGCGCGTAAAGTACGATTATCGCCGGCTGCTGAGAGCCCGGGGCGAAGATCTGATTAAAGTAGGATCGATTTGATGCAGAAGGCGTTTCACGCAACGTGCATCTGCTGGCTGCGGTGAACAGCTTTTGGCTGTTGGGCTCGTTCGAATCCTGTAATAGACGGAGGTAAATGAGGCCGCGCGATATGTTTTCGGGAACGTTGAGCCGAAAATGCTCGGTTTCGACGCTTGACGAGACCCAAAATGCCGCAGCGAACCCGTCCCCGCTCCGCGAAGCGCGCTTTAAAAGTTCGATCGAAAAAGCTTCCGCGCGTGCCGAAGGCGGCGGTCGACGGCTATCAAAAGGGCAAAGAAACCCGGACTCGGATTCTCGAAGTCGCGCTGAAGACATTCGGTAATGAGGGATTCAAGGGCGCAACGACCCGGCAGATCGCCGACGATGCAGGCGTCAACCTGCCGGCCCTCAAGTACTATTTCGGTGGCAAGGAAGGCCTGTATCTGGCTTGTGCCCACGAGATTGCGGCCCGCTATGGCCGGTTGATGCTGCCGGTTGCCAACACAGCGCATGCGGCCCTGGCTTCGCAAATGGATGCCGCAAGCGCGCGCAAGCATATCAAGCTGGTATTCGCGGCGTTGGCGGAGTTTCTGCTGGGCACCAGCGAAACACGCCTCTGGAGGCTGTTCGTACAGCGCGAGATGGCCAATCCCGGTCCTGCTTTCGAGATTCTGTACTCGCAACTCTGGAAACCGGGGGTGGAGCTGTCTGCTGCCCTGATCAGTCGCGTTCTCGGTCAGCAGGCGACCACGCAAGAGGGGCGTCTTCGCGCGCTTCTGCTGATCTCAAGTCTTGCAGCATTCGATACCGGAAGCCATGTCGCGGTACGCGTCTTGGGTTGGCCGGACTTGCGGGAGGAACGCCTTGAACTGGTGAAGAAAGCGATTCACGATCAGATCGACCTGATTTAGGTTAGATGACAAAGTGCCCGCTGCGGTCGCAGGCGGCGCTGAGCGCTGTCAGAAATCGTATTGTTCGTTTGTACCGGAGAACTCGTGCCCCTGCGAAATCCGTCGATGCGCCAAAACACCTCGTCCAGGCTGTCGAGATCGAGAGAACGGCGAAGCGATCCGTCGTCCTTCCGACGGATCACCGCGTCCGCGGACGCGTCAAGCATCTGCATCGCGGGCCTCTGACCGACCGCGGGCGACCGCCATGCGCTCATTTCCGTTTCGGGGTGAGATCGGCTGCGTTCGGTGCCACCAGCGCCTCGATCTGCGCGCGGATTTCCGACCGGCCCGAGGGCCGTGTAAGCCGCGGTGCGGCCTTGGCACGACGAACGCCGGGAGATGCGCGAAGGGCCTCCTTGACCATCGCTTCGATTGCGCTACGGGTCGTGAGGACTTTGCCCGCGATGCGTGCGACAGCCAACTGACCGTCCCTTTGCGCCGTTCGCAGAGAAGCAGGTTTGATCGGGCCGTCGGGCCAGAACAGCGACGCGGCCTCGCGGAAGCTCATAAATTCGTCCTCTCGCCATTGCGCGGGGTCGGGGCGCTGCCTGACTCGTTGCGGGATACCCTGACAGCATGCCGGCAGATAAGGACTGTCGACGGGCGTTCCTTCGCACGCGAGGAAGAAAGCGAACATAGAGATTCGCCGCGCCAATTAACCTCCGTGTCGCTGCGACAATGCAGTGCCAACCTTAGCCAAGTGGCTGCCTTCTACTGACCACTTCTAGCGCGTAAGGGACCTCCGACGCGATGCCGGTGGTCGACGGTTAGAGCTCGATCTGCTCGGCGATATTTAGAGCGTCATCTACCTCAATCCCGAGATATCGGACGGTGCTCTCCAGCTTCGTATGGCCGAGGAGGAGTTGCACTGCGAGCAGGTTGCCGGTCTTGCGATAAATCTGGGCGGCCTTCGTGCGCCGCATCGAGTGCGTGCCGTAAAAGGCCGACTCCAAGCCAATGCTTTCAACCCAGCGATGCAACAGCCGAGCATATTGGCGGGTGGATATGTGAGGACCTGCATGAAGTCGACTTGGGAAGAGATATCGGGAACCGGTGGCGCGGAGCATTGGTAGCCAGGCTTCGACGGAACTCCCCGACTGCTCCGTGATCTCGAATTGAACTGGTCGACCTGTCTTCTTTTGGACGATTGTTGCTCGATGCCGAACATTGGCGCCCGAGCAAATGTCGTCTACTGCACGACGTGGCGGCCGGGCCCGACCCAGTTCGACGAGACCAAACGAGCGAGACGAGACGGGAGGACCTCCATCGGGATGACGCCGCGCCATGCGACGAGACCCGAAAATTCCGCGTTGTCCGACCCATGCAGTCCGGCGCGGATCACGGAATGAATCCCGTCCGCGCCGATCAGCCCGTCGCCTTCCGCGGTGCTGCCATCATTGAACCGAAGGACAACGCGCTCGCCGACGACCTCGAAACCCACGGCGCGATGTCCCAGCCGGAGTGCGCCAGGCGCTGTTGTCGTAACCGCATCGGACAGTATGTCCAGCAGGTCCGGCCGATACATCGTGACGTAGGGATGCCCGTAAGTTTGAACCGATACGGTGCCGAGATCGAAGGCGGTCCACGCCTGGCCGGTGTTCCACATCCGGATCTCGCGACGCTCCGGATGCGCCGCCTCTTCCATGATGCGGGCGGATAGGCCGAGTTCCCGGAAGACGAGCATTCCGTTAGCGCTGATTTGCACGCCGGCGCCGACCTCCCGGAGTATCGGCGCCTGTTCGTATATCTCGACCTCGAAGCCGCGCTTAATAAGGGAAAGCGCTGCCGTCAACCCACCTATGCCGCCCCCGGCCAAAATGATCTTAGGTTTTTCGGCTTTTTCCAAGCTCGCTACCTTTCGTTGGTCTAGTTCTCTTATGCCGGCGGGAACGAGCGATATTTAGACCCGATCAGGACCGATCAGGCGATTTTTCCGCGCGCCGTGTTCGCCGCAGACCACCGGCGTTCAATCTCCTGTACCGCCTGCTTCATGTCTGCCAGGTACCTGCGTGCTGCCAACTCGGGCGTCATCGATGTTGAGAAGAAAATCAGATTCAAACTACCGAGCACAGGGCCCGCGCCTCGGATTGGCAGCGCAATGGCACTGATGCCTGCCTCCGACCCGCCAACAGAGGAAGCGTAACCGTCTTTTTTGGTCTGGGACACGATATCCTCGATGAAGTGGCGATCCTTTGCGAGGGCAGAATCTTCATCGACAAGAGACGCCGTCATCTCGAGCATCTCACGACGCAGTGCGGGCGACGACGCGGCGAGCGCCGCTCGTCCCAGCGCGCTCCTTACCAGCGATCGGCGGCGCCCCACCATCGACCGATGGACCGAGAATGGGCTGAAGGGGTGGGTGCTCTCTCGGATCAGCATCGAGCCCAGTTCGAAGACTCCGAAATCGCTCGGCCATGATACCTCGTCGAGCAGGCTGAACATCGCCGGGAGCGCGGCCTGGCTTGACAGGTCGCGCGAGGAAACGCCCTCACTCAACGTGCGCACTTGCGGGGTGAGACCGAAAAGTGCGTTGGTTTCGTCGAACGTCACGTAGCCGGCTACCCGCAAGGTATCGAGCAGGCGATAGCAAGTTGTCCGGTTGAGACCGGTCCTCCTTGCGAGCTGCACGACGTTCGACGGCCCGCTGGCATTGAGTTCGCCGATCAGTACCAACCCACGAGAAAGCGCCCTAACATTACGGTGCATGGCTTGTCCGGGAAGTGTTCGCAGAGTGAACATTTCACAGACTCCTGTGGAATCCAAGTCCGATAGACGGCAATCCATAAGCTGCACGTCCAAAAAGGGCGGCGATGGGGGAGGAAATGATGGTTCATTCACGCGTTCATTCATGTGCGGCCGTATGCTTGGCGCTGGCAGTCTCGGTGGCATCTGCGGTGGCGCAGACCGCCGGCGGGACGCCAAATTTGAGCGGCGGCAAGGTGAAAATCGGCGTGCTGACCGACATCGCCGGTCCCACGGCCCTGGCGAACGGCAAGGGCTCTGTAATCGCCGCCGAGATGGCCGCCGAGGATTTCGGAGCCGGCCTCAACGTCGAGGTGATCTCGGCCGACCACCAGGGCAAGCCCGATATTGGATCGCAAATTGCGGCACGTTGGTTCGACGTTGAAGGTGTCGACGCGATCAGCGACATGCAGGGGTCGCCAATCGGTTTTGCCGTGCAAAATTTGGCGGCACAGAAGAACAAAATTATGTTGCTATCGGGCTCGACCTCGTCGGATTTCAACGGCAAGGCTTGCTCGCCGCTGACGGTCCAGTGGACGGTCGACACCTACAACCTGGCGAAAGGCGCGGCGAAGGCCGTGACCGAGGCTGGTGGCACGAAGTGGTACTTCCTGACGGTCGATCAAGCTTACGGTCACGCCTTAACGAGGGATACGTTGGAGCAGTTAAAGCTCAACGGCGGGCAGGTGGTGGGCAACTCGGTGTTTCCGCCAAATACATCCGACTTCGCATCGTTCCTGCTCACCGCATCCAATGCCGGAGCCAACGTCATCGCGATCGCGGCTTCGAGCGGCGATACGGTGACTGCGTTAAAACAGGCCGATGAGTTCGGCCTGAGCGCGAAGGCCAAGGTTGTTCCGTTGCAGTCCGTACTGACCGATATGCACGCGGTCGGATTGAAGATCGCGCACGACGCTTACGAGGTGTCTCCCTTCTACTGGGATCGTACGCCGGAGACGCGCGCCTGGGCGGAGCGCTTTTATACCAAAGCCAAGATCATGCCGACCAGCTTCCATGCCGGCGTCTATTCGTCGGTCGCGCACTATCTCAAGGCCGTTAAGGCGACGGGCACGGACGATGCGCCGACGGTCATGAGGCAGATGGAAAAAGAGCGGGTCCACGACTTCTTCGCGAGCGACGGCTACATACGCGCCGACCGCAAGATGATCCACGACATGTATCTGCTTCAGGTCAAGAAGCCCGGAGAGAACAAGGGCGACTGGGATCTCTACAACGTCGTGCAGACTTTGCCGGGAGAGTCCGTCAATCGTCCCCTTGCCGAGAGCCAGTGTCCGCTTGTGAAAAAGTAGCGGCGAGCAATCTGTAACCATCCTCATTCGGCGTTTGAAGGAATCCAATCATGTCAGTCGCCATCGTCTGCGCTTCCCATACGCCCCTTATGTATCGGGGACCCGCCAGCAATGAAACCGAGCAACGCGTTCGAACGGCGTTCGAGCGGCTTGGAGGCTTCGTGAAGGAGTTTGCGCCCGATTACGTCATCCAGTTCGCACCCGATCACTTCAACGGTTTCTTCTACGATCTGATGCCATCGTTCTGCATCGGTGCGGGCGCGGTATCCCTCGGCGACTGGGGAGGGGGGACGGGTCCGCTGGACGTGCCGGAACAGACGGCTCTCGATCTTGTGGACCATGTACGCGCTGAGGACTTCGACGTCGCGGTGTCGTACCGCATGCCGGTCGATCACGGTTTCGTCCAGATGTGGGAAGCGGTGCTGGGCGATTTCAAATCCATCCCGATTCTGCCGATCTTCGTGAATGCCGCCGCACCTCCCGTTCCGACGTACCGCCGGGCCCGGCAGCTTGGCGAATCCGTCGGCCGGTTCGCGATGCGTTCAGGCAAACGGGTGTTGTTAGCCGCATCGGGTGGCCTGTCGCACGATCCGCCGCTGCCATCAATGAAGGACGCCGCGCCCGAGATCCGTGAGCGCCTGATCAACGGACGTAATCCGTCCCCGGAAGCCAAGGAGGCGCGCGAGAAACGTGTGTTCGAGGCGGCTATTCTCGCTGAAGCAGGCAATGGACCCTGCATGCCACTCAACCCGGAATGGGACGAAGAGGTCATGGAGATCCTGCGTAGCGGCCAAATCTGGCGGGCGGACGCGCTCGATACCCATAAAGTGCGCGCGGCGGCCGGTCGGGGCGCCAACGAGGTCCTCGCTTGGGTCGCCGCCTTCGCCGCGTTCTCAGCGGGCGGACAGTTCACCATGGAGCAGGAATTCTACGAAGCGATTCCCGGTTGGATCACCGGCATGGCCATGATGGCCGCAAGGCAAACGGACATCTCTCACTAGAGATTTTCCCGAGCGAATGCGAAGAGCAACCGCGGAGGTCGACATGGCATACGAAACAGACGTGCTGATCATTGGGGCCGGCCCGACCGGTTCGACCACGGCTCTCGCGCTGGCGAATTGCGGCGTGGGCTGTCACATCGTGTCGCGCGGCAACTGGATGGCCGATAGCCCGCGCGCGCACATCACCAACCAACGTGCCAACGAGGTCTTCCGCGATCTTGGAATCTCGGAGGACGTTGCGCGATACGCGAGCCCGTGGGAGCTGATGGGCGACACGACGTTCACGACCAGTCTTGCCGGTCCCGAGCTCATCCGCATGCGGACTTGGGGAACCGGAGACGACCGGCGGGGGGACTACCTTCGAGCAAGCCCGTGCGGCATGGTGGACATCATCCAGCCGTTGCTCGAACCCATCCTGTTTCAGAAGGCAGCGGAGAAGGGTGCAACGTTCGCGTTCAACACCGAATACATCAGGCATGAGCAGGATTCCCGCGGCGTTCTCGCTACACTGCGCGACCGGTTGGATGGACGGGAGTACACGGTTCGGGCGCGGTACATGGTCGGCGCCGACGGCGCGAGGTCGTCGGTGGTGGAGCATCTCGATCTGCCCATCGAAGGACGTACGGCGCGCGCGGGCACGGTCTACACGATCTTCAACGCCGATCTCTCCAGGTACAGCAAACATCGTCCCAGCATCCTGAACTGGATCGTCACGCCGGACGCGAGCTTCGGCGAGATCGGTATGGGGCTTCTCCGCGCTGTGCGGCCGTGGACGCAATGGATCGCCGGTTGGGGTTTCGACATCAACAAGGGGGAACCGGATCTCTCCGCAGACAGTGTCCGTCAAAAAATCCGGGTGCTGATCGGAGATCCAGCGATCGACCTCGATATCGTAAGGACGTCGATCTGGTACATCAATCAAGCGTACGCGACGCAGTATTCCAAAGGGCGCGTGTTCTGTGGCGGCGACGCCGTCCACCGGCATCCTCCGTCGAGCGGTTTGGGCAACAACACCTGCGTGCAGGACGGTCACAATCTCGGTTGGAAACTCGCCTACGCGGTCAAGGGATGGGCCGGCCCAAAGCTTCTGGAGAGCTATTCGCTGGAGAGGGCGCCCGTCGGAAGACAGGTCGTACTGCGGGCCAACCAGTCGCGGCTCGACTATGCTCTGCTGAAGGCCTGTTTTCGGATCCAGGGGGCTGAAAATCCAGTAGCTGCCGGAATTGCGCGGTTCCGCGATCCTGGTCCAGAGGGCGTCGCCGCCCGCAAGGCTGCTCAGGTAGCCCTCGACCTCAAGCAGACGGAATTCAATGCCCAAGGCGTCGAGATGAACCAGCGGTACGAATCTTCGGCCGTTATTCCGGACAAGGAGGTCGAGCCCGAAATATGGCGGCGGGACCGCGACCTCTACAATCAGCCGACGACGCGACCGGGGGCCAAGATCCCGCACGCATGGCTCGTCGGTTCGGACGGTATTCGCATGTCTACGCTGGACGTGACCGGAAAGGGTCTCCTGACCGTTGTGACCGGTCTCGCCGGCGACGCATGGAAGGACGCGGTGCGCCGCCTCGATCTTCCCTTCCTGCGGATCGTCGTGACGGGTTCGCTAGAAGTGCAGGACCTGTACTGCGAGTGGCAGCGCATCCGCGAAATCGACGAATCCGGAGCGCTGCTTGTGCGGCCGGACGGAGTGATTGCTTGGCGCGACAAGGAAGCGGCGTCCGACGTCGACGATGCTGAGGAAAAGCTGAGCGCAGCGATCCGTGCCGTTCTCGACCTGCCGAACCTCTCCGCGATCCCGCGAGATCAACCCGAGCCATCGATACCCAGCGGCACACCGCTGTTCGCCTGACAACCAGCCAGCGGTGCGTCGCAAACGGCCGCTGCGCGCCGGCGACGTCGTGCTCTCTGGGAGCCCTAGGCTGGCGGTGAATGCGAGAGCCTTTCGAGGCCAACATCGCCGGCCTAGGGACTGTGTCCGCCCGGCGCCTAAGGCCCCCGTAACAAGCTGTGAAGAGACTTGGCCTACCCGCTTCTGTCGAGGTTTTCGGCTGCCGGGATGCAGGTCTATCCACGCGCTGAGGCGGCCGGCGGCCGAAAAGCGCCAAGGCACGAAGTCGCGGGAGGTTGAGCACCGGCAGGGCAGCGGGCGCTATG
>NZ_JBEKCZ010000007.1:0-50884 GCF_050014615.1 Bradyrhizobium sp. | reverse complement strand
TGTCCGTCGGGCGTGAACTACATGCATCTGGTCGATCAGGGACGGGCAAGGATCGAAAGGGACTATCGAAGGCCGCTGACCGAACGGCTGCTGCGGGCGGCGCTCGCCTTCCTGCTGCCGCGGCCGCAACTGTTTCGCCTGGGCATGATCCTGGGGCGGTTCGGCCGGCCGCTGGCGGCCCTGCTGCCGACCCCCAAAGCGGGATCGGCTACGCCGACTTTATTAAGCCGAATCAAGGCGATGCTGGCGCTGGCGCCCGGCCGCTTGCCGGCGCCGGGCCCCTCGGGCGGGAGCGTTTTTGCCGCTGCCGGGGAAAGACGCGGCCGGGTCGCGCTGCTGCAGGGCTGCGCCCAGCAGGTGCTGGCCCCGCGCATCAATCAGGCCGCCATCAACCTTCTGACGCGTCACGGCGTCGAGGTCGTGCTGGTGAAGGACGAAGGATGCTGCGGCGCGCTGGCCCATCACCTCGGACGCGACGACGCCGCGCTGGCGCGCGCGCGCGCCAATATCGCGGTCTGGCTCAAGGAGGCCGGCGAGGGCGGCCTCGACGCCATCCTGGTGACGACGTCGGGTTGCGGGACGGTGATCAAGGACTACGGATACATGCTGCGCGAGGACCGCGATTTCGCCGCGGCGGCGGCGAAGATATCGGCGCTGGCAAAGGATATTACCGAGTATGTCGCCAACATCCCGTTGCAGAAGACGCAGCAGCCCGGCGAACTCGTGATCGCCTATCACTCGGCCTGTTCACTGCAGCACGGACAGAAAATCACGCTGCTTCCGAAAGAATTGCTTTCCAAGAACGGATTCGTGGTGAAAGATGTACCCGAGAGCCATTTGTGTTGCGGTTCGGCGGGAACGTACAACATTCTCCAGCCTGACATTGCGAACAGATTGCGCGATCGAAAGGTCGCCAATATTGCGATGGTCAAGCCGGACATGATTGCTGCGGGCAATATCGGATGCATGGTGCAGATTGCCGGCGGCACGTCAGTTCCCGTGGTGCACACAGTTGAGCTTCTCGATTGGGCGACGGGCGGTCCCCGGCCAGGATTGAACTGATCAATTGGCCCCGCCTTGTGAGGCGGACGACTTGAAAAGCCCGATAGACATTGATCGGCGGCAACAGGAGGATCACGATGGCTAAAGGCAAAAAGAAAAAAGGCAAGAAGGCTAAAAAGAGCAAAAAGCTGGTGACGGCGAAGAAGAAGTCCGCGAAGAAATCTTCAAAGAAGTCCGCCAAGAAGTCGGCGAAGAAAGCCAAGAAATCCGCGAAGAAGTCCGCGAAAAAATCCGCCAAAAAGGCGAAAGCGGCAGCGCCGAAAAAATCTGCCAAGAAGGCCAGCGCCAAGAAGGCTCCTGCGAAAAAGAAGGCTGCACCTAAAACAACGGCACCGAAGCCGGCGGCGGCACCGAAGCCGGCTCCGGCACCGGAGCCGAGTTGGGCTGCTCCCGCTCCGGCACCGAGCCCCGCGCCGTCATGGGAGCATTCGGCGAGCCCGTCCTCCTCCGGCGGCGATGACCATAGCTAGCTCGGGGCGCCCGGCTTAATCCGGGTTACCTTGAAGGCCGCAGCGCCAGTCGCTGCGGCCTTTTGGTTTTGGGGTCGGCGAATCGAGGGTCGCGAAGATTGCTGATTCGGGGCCGGGGCATCCGCGGTTGGGCCGCCTGGTCCTGCGCGAACCCGATACCCGATCGGATCGCCCCCAAAGTTGTCTAACCGGCGCTGGGTTCCGTAAAAGTTGTTGTCCGAATGCCACACCGGTCAACAACATTTGGCGCAATTCCAAATACGATTAAAAAATATGCAAATGATTAAGTTTTTTGCTTTCTGCTATGGGCGGCTCATACCAGATTGCTGTCCGGTTAACGACTTTCGTTGCCGCCGGTCATCGCGCAGTCCTCGAGGACCCCCGAATCCGGAATGAACAAAAAATCTGGTGGGGGCGTCATGAAGAGAATGGTGTTGGTCGCAGCGGTGCTTGCGATGACGGGGGCGGCCTTCGCGGCGGATATGCCTCTGAAGGCTGTTAAAGCGCCGGCGCCGTTCGATCCCTGGGATATCGCGTTCGGCAGCGCCGCCATGAGCGACTACGTCTTCCGCGGCGTCACCCAGTCCAATCACCAGCCTTCGGTCGCGGCCTATTTCGAGCCGCGCTACAATGTGAGCAAGGACCTGCAGCTGTATATCGGCACCTCCGGCGAGAGCATCTCGTTTGCGAACCGCGCTGCCGCCGAGGTCGACGTCTATGGCGGTATCCGGCCGACCTTCGGTGCTTTCGCCTTCGATTTCGGTGTCTGGGGTTACCTCTATCCGGGCGGGCAGTGTCAGGAAGGCTTGCCGGGTGGTGTTGCCGTGTGCCCAGCCGGGTCGCCGTTGGCCCTGGGTCCCGATTTCACCCAGATGAAGAAAGACGTCAGCTTTTTTGAAGTCTTCGGCAAAGGCACCTGGACGATCAACGACAGTTTCGCGCTGGCCGCCAACGAATACTACTCGCCGAATTACCTGAATTCAGGCGCGTGGGGTGATTACGCCTCCGTCATCGCCAGGGCGACGGCACCGGCGGCGTGGTTTGGAACCAGCGGTGTCGGAGCTTATCTGTCGGCCGAAGTTGGCCGCCAGTGGCTCGGAACCACCGATTCATTTTATCGCGTTACGGCGGCACCGGTCGGAATCCCCTATCCGAGTTACGATACCTGGAACATCGGCATCGGCTTCACCTACAAGGTGTTCACGCTCGATCTGCGCTACTCCGATACGGACCTGCATAAGGGCGATTGCGCCGCGCTCACGAGCGCTTACAACGCGAATATCCCCGGTAACGTGACGGCGATAAATCCCAACGGATTCGGGTCCAACTGGTGTGGCCCGGTCGGCATCGTCAAGCTCTCGGCGGACCTGACCGCGATGGCCAACCTGAAGTAATTATTCTCCCGAGACTGTAGAAAGGCCGGCAGCGCAATCTGCCGCTCTTTTTTCAGGCCAAGGCCTCGCCCCGGACCCGATTCGAGCTGGTAACGGTTCGCCTCGGGAAAACGCGTCAAACATGGCTTACAGCCTTGCGCTATGACGGTTTGCCGCCGTCGCCCTGGTCCTGCAGCGTGCATCGATCGCCGTTGCGGGCCAGCACGACATGGCGCTGATGGAAGGCCTCCAGCGTGCTGCGGTGACCGATCGAGACCACGGTAGTGGCCGGCAATTTCTGCTCGAGAAGACGGTAGAGCATGGCCTCGGACGCTTCATCGAGCGACGCGGTCGCTTCATCCAGGAACAGATATTGCGGCGCATGCAGCAGCGCGCGGGCGAGCCCGAGACGCTGTTGTTCGCCGAGCGAGAGCATGCGATTCCAGTGCGCCTCCTCCTCCAGCCGCGACGCCAGTTGAGGCAGGCCCACCGAGGTCAGAACATCCTCGACCAGGTTCGAATTGTAGGCGCCGGCTTCCGCCGGATAGACGATCGCAGCCTTCAGCGAGCCGACCGGAAAATACGGCCGCTGCGGCAGCATCATCAGCGAGGCGTTGGCCGGGATCGCAATCGAGCCGGTCCCGAACGGCCAGATACCGGCAATGGCGCGGAACAAGGTCGACTTGCCGGAACCGGACGGGCCGCTGACCAGGGTGCGTTCATTGCCGCGCAGGCTGAAGCCGTCAGCCGAGACCAGCGGCGCTCCGTTCGGCAAGCGGACCAGCAACTGCTCCAGATCGATATTATGGCTGCCGGTCGACGACACGACATCGATCGACGACGCCTGGGTTTTCAGCGTCGCGGCGTCGTCGATCGCGGTCTCGAACCCGTCGAGACGCGCGATCACCGAGCGCCATTCCGCCAGCGTCCGGTAGGCGGTCACAAAAAACGACAGCGATCCCTGCACGCTGGAGAAGGCGGAGGCGGTCTGCATCATGCCGCCGAGCTGGATCTTGTCGGCAAAATAGGCCGGCGCCACCAGAATGTAGGGAAACACCACCGCGGCTTGCGAATAGCTGGAGGTAAACGCCGTCACCCGCTTGGTCCGCTGCATGATGGCGTACCAGTTGTCGACGACGCGCCCGAAGCGTTCCGAAAGCCGGCCCCGTTCGGCGCTTTCGCCCTGCAACAGCGCGATCTGTTCGGAGTTTTCGCGCACCCGAACGAGGTTGAAGCGGAAATCGGCCTCATAGCGCTGCTGCTGGAAATTGAGATTAACCAGCGGGGAGCCGATCCACTGCGTCAGCACGGTACCGAAGATGGCATAGATCAAGGCGCCCCAAACCAGATAACCGGGGATCGCGAATTCGTGGCCGAAAATGTGCAGCGGGGAGTCCGCCGACAGGCCCCACAGGATCACGACAAAGGACGCCAGCGTCACCACGGCGCTCAAAAGGCCGACGGTGATATTCAGCGTCTGGTCGACGAACAGTTTGACGTCGTCGGTGATGCGCTGGTCCGGATTGTCGGCGCCATCGCCCTTTAGCTGCATGCGATAATGGTTGGCGTCGTGCAGCCATTGACCGAGATAGAGGCTGGTCATCCAGCTGCGCCAGCGGATCTGCAGCCATTGATTGAGATACAGCTGATAGACCGAAAGCGCGATGTAGAACGTCGCCAGAATGCAGAAGAAGCCGATTTCGGTGACGAATCCGTCCCAGTTCTTCTCCTGCAGCGCATTATAGAAGCGATTGTTCCACTGGTTGAGCAGAACGTTGATCAGAACCAGCGCAAGTTCGATCGCGATCACCGCCGCGAGCAGCAGGCGGCCTGCAAACTTGTCCTCGGAACGGAAATAGGGGGCAGCGATCCGCCATACGGTCGCGAGCGTCGAGCGGATGTTGTTCACAGATCAAGTTCTCCGGGAGGATGGGTAAAGCGGAAGAATCGAGGTCTCTAGACTAGAAGGTCTGTAGACTAAAGTCGTAACTGTCAGGGTCTGCGTTGGCTTGTCCAAGCCTCATAGTCAATCCTAGCATGGTCACAATGGCGAGGGGCGGGGGCCATCACTTCGCGCGTTTGTGAGCGGATTGGCATTGCCCAATTCGCTTTCGATTTCGCGCTTTGCTAAAGACACCCCGCAATCGCGCCGAGCGTACCAGACCATCCATGCCGGTCGGGACGCTGAATAAGCGCGTGGGGGAGGAATTGTAATGTGGAATCAGGTCTATAATCCGTTCGGAAATGCCGCGCTTTCGACCATCGCCGCGGCGATACCCGTTGTCACGCTGCTGGTTTTGATCGCCAGCGGCAAGGTCAAGGCGCACATCGCCGCCATCGCCGCGCTGATCATTGCCAACATCATCGCCATTTTCGTGTTCACGATGCCCGCAGGCATGTCGGTCCGCGCGTCGCTGCTGGGTGTGGTAGCCGGGTTCTTCCCGATCGGCTGGATCGTGCTGAACGTCATTTTCCTCTACCGCATCACGGTCGCAACCGGGCGCTTCGAGCTGCTGCAGCGTGCCATCGGCGGTGTGACCGAGGACCGGCGGCTGCAATTGCTGCTGATCGCGTTTTCATTCGGCGCCTTTTTTGAAGGCGCGTCGGGCTTCGGAACGCCGGTCGCCGTGACGGGTGCGGTATTGATCGGTCTCGGCTTCTCGCCGCTCGCCGCATCCGGCCTGTCGCTGATCGCCAACACGGCGCCGGTCGCCTTCGGCGCGCTGGGTACGCCGATCCAGGGTCTCGCTTCCGTGACCGGTCTCGATCCCTACATTCTGGGCGCGATGGTCGGGCGCCAGTTGCCGATCTTCTCGCTGCTAGTGCCGTTCTGGGTGGTATGGGCCTTCGCCGGCTGGAAGGGCATGAAAGAGATCTGGCCCGCCATCCTGGTCACCGGCGTGACGTTTGCGGTTCCGCAGTTCGTGATCTCCAACTATATCAATCCCTGGATCGTCGATATCGGCGCCTCGCTGATTTCGATGGGCGGCCTCATCCTGTTCCTGAAAGTATGGCAACCGAAGCAACTGTGGCTGTCGCCGGTGCTGCGCGGCAGGGACGAGTCGGCCGCGACCATGACGCCGGTCAAGCCGCTGGACCAGACACCGCTGACCCAGGCGCAGCTCTGGAGTTCGCTGCTGCCATGGATCATCGTCTGCATCGTGATGCTGGTCTGGGGCAATGGCGCGTTCAAGACCTGGGCGAATTCGATCTTCACCTGGAATTATCCGGTTCCCGATCTGCACAATATGATCAACAAGGTGCCGCCGGTGGCGGCGAAGCCAACGCCGGAAGGTGCGGTGTTCGGCTTCACCTACCTGTCGTTCACCGGAACGGGCATGCTGCTGGCGGCGATCATTTCCAGCTTTCTGATGGGGTTGTCGCCGGCGAAGATGATCGCGGAGTATGGCCGGACCATCAAGCTGTGCGCGATTTCGCTGATCACGATCTCGGCGATGCTCGCGATCGGTACGCTGACACGTCTCTCCGGCGTCGATGCGACGCTGGGCCTCGCGTTTGCGGCGACTGGCGTGCTGTATCCCTTCTTCGGCACACTGCTCGGCTGGTTGGGCGTGGCGCTGACAGGATCGGATACAGCGTCGAACATTCTGTTCGGCAATCTGCAGAAGATTACCTCGGAGCAGCTCGGCCTCTCATCGGTCCTGATGGGGGCGGCGAACTCGTCCGGCGGCGTCATGGGCAAGATGATCGACGCGCAGTCGATCGTGGTCGCCTCCACCGCCACCAACTGGTACGGACATGAAGGCACGATTCTGCGCTTCGTGTTCAAACACTCGATCGCGCTGGCGTGCCTGGTCGGCCTCTTCGTCATGCTGCAGGCCTATGTCTATCCGTTCACGGCGATGGTCCTGAAGTAAACGCCGGTTCGGCCTATCGATAAAAATCCCCGCGGCCGGTGGCCTGCGGGGATTTGTTTGCCGGCCGCATTTTTAACGCGGTCGATCTGGTCATTGTCGTGCTGGCCGATTAAACAGCCCGGCTGTGAATGCCCGGATAGTTAGAGGGTTGAATGCTTTCAGCGACAGTTTTTCTGAGACAGGTTGCGGTCCTGCCCGCATTGGTTCTGGCCGTGGTGGCCTTCAAACCCGTATCGGCTCACGCCGATGAAGGTTTTCCGTTCGGATTCGAGATGACGTTGGAGACGGCCCCTCAGCCCGGATCGAAGCGGCTTCCGACGCTGGAGATCGGTGACAATGGCGAGGCGACGCTCGAGTTGTGGTGCAAGGGCGGCAAGGGCCAGTTTTCGGTCGCGGGCAATACCGTGATCTTCGTCCCCGGCCCGTTGCAGGACCGTTCCTGCCCGTCGGCGCGGGCGCAGGCGGACGATGACCTGGTCGCAGCCCTGGGCGAGGCCGCGACCTGGAAGCGGCAGGGCGATCTGGTTTCATTCATCGGAACCAGGCCGCTGCGCTTCCGGATCAATACCAATTGAACGCGCTACCCCTCGCGCAAGATCATGTCGGCGCAGGTGCCGGCGGCTTGCACCACGCCGGTGTAGCCGCCAAAACCGGCATAGGCCGATGCCAGATAAAGCCCCGGCACCGCGGTTCGCGGCGAACCAGCCGGGCTGCGCCAGAACGGGCGTGGCGGCGTCGGGGCGAACCCATAGACGGCGCCGCCGGGCGCGTTGAGATATTGCCGGACCGACAGCGCGGTATTGAATGACGACGCGACCACGCCTTGCGCCAGCCCGGGATAAAACGAGGACAGATAGCTGACGATGGCGTCCTGCCATCGTCCGCGCTTGCGGCGATAGGCGTCGGTGTCTGAACCGTCCCAGTTCGACACCAGGTCGGGCCCGCAGATCAACAATACATGGGGCGGAGCCGGAACTCCGGAATCGATCGCGGCGTAATCGACGACCGACAGCGGCGGCATTCGCCCATCGGGTTCGTCCGCCATCAGCGCGGCTCCTTGCGCATAATCCGATAGCCGCTTCATCTCGCGCGGCAGCAACTGCGTCGAATAGGCCGATACTCCGAATTCGCGCGGCGGTTTCGACAGGCCGAGTGTGAGCGCGAACAGCGAAATCGACGGGGTCCGCCTTGCGTAATCCTGCGTCAGTTTCTCTGCCGCCGCCGCCGGCATCAGCGGCGCAAGGGCCGCCGGCGCCGCATTGGCGATGATCCGAAGGCCCTCGACGATCTGCGGATCGCTGCCGTCGCGGGCGGTGTGGGTGACAATGCCGGCGCGTCCCTGCGGGTCGAGCGCAATGTGGCTCGCAACGCGGCGTACCATGACTTCGCCGCCCGAGTTCCTGATCGCGCGGGCGAGCGCACTCGAGAGCCGTTGCGACCCGCCCTGCACGTAACGGCCGCCGCTCAACAGATAGCTTCCCTGCGCCATCGCAAAGAAAATCCACCACAGCGTCGCGGGGTCGTCGTGATAATAAGAAAGATTGGCCGCCAGCGCGCATTTGACGGCTTCGTTGTCGCCGAAAACTTTGGAAAGCTTTTGCGACAGCGACAAGCGCCAGTCGGCAAGTGCGGGAGCGAATTTCAACAGTGCGACCAGGGCCTCGCGGGGCTTTTTGAAAGCGTCGCGGCCTTGCGAGAGTGTACCCAGGGCGGATGCAATGCGTTCCATTTCTCCCAGCAATTGATGGATCCCGGTCTGGGCCTCCGGGAAGCGCGTCGTCAACGCACGCCGCGCCGCATCGAAATTGTCGGGCATCACGAACGGCTGACCGAGCGGGCCGCCGCGGGCTTCGTAAAATGCGCCGGCCGGAATCCATTTGACCGCGTCGATGACGCCCGCCCGCGCCAGCACGCTGTGTTTCGGATCGCGAGGGTCGTGCGGATCGCTGGTCTCGTGCAGCGAACCTTCGACGAACAGATCGCCGGACTTGTAGCTCGACGCCGCGCCGCCTACCGAGTTGCTGCGCTCGATCACGACAACCTTGCGTCCCGCGCGCGCGAGGATCGCACCGGCCGTCAAGCCTCCAAGGCCGGCGCCGATCACCACAACATCATAGCGCGCCATTAACCCTGAGATCCCAAAAGCCCTGGTCCGGACCGGCACCGTTCATTGCCGCTAAGACGCGGCATGTCAAATGCACGATTGCATGGAGATGGTGCATTCCGAGGCCACCGGAATAAGCACCAGCGGCATCGTATTATTTCCAGGCCGATTTATCCGCGTCCCAGCGCTGGCCCTTGAACTCCTTCGCCAGCGCTTCGACGGAGCCGTTATCGGCCTTTTGCTCGCCTTCCTCGTCGCCGCTGGCTTCATCGGCCAGATTGAGTTTTGCGCCCGCGGTCTCGTCCGCCGTCGAGATCGCCGGATTGCCGATCCACAGCATCAACCGGTCGGACGCGCCCGGCTTGTCCGGTGCCACCAGGGCTGTCACCTCAATTGTTTCGGTGAGTTCGAGCGCGGGAAATATCCGGCTCGGCCGCTTGAACGTCAATTTCAGCTTGCCGGTGTTGGCGCTCCATGCCGCCGTCGACGATTTTGCCGAAAGCGTTCCGGCCAGCACGTTGGCGATCGCCGCGGCGAGCTTGTCCCGGTCAAGCCGGTCGCCGTCGCGCCAGTCGGCGGCCGCAAAACGGATGGTGCGCTCCATCTCCACCACGCCGGTGGTCCAGCCGACAGCGACGACACCGGGCAATGATTTTGATTTCGCGATCAGGGCCGCGGCGCGATCCGGATCGACGCTGAGGGTGATGGTCTGCTCACCGGCGCGCATCGCGTCGCATGTGACCGCAAGGCTGCCGAGGGAAACCTCGACGTTCTGTCCCTTCAGCCCTTTGAGGAAATCCAGCGCCGCGTCCAGCTTGATCCGCACGCCGACCGATTCCGGCGACACTTCCGTAAAATCCTTCGGCGTCGCGGTGATGCCGTCATCGGTCGTCTGGTTTTCCTCGAATTCCTTTTCGCTGATGTCGGAATTGTCGCTCGAGGCTACCTCGGTCACGGTCTGGCCGATGCTGATCTGGCCCTTGAACTCGAAATTGTCGCCGGTCGGCTTGCGCACCAGTTTCACCGTAACCGGCAATTTGTCGCCAAGGCTCTGGGTGGTGCCGGTCAAGGTCTGACCATTGATCGCGAGGTTGGCGACAAAGCGGTCCTTGCGGTCGGAGCCTTTGGCCGCGGGATAGCAGACATCGAGCGTCGCCGCGGTGACGGTCTTGCCCTGGCGGGTTTCCTTGAGGATGACGTCGGCATTGCCGTCCATCAATCCGTCGATGGCCGTGAAATAGCGAATCTCGTTGGCGCCGGGCGCGGCCTTTGGCGAGAGCTTCATCTGGCCGTAGGCCAGACCGGTCGAGGCCGTCATCAGTCCGATCAGGCAGAGCAGAAGCGCGCGCATATGGAATCCTCGCAAGAAAGAATCGGCAGCCGACGCCTTCACTAGCAAACCCCCGCACAATTCGCCAAAAAGAAGGCCGCCCGGAGGCGGCCTTCTTCGATCGATATCGATCATGCTGGCGGAGAAGGGCCCTTAGAAGCCCATGCCGCCGCCATGTCCGTGCCCGCCGCCGGGCGCCGCCGGCGCCGGCTCCTTCGGCATTTCGGCGACCATGGCTTCCGTCGTCACCAGCAGGGCGGCGACGGAAGAGGCGTCCTGCAGCGCGGTGCGGACCACCTTGGCCGGGTCGATGATGCCCTTGGCGACCATGTCGACATATTCTTCGGTCTGGGCGTCGAAGCCGAAGGTCTCGGACTTGTTCTCGAGAATCTTGCCGACCACGATCGAGCCTTCCACACCGGCGTTCTCCGCGATCTGGCGGATCGGCGCTTCCAGCGCTTTCAGCACGATATTGATGCCGGCCTGCACATCGGCGTTGTCATGGTTGATGCGGCCGACGGCCCGCTTGGCGCGCAGCAGCGCCACGCCGCCGCCCGGCACGATGCCTTCCTGCACGGCCGCACGCGTCGCGTTGAGGGCGTCCTCGACGCGGTCCTTCTTTTCCTTGACCTCGACCTCGGTCGCGCCGCCGACGCGAATGATCGCGACGCCGCCTGCCAGCTTGGCCAGACGCTCCTGCAGCTTTTCGCGGTCGTAGTCCGAGGTGGTCTCCTCGATCTGGGCCTTGATCTGGCCGACGCGGGCTTCGATGTCCTTTTTCTTGCCGGCGCCGCTGACGATCGTGGTGTTTTCCTTGTCGATCACCACCTTGCGCGCGCGGCCGAGCATGTTGACCGTGACGCTTTCGAGCTTCATGCCGAGTTCATCCGAGATCAGCTGACCGCCGGTCAGGATCGCGATGTCTTCCAGCATCGCCTTGCGGCGATCGCCGAAGCCGGGCGCCTTGACGGCGGCGACCTTCAGCCCGCCACGCAGGCGGTTGACGACCAACGTGGCCAGGGCCTCGCCTTCGACATCTTCGGCGATGATCAGGAGCGGCTTGCCCGACTGTACCACGGCCTCCAGTACTGGCAGCATCGACTGCAGGCCGGACAGCTTCTTCTCGTGCAGCAGCACGTAGACGTCCTCGAGCTCGGCGGTCATCTTGTCGGCGTTGGTGACGAAATAGGGCGACAGATAACCGCGGTCGAATTTCATGCCCTCGACGATGTCGACTTCGGTCTCCAGCGACTTGTTCTCCTCGACGGTGATGACGCCTTCGTTGCCGACCTTCTGCATCGCCTGCGCGATCATCTTGCCGATCGCGGCGTCGCCGTTGGACGAGATCGTGCCGATCTGGGCTACTTCGGAAGATGACGCCACCGGCTTGGCGCGCTTCTGGATGTCCTTGACCACGGCCGTCACCGCAATCTCGATGCCGCGCTTGAGGTCCATCGGGTTCATGCCGGCGGCAACCGATTTGGCGCCTTCCCGCACGATCGCCTGCGCCAGCACGGTGGCGGTGGTGGTGCCGTCGCCGGCGGTATCGTTGGTCTTGGAGGCGACCTCGCGCAGCATCTGTGCGCCCATATTCTCGAACTTGTCCTCAAGCTCGATTTCCTTGGCGACGGTGACGCCGTCCTTGGTGATGCGTGGCGCGCCGAAGCTCTTTTCGATCACGACATTGCGACCCTTGGGACCGAGCGTCACCTTGACGGCGTTGGCGAGAATATCGACGCCGCGCAGCATGCGATCGCGTGCGTCTCCGGAAAACTTAACGTCCTTGGCAGCCATTTGAATACACTCCTGATGGATTGGATACGGTCGATCGCCGCGCTGTTCACCTTCATTGCCGGGCTTGACCCGGCAATCCATCGGCCTTCGCTAGAATCTTCCGAAGAGGATGGATGCCCGGGTCATCTAGCGCGAAGACGCGCCTCGCGCTTTTGCCCGGGCATGACGACTGTGGTGTGCGGCGGCTGTGTGGGTTCGTTTAGGCCAGCACGCCCATGATGTCGGATTCCTTCATGATCAGGAGTTCCTCGCCGTCGAGCTTGATCTCGGTGCCCGACCATTTGCCGAACAGTACGCGATCGCCGGCCTTGATATCGATCGGAACGAGCTTTCCAGCCTCGTCGCGCCCGCCGGGGCCGACCGCGACCACCCGGCCCTCCTGGGGTTTTTCCTTGGCGCTGTCCGGAATGATGATGCCGCCCTTGGTCTTTTCCTCGGCGTCGATACGCTTGACCACGACACGGTCATGCAGCGGACGAAATTGGGTTTTAGCCATGACAGTTCCTTTTGAAGGCTTCGTTTTCAGGTCTGGTTCAGGTCTGGTGTGCCATCGAAAGTGGATGGGAGTACGGGCGTATTCGACACCGCCAAGGGGCTGACAAGGGTCGGACAGCTCGCACCCTTAGCAATCGCGCTTTCGGAGTGCTAATTGTACGCCCGGGAATATGGCTTGACGCCGATCCTGTCAAGCAAATGGGGTTAAGCCCTTGGTGAGGCAGATATAGGATGCTTGAGGAAACTAAATCGGAGCGCCGGCGTAATTTGCTGGACATCATTGCTCCGACAGGAGTTTTACGCTTGGCTGCGGATCGGTGCGGCCGGGAATTGCTTGGGGGAAGCCATGGTCAGGTCACGTAGCGCGCGTACGGTTGCCAATCTGGGGATCGCTTCGGCGCTGACGATATTCCTGGGGGCTTGCAGCAGCATGAGTCTGCCGTCTTTTTCATCGTCGCCTGCGGTGGCGCCGGAGCCAAGTGCCGCACCCGAGATGCCGGCGACCATCCGCTCGGACGAGATTGTCGGCCGCTGGGGCCTGGCGTCGTTCCAGAATCCCAACGATCGCGCGCGTACCGAAGTCGCGGCCCGGGCACAGTGCAAGCAACCTTACGTGATCGGGGCCGGCGCCACCGGCGGCGTGATCATGCATCTGGCCGATCAGGCGACGCCGCAGGAATTGCGCCTCAAGGGCAGCCCGAGCGGCAAGAACTATATCGGCCCGCCCGGACCGGCCGGTGGCGAACAGGACCGCGAAATCGTTTCCTTCGACGGGCGCGTCCTGATCACCCGCTTCACCGACAAGGATGCGGCGACCCGTTACGGCAATATGGTCTACGTTCGCTGCGCCCCGCGGGCCTAAACTGGAATTTCGTCATCCTGAAATAAAAACGCCGGCCTCTGGCCGGCGTTTTCGTATTGTTTTTGTGGTGGCCGGGCGCTGCGCTCCAGCCACCTGAAGTAATCGAGGCTTAATCGAACAGCGCGTCGATGTCGTCCTGCGAGGCGTGGCCGACGTCGCCCTCAACCTTCGGACCGTTCAACAGCCGGGCGTCACCCTCGCGATGATCAACGATCGCCGGCGCGTGCGCCTTGATGGCGTCGACGCCACCCCAGATATCCATCATGACGGTGATGTGATTTTCGATGAACTTCATCGTGGTCATCACCTTCTTGATGCGCTGACCGGTCAGATCCTGGAAATTGCAGGCCTCGAAGATCGAAACCACGCGTTCCTGGATTTCCTCGCTGAGCAGCTTTTGCTGATCCGGCGAAGTTACCCGGCTCAAAGCGGTCGCGGCGTTATCGATCGATTCCGCGGCTTCGAGGATCTGCTGGGTGGCTTCTTCGGTACCGCCGACCACGGCGCCGAGTTCGCCGTTGACCTTGGCCATTTCCTCGCCGTTGAAACTGTTGCCGTGCAGCACCGCGATTTCGCGTTTGGTGCGGCTGATCGCATCATAGATGAGATCGAGTTCGACCTTGAGCTTCTCGCACTGCTCGATCTGGGCGCGATAGGTTTCGAGCAGCGCTTGGGCTTCAGCAGCCTCGCGCGACAACGAATCGCCGATGGTTCCTGCTGCCACGCTGTGGCCGGGGGTGCCCATCTGGGCACGGATGGCGCGCAACTCGGACATGATCTCGCGATGCATGGGCCCGACCTCTCCACTGTCTAATTCCGGTGGCATCGGCATGTCGCCGACAATGGCTTCTTCGATACGAAAACGTCTGCGATGAACCGGCATGAGACTTTCCCTGAACCTTCACTCCTCACGTTTTACGCAGACTCGATTTAACATGGAGTTCACGCCGGAAATTGTTCTGGGTGCCGATGTTGATCGCCGATACCAACGATTAACCATGCATGCGCCGCGTTCACCGAAAATAAACGCTACCGGCCAAAACCGCGCGCAATTGACGACGTGGTGAATCGAAACGCCGTTTCTGTTTACCAAACCGATGCGGTTTTGATCTTAGCTGGCGATGTGCAAAGGCGCCGCTCCGGCGCTCCCAAGACGAAACAGTACAGAGTACGTCGATGTCCCATAAAATGTATCTTGCGCTCCTTGCCGGCGCGTCTCTTCTGGATGCCGGACTTCATCAGGCCGTCGCGCTTGACGCTGCGGCGGTCCCGGAACCCGTTGTGATCTATGCCAACCAGCCCCCACAGCGCCCCGCGGCGCCGGTGCGGATGGCTTCGGCCGATCAGTCCAATCTGGGCGGCGGCTTCATCCAGTTTCTGTTCGGTGATGCGCCGCCTCAAGGCGATCGTTACCGGCAGCAACCCGGCTATCAACAGCAGCCATCATTCCAATCGCAGCGTCCGCTGTTGCCGGGGGAGCCGCAACAAACCATGCGTCAGCAGGAAAATCCGGGCGAGCCCGCGCATCCTGCCTTTGATCCGAAATTCGAGAAGCAACTCGTCGATTATCACGGCAAGGAGAGCGCCGGCACGATCGTCGTCGACACGCCCAACAAATTCCTGTTCCTGGTACAGGGCAACGGCAAGGCGATGCGTTACGGTATCGGCGTCGGCCGCCCCGGGTTCACCTGGTCGGGCGTCAAGCAGATTTCCGCCAAGAAGGAATGGCCGGATTGGACGCCGCCTCCGGAAATGCTGGTGCGTCGCCCCGATTTGCCGCGGCACATGGAAGGCGGTCCGCAAAATCCGCTCGGTGCCCGTGCGATGTATCTGGGATCGTCGCTCTACCGGATCCACGGCTCCAACGAACCCTGGACCATCGGTACCAACGTGTCGTCGGGCTGCATCCGGATGCGCAACGAAGATGTGATCGACCTCTACAGCCGCGTCAATGTCGGCGCGCGGGTCATCGTTATCTGATCGGTGTCATCTGATCGGCTTTGGTCTTGAAGAGAAAACGGCCGCCCGTCCGGGGCGGCCGTTTTTCGTTGCGCTAGAGCATGATCCGGAAAAGTGGGAACCGGTTTTCCCTCGCGACAAACGCCAGAGGCGTTTGCGCGGAGATCATGCTCAAACCAGAAGATGGACGACGAGCATGATTCAACCCAGTTGAATCATGCTCTAGCAGAAATTCGTCAGGCGTAGTCACTGTCGCCGTCGCTGCCGAAATCATCCGAATCGAGATCCATGTCGTCGTGATCGTCGTTCGATGCTGAATCGAAAAATCCTGCACGCGAACTGTCGTCGGCGCGGCCCGCGGATGAACCGATATCGTTGACCCCGGCGTCGCGTGCCAGTGCGCTGCCGGATTGATCGCTCCATGGGGTCTGGCTCACGGCGCCGTCGCCGAGAGATCTGTCACCAAGGCCTGCGGTGTCGCCGAAGCTGTGATGGCTGCCTCCCATCATCGAGCGGATGCTGCCGAGCAGCAGCGATCCGCCGACCACGCCGGCGGCGGCCGCCGCCGCGGTTCCCAGAAACGAACCGCCGCCGCCCATCATGCCGCCCATGGGGGATTGCGGCGCGCCATAGGGCTGACCGTACGGACTCTCATTGTAATATTGTCCCGCAGGCTGTGCCTGCTGCATCACCTGGCCGCTGTTCCAAACCGGACGGCTGGGGATTTCGGGTGGCCGGACGTTCGGCACCGAGCCGCGCGGCTGGCTTTGTCCGAATATCGAATCGCGCATCGAATCGAGGAACCCGCCGGACGCATGTTGGTCAGGCGCGCCGGCGGCTTCCAGTTCCTGGATGCGGCTGTTGGCACGCCTGAGCGCTTCATCCTGGACCAGGACCGTCTGCACCAGCGCGTAAACGGCATTGGGTGCCATGCGCAAGCCTTGCGCGATGGCCGCCGTGGCGTCCGAATCGCGCGGCGCAGCCTCCATTTTGGAGAGCCGGTCGAAAAGATCGTCAACCAATTGGCGTTCTTGCGGCGTCATGGAGTTTCTCCCTCGCTTGAAAGCGCGGGGCAGATGTAGGGGCGCTTTGTGTCGCAAGTAGTGCTGTCCGAGATTAAATTTATGTATGCGACAAAGCGTCCCCGGGGAGGGGCGGGAAATACCAACCCGAAATATCAGCCCAATGTAACTTTATTCGCCGCCAGCAAAGGCAGGAAGTGCTCCCCGCCGAGAAAGGCGTATTCGCGTTCGCGTTGGTCGGTCAGCGGATCGAGGCTGACCAGGACTTCGTCGACCAAGCCGGGGTGACACATGATCACGCCGTGTTCCGGCAGGCCATCGAGAAATTGTCGCATCAGCGCGCCGAAATCGGCTTGCCGTGAGAAATCATAGGCGCCGGCGAAGCCGGGGTTGAATGCGATATCGGCGCGCGAGGCACGGCGGCGAAACTGCGCGCTCAAGGTGTCGAGAACCAGTGCCTTGGGCGAATGGAGCCGCCGGGCCAGGGGCTGACGGCGTCCGCCCTGGCGGACCCAGGCGTTGGGGGCGGCCTCTTTGACCGCCATCAGAAACGCATCGCGTATTTGCGGAAACAGCTGCGCATGCTGATGACCATCGACAAAGTCCGGCGCGCGGCCGAACAGTTCGCCGAAGGTCGCCAGTTGCACCCTCAATTCGGCGTGGATGATTTCCGGGTCGAGCCGCCGCAGCAGACCCGCGCGCAGCAGTTTCGGAAAGCTCGGGAACATGCCGCCATCGAGCGGCTGATAATGCATGGTCAGGGGCCGAAACGGCGCCGTTAAAGTAACGTGCAGACCGATGGCGCAACGCGGGCTGTCGGCGGCGAGGGTTTGAAGCGCGCTCGCTTCGTCACGGCCGATGGTCGGGCCGACCACCATCACCGAGGTGGCATTGAGGCGGCCGCGCCCGATCAGGTCGCGAATGGCGTGGTTGACGCCGGGACTGATACCGTAATCGTCGGCGCACAGCCAAATGCGGCGCGGCGGCGCGGCGTCGTTCATTCGGCGGCGGTCCTCTCGCCGGCGCCGGTATCGGTCTTCGCTTCGACGCGTTTCTCGCTGTGTTCAGCCACGAAATAGATCGGGCGGGCTTTCAGTTCTGAAAGGATCTTGCCGATATATTCGCCGACAATGCCGATCATGATCAGCTGGACGCCGCCAATGGTCATCAGGCCGACCACCAGCGAGGGATAACCGGGGACCGATTTTCCACTCATCCAGGTTTCCCAGAGGATCGACAGGCCGAACAGGAAAGCCGCCGAAGCGAGCAGCACGCCGAGCAGGCTGGCAAAACGCAGCGGTGCGACCGAGAACGAGGTCAGGCCTTCGATCGAAAGCCCGACCAGCCGGCCCGGGCTGAAGGTGGTGACGCCGTGGGCGCGGGCTGCGGGTTCGTAGTCGACGCGGATCTGACGGAATCCGATCCAGCTGGCGAGGCCCTTGAAGAAACGGTTGCGCTCGGGAAGCTGGCGCAGCGCCGCCGCGGCGCGTGGCGACAGCAGCCGGAAGTCGCCGGCATCTTCGGGAATCTTCTGCCGTGCGCCCCAATTGATCAGTGCGTAGAAGCCGTGCACCGCGAGCCGGCGCAGAAACGATTCATTGTCGCGGTGCGCCTTGGCGGTATAGACCACGTCGTATCCGCCATCGATCCAGTGACCGACAAGCTTCTCGACCAGATCCGGCGGGTGCTGACCATCGCCGTCCATGAACAGGACGGCCCCGCGCCGGGCGTGATCCAGTCCCGCCATCAGCGCGGCTTCCTTGCCGAAATTGCGTGACAGCGACACCACCTGGATATCGAGCGCATCGGCCGCAAGCCCGCGTGCGATACTGAGCGTCGTGTCGGTGCTGCCGTCGTCGACATAGACCACCTCGCAGGCCAGGCGGTAGCGGTCCTTGAGCGTTCCTGCCAAATCGCCGAGCCGCTGGTGCAGAAGCGCCAGCCCGGCGGCTTCATTATACACCGGCACCACGATCGATAACCCTTGCGCCGCAGCCGTAGCCGCGGTCGTCGACAGGCCAGAAACATCCGTACCCAGCATCATCGATCAGGTTCCAACCATCCGAAAAACACCATATGGCACCGGCGGCGCATTGTCGCTACGGGGGTGGGCTGCGGCCCTCCGCCTCACTACCGCAAGAAGGCCTCAAGCCTGGCGAACAGCGGATTGTCGCGGTCGAGCACATAGTCGAGCGACGCCACCGAAACCGTCTCGGCGCCGTGGGTGCGAAGGAAGCTGCCGAGCGCGTAAAGCTGCGCCGGCGGACAATGCAGCGTCACCATTCCCGACGACGTCGGGCCGCCGAACGGGGACACCACGCCGAAGCGATTATGGGCCTCGGCGAGCAGTGCTGCGTTGCACCCGGCAAAGCGGGTGCGGACTTCCCGATACTTGCTGGCGCGGGCCCGGGCCGCGATGTGATCGAGGATGACGCGCGCGGTCTCGCGCGCCTCGCTCGACCAGTCGGCGTCGCGCGAGGCCACGAGATTGGCCTGGCTGCGCAGGATCACGCCGTCGTCGAGCACCTTGAGACCGTTGGCGGCCAGCGTCGCGCCCGTCGTGGTGATATCGACGATCATTTCCGCGGTGCCGACTGCCGGCGCACCCTCGGTCGCACCGGCGCTTTCGACGATCCGGTAATCGACGACGCCGTGGGAAGCGAAGAATGTCCGGGTGAGATTGATGTACTTGGTCGCCACCCGCATCCGCCGGTTATGCTGCTCGCGGAAGCCGGTGGTGACATCGTCGAGATCGGCCATGGTGCGGACGTCGATCCAGGCCTGCGGCACCGCCACCACGACATTGGCGCTGCCAAAGCCGAGATTGTCGATCAGCAGGACACGCTTGTCGGCATCGGTGATGCTTTCGCGTACCAGGTCTTCGCCGGTGACGCCGAGATGCACCGCACCGCGTGCCAGCTGCGAGGCGATCTCGCTCGCCGAGAGATAGGCGATCTCGACATTGTCGAGGCCGTTGATGGTGCCGCGATAGTCGCGGGCGCCGCGCGGCTTGGCCAGCGAAAGGCCGGCACGCGTGAAGAAGGCTTCGGCGTTTTCCTGCAGGCGCCCCTTGGAGGGAACGGCGAGAACGAAGGGTGCGCTCATGACACGCTCCCTTTCGCGGCAGGCGTGTTCGAGGCAGGCTTGTTCGCGTCAGGCTTGCCGATGTTGGCCAGGGTTTCGACCCAGACCGAGAATCCGACCGCCGGGATCGCGGTCGGGGAGCCCAGCCGCTTCAACAGCCCGTCATATCGGCCGCCCGCGACCAGTGGCTCGATGCCATTGCTTTTGGCATGCAGCTCGAATTCGAAGCCGGTGTAATAATCGATGCCGCGCCCGAATGAGGTGGAGAAGCGGGTCAGGCGGGTTTCGACGCCGCGCGCGGCCATGAAGCCGACCCGGCTTTCAAACGCATCGATCGCGGCGGTGAGGTCGAGCTTGGTATCATCAGCCAGGGCGCGCAGCTGTGCGATCGCATCGTCGGGATCGCCCGCAATGGCGAGGAAGCGCTTGATGGTCGAAAGCGCGTCGCGCGGCAGCGCGCCGCCCTTCAATGTCGACTGTTCCAGGAAGCGATCGGCGATCTCCGAAACCGAGCGCCCGCCGACATTGGTGGTGCCGGCGATCGACATCAGATCGGTCACCAGCGCCAGCGCCGCCTTGCGATCGGAGCCGGCCAGGGCCGCGAGCACCCCCTCATATTCGTTGCGGCCAGGTGCGGTCGCCAGAGTCAGGCGCTCGATATCCTGCGCCAGGCTGATCTTGCGATTAAAATCCTTGATCAGCCGCCGCCGCCACACCGGGTAAAGATCGAGGGCGTCGATCAGCGCCGTGAACAGCGCGACATCGCCGGTGCGAATCTCGACCTCGGTCAGGCCGAACGCGCTGGTCGCCTCCAGCGCCAGTGCCAGCATTTCAGCATCGGCGGCGGGCCGATCCTGCCGTCCAAAGGATTCGATGCCGGCCTGCAGGAACTCGCTGGGTTGGCCGCCGCGATAGCGGAACACCGGGCCGAGATAGCTGAACCCGGCCGGCTGCCCGACTTGGGCAGACGCGAGATAATCCCGCGCGACCGGAATGGTCAGATCGGGGCGAAGGCACAATTCCTCGCCGCTGGCGTCGGTGGTCAGATAGAGGCTTTTGCGGATATCCTCGCCGGAGAGATCAAGAAATGGCTCGGCAGGCTGCAGAATCCCCGGTTCGGCGCGGCTGTAACCGGCTTGCGCGAACGACAATAGCAGTGCGTCCGCCCATGCGGCGGATCCGGTCGCGCGAGGGGCGGCGGTCAGGCTCATTTCGACGTCCAAATAACCCGGCAGCGGGTTCCAAGGGGGTTGGGCGCAGCCCATAGCATGGCCCGCGCCGGGTTTCGACAGGGATCGGGCAAGTGCCTTAATCAAGTGTCTTAATGCCGGCTACCCCGCCGAACCGCGATCGGTCCAGTCGCCGAGTGCCGTCTGAACCAGCGCCAGCGCGGCCACCGCGGCGGTGTCGGCGCGCAGGATCCTCGGCCCCAGCGAAAGCCTCAAGGTTCGTGGCTGCCGCAGCAGGATGGCGCGCTCTTCCTCGGCGAAACCACCTTCGGGGCCGATCAGGACGTCGGTGCCGTGGGCCGTCGACAGGCCGCTTTGCAGCGCTTGCAGCGGATTGAGTACCTCCGCGGCCTCGTCGCAGAAAACCAGCAGGCGCCCGGTATTGCGCTGGCTCAAATAACGATCGAGCGGGACCGGGTCGGCGACCGCTGCAATGCTCAGGATGCCGCACTGCTCGGCCGCCTCGATGACGTTGGCCCGCATCCGCTCGCCGTTAACCCTGCTGACCTGGGTGAAGCGGGTCAGAACCGGCTGCAGCGACGATGCGCCCATCTCGACCGCTTTTTGGACCATGTAGTCGAGCCGGGCGTGTTTCAGCGGCGCAAAGATGTAGGCGAGGTCCGGCAGCCGATCCTGCGGCCGGGTCTGGGTCATGATTTCAAGACTGTCGGCCCGTTTGCGGCCGGCGATGGTGGCCTGCCATTCGCCATCGCGTCCATTGAACACGAGAATGGTGTCGCCCGCGGACAGACGCAGAACGTTGCCGAGATAATTGCTCTGGTCGCGCTCAAGCGTGGCCGTCTCGCCCGGCGCCAATGGCGCCTCGACGAACAGCCTCGGTTGGCGAAAATCGAGTTGGGGCATGGTCAATGTTCCAATCCGCGGCGTTTTAGCCCAAAGGATGAGAATTTACGCGATTATTGGCGCTCCGGCGCGGCATGGCGCCGCGCTGTCGCCCAATTCCACGGGTTGTTAAGGGCTGGCAAGAATCGTAAAATACCCTATCGGAGTCGCTCTTCTATCGGGAAGACGCTTAAGGGCCATTGGACCTTGCCTGAGGAACAGCTTTGATGATCCGTCGTCTGATTGTGCCGCTCACCGTGGCCCTCGCTACTCTCTATGTCGGCCAGGCCTTTGCCCAGGGTGCCTTTCCAGCGCCGCTGCCCGGTCGTGCCGCTGCCGCGGCCAGCGATCCGGCATTTCCGCCGGTCAACGGAATGGCGCCGACTCCTTCCTTTGGCGCAGCGCCGAGCTCGTTTCCGGCAACCGGCGCAGCGCCCTTCGGCGGCGGCGGCGGTGGCCAAGGGTTCGCGCCGCCAGGGCCATCGCAGCAAGGCGGCGACGATTGCATGAAGGGATTCTTGCCGTTGCGCGAAGAGGCGGAGAAACGCGGCAAGCTGATCAAGACCGCGAGCGATCGGCATGCGACGCCGGCAGAAGCCTGCAAGCTGATCGGAAATTTCGCCCAGGTCGAGACCAAGATGATCAAATATGTCGAGACCCACGCCGCGCAGTGCGGGATTCCACCGCAGGTGCAGGACCAGTTGAAGAACGGCCACAAGAATACCGAGAGCATGCAGCAGAGGGTCTGCGCGGCGGCCGAGCAAGGGGCGCAGCAACAGAAGCCGGCTGGCCCAAGCCTGAGCGAGGTGCTGGGTTCTTCGGCCGCGCTGCCGGAGGTTAACACCACCAAGAAAGGCAGCACGTTCGATACCTTGAGCGGCAACGCCCTCGTGCGATGACCAACATCAGATGACCGAACTCAGATGAATGGCGCCGCCGCCCGCGTTGCGGACGCGACCGGCAACTGGGTCGACACGCTCGCGCCGCGATGGTCGCGGCCTTATCTGCGGCTCTCCCGCCTCGACCGGCCAATCGGGTCCTGGCTGCTGCTGATGCCGTGCTGGTGGTCGGCTGCACTGGCCGCCGGCGTCGCCCACGCGGTCTGGCAATTGCCTCTCATCATCGTGCTGTTCTTCGTCGGCGCTTTTGTCATGCGTGGCGCCGGCTGCACCTGGAACGACATCACCGATCGCGACCTCGATGCGCTGGTCGAGCGCACGCGCTCACGGCCGATACCGGCGGGCCAGGTGAGCGTGCCGCGGGCGGTGGTGTTTCTTGTCGCTCAGGCACTGATCGGATTGGCGGTGCTGGTGCAATTCAACCGCTTCGCGGTGGCGACCGGTATCGCGTCGCTGCTGATCGTCGCGGTCTATCCGTTCATGAAGCGGATCACCTGGTGGCCGCAGATCGTGCTCGGGCTGGCATTCTCCTGGGGCGCGCTGATGGGATTCGCCGTGACGTTCGGGCGGATCGATGCGGCGGCGGTGTTGCTCTATGCCGGCTCGATCGCATGGGTGATCGGCTACGACACGATCTATGCACACCAGGACGCCGAGGACGACGCGCTGATCGGAATCAAGTCGACCGCGCTTTTGTTCGCCGCGCGCACGCATCAGGCGTTGCTGGTGTTTTACGCGCTGGCGGTGGTTTTGATCGGCGCAGCACTGGTGTCGGCCGGCTCGAGTTTTCCGGCGTGGGTCGGGCTTGCCGCATTCGCCGCGCATCTGATCTGGCAGATCAGGCGTCTGGACACCGGCAATCCCGCTTTGTGCCTGCGGATTTTCCAGTCCAACCGCGATGCGGGGCTGTTGCTGTTTGCCGGATTGCTCGCGGATGCGGTGCTGCGGGCCGGGGTTTAATCCCTGGCGATGATCTCGCGTTCGCCCTGATGGATGTTGGCCGGGTTGAGCAAGTCGCCGCCGCGCCGCCGCACCAGGAATTTCGGACGCCGGGCCCGGATCGCGTTGTGCCGCCGACGCCGCGCGGCCGGCTCGCGGGCCTCGTCTTCGGGCAACAGCGGAAGCGCGAAGATGTCGCTCCACATCTGCCAGGCCGCCGCGATCTCCTCGCGATCGGAACTCACGCCGAGCGGGATGCTCAGTGATGGATCGCGGTGAACCAGAACGAGCATCTGGGCGTCGTCGATGCCGCGCAGCGCGACGCCAAGAAAATCGCGCACGCGAACGCTGACCGCCATCTGCATGCCGTGGACGGCGCGATGCAGAACGACGCGTTCGCGGTGAAGTTCCACTCTGCGCACGCCGCCGTCGGCGCGGGCATCATGCGCATCGAAACTGACGGGCAGAGAAAGAGGGTCGAGCCGCAAGGCGCGGCTCGACCCGGCGGGATTGATCCCGCTTGTTGCTGTTTGACGCCTCACGGCTTTATCTCCCCGCCGGGATTATGCTCCCGGTCGATACGCGAGACCTTAGCCGGGCCGTGTCCGAAATCGCTTAAAAAGGCTGGTTAACCCGGCGTCACCGGTGCTGCATTCGCCCGCATGATTGACAAGACCTTGGCCCACATGATTGACGAGACCTTGCCGCGCGCTTGAAAATCTTTGGTTTTCGGCGCGTGAAAATGCTTGAAGTCCGTGTGAATCAGGCACATCTCATGTATCAGTTGATTTGCCGACGCGTCGCCTCCGGTCCTCCGTCCATCCTCCTTCAATTCGCGGGATTCTGTTTGTGATCTCTTCACCATCCGCGGCATCGCCGCTTTCGGCAAAAGCCGGTACCTCCGATCTGTTCGATCAATCCGCCCTCAGCACGCTGGCGCAGCGTCTCGTCGAGGCGGCCCGGCGCGCCGGCGCGGACGCCGCCGACGCCGTGGCGGTGCGCGGCGTTTCGCAAGGTGTGGAGGTGCGCGACGGGCGCGTCGAGGAATCCGAGCGTTCGGAAGGCGATGATGTCGGGCTGCGCGTGCTGGTGGGACAGCGCCAGGCGGTGGTCTCAACCAACGATGTCAGCGGCGATGGTGTCGCCAGGCTCGCGGAGCGCGCCGTCGCGATGGCGCGTGTCGCGCCCGATGACAAATATGTCGGTCTTGCCGATCCGGCGCTGCTGGCGCGCGATTTTCCCGATCTCGATCTGCTCGACCCCAAGGTTCCCTCGACATCGGAACTTGAACGGCGTGCCTGTGAAGCCGAAGCGGCGGCGCTCGCCGTCAAGGGCGTCACCAAGTCAGGCGGCGCCTCGGCCTCGACGGGCATCGGCGGCATGGTGCTGGTGACCAGCACCGGCTTTCACGGCTCCTATCTGCGTTCCAGCCAGGGTATCTCGATGACCGCGATATCGGGCGACGGCACCGGCATGGAACGCGACTATGACTTCACCTCGGCGCCGCATGCCTCCGATCTCGCCTCGCCCGAAAGCGTCGGCCGCACCGCCGGCGAACGCACGGTGGCGCGTGCCAATCCGCGCAAGGTCGAGACCTGCAAGGTGCCCGTCGTGTTCGACCCGCGCGTATCGGGTTCGATCGTCGGTCACCTCATTGGCGCGATCAATGGCGCGTCGATCGCGCGCAAGACCAGCTTCCTGAAGGACCGTCTCGGCGAACAGCTGTTTGCCAAAAATATCCGCATCATCGACGATCCGTTGCGGGTGCGCGGATTGCGTTCGCAGTCGTTCGACGCCGAGGGCGTCAAGGTCGAGAAGCTGGCCATCGTCGACCAGGGCGTGCTGACATCATGGCTGTTGGATTGCGCGACCGCGCGCGAACTCGGGCTGACCACGAACGGCCACGCCCAGCGCGGTGTATCATCGTCGCCATCGCCGGGATCCTATAACCTTCACCTCGAAGCCGGCGAGCCTACTCCGGCCGAACTGATATCCGATATCAAACAGGGATTTTACGTTACCGACCTGATCGGCTCCGGTGTCAATGGCGTGACCGGCGACTACAGCCGCGGCGCATCGGGGTTCTGGATCGAGAACGGCGAGATCACCTATGCGGTGAGCGAGGTGACCATCGCGGGTCATCTGCTCGAAATATTCAAGTCGCTGGTCCCCGCCAACGATCTGGTGTTTCGTTATGGCGTCAATGCGCCAACGCTGCGCATCGAGGGATTGACGCTTGGCGGACGCTAGCGCCGGAAGTGTAGCTGACAAGACTTTGACGCGCGATGTCCTGACGCGCGATGCGGCGTTGCTGGCCGATACGGTGCGCGAGGCCGGTGCGCTGGCGCTGTCCCTGTTCCGCACCGAGCTGAAGAGCTGGACCAAGGGCGCGTCGTCGCCGGTTTCCGAAGCCGACATCCGGGTCAACGACCTGATCGAGAGCAGGCTTCGATCCGCCACGCCGGACTATGGCTGGCTGTCGGAGGAAAGTGCCGACGACGAAGCGCGGCTTGAGAAGCACCGGGTCTGGATTGTCGATCCGATCGACGGCACCCGCGGCTATCTTGCCGGCCGCGAAGACTGGTGCGTGAGCGTGGCGCTGGTCGAGAACGAGCAGCCGCTGCTGGCCGCCGTGTTCGCGCCGGCCAGCGATGAATTTTTCTTCGCTCAGCGCGGACAGGGCGCCGTGCGCAACGATGTGCCGGTTTATGCGACGCCCGGCACCGAGCTGGATTTTTCCCGCATGGCGGGTCCGAAACCGCTGGTCGAACGGCTCAGGCTGGGGGCCGGCGAAATCATCCTTCATCCCCGTATCGGATCGCTGGCGCTGCGGCTGTGCCGGGTCGCGCATGGAGGGCTCGATGCGGCCTTTGCGGGTGGCCAAAGTCGCGACTGGGACCTTGCCGCGGCCCATTTGATCGTGCAGGAAGCGAATGGTAACATGACCGCGCTCTCCGGGGATTCGATCCTCTACAATCGCCGGGAGGTAACGCACGGGGTGCTGGTGGCAGCGGGACGCGATCGTCATGCAAGCATTGTCGAGCATTTTCGGAATAGCCCGTTGTCTTGAGCTCCCCGATGCGCGCTGAAAATCTTGCTCGCCAGGCACTGCGTCAGGGAAGCACTGCGTCAGGGAAGCACTGCGTTAGGGAAGCACCGCGTTAGGAAAAGAGAACATGCCAGATAGTGCTCCGCAGCAATTGCTCCATCTCGTCATCGGAGGCGAACTGATCGATCTTGAGCACACCACGTTCAAGGATCTCGATCAGGTGGAAATCGTCGGCGTATATCCCAATTACGCGACCGCCCATGCGGCCTGGAAGGCCAAGGCGCAGCAGACGGTGGACAATGCCCACATGCGCTATTTCGTCGTCCATCTCCACCGGCTGCTCGACCCGGGTCAAGACACGAAGCCTGCCAGTTGAAAAGATTACTCCGTAATGTGCTGCGCAGCAGCTGGGTCCAGCGCGCTGCGGGGTTTCTCGCGGCCGAGTTCCTGCGGCTGGTCTGGCTGACCAACCGGTTCAGTTTCGATCCGCCGGATGTCTATGACATCGTCGAGCCGCAGATGCCGGCGATTTTGGCATTCTGGCATGGCCAGCACTTCATGACGCCGTTTATCAAGACCAAGGAAAGCCATCGCGGCAAAGTGCTGATCTCGCGGCATCGCGACGGCGAGTTCAATGCGCTCGCGGCCGAGCGGCTTGGGATCGGCACCATCCGCGGTTCCGGCGATCACGGCTCGGCGTTTCACCGCAAGGGCGGCGTCGGCGCGTTCAAAGAGATGGTGCGCGCGCTCGCAGAAAATTATAACGTCGCGCTGACCGCTGACGTGCCCAAGCGCTCGCGCATCGCCGGCCTTGGCATCATCATGCTGGCCCGGGAGTCCGGACGGCCGATCATGCCGTTCGCAATGGCGACCAGCCGCTTCTTGCGGCTGAAGAACTGGGACCGCACCACGATCAATCTGCCGTTCGGACGAGGGGCGCTGGTGGGAGGCGAAATTATCATGGTTCCATCCGACGCCGGTGCACAGACGATGGAAGAATTGCGTGCTCGGCTGGAGGCGACCCTGAACGATGCGACCCGCCGTGCCTATGCGCAGGTCGGCCGTCCGGAAGAGGCGGGTCATGGCTAATTCCCTGCCGATGACCCTGCGCGTCTACCGCAGGCTGTCCGCCGCGGTCATGCCGCTGGCGCCGGCGTTGATCAAGCGGCGGCTGAAACAAGGCAAGGAGGATCCCGCGCGGATCGGCGAGCGCCGTGGCATGAGCCGGGATATCCGGCCGCATGGACCGCTGGTCTGGATTCACGGCGCCAGTGTCGGCGAAGTGCTGGCCGCGGCGGCCTTGATCGAGAAGTTGCGCGCCCTGAATATCCGCATCCTCCTGACCTCGGGCACGGTGACCTCGGCGGCGATCGTCGCCAAGCGGTTTCCCGCCGACATCATCCATCAATATGTGCCTTACGATTCGCCGCGCTATGTCGCGCGTTTTCTGGATCACTGGCGGCCGAGCCTGGCGCTGTTCATCGAATCCGATTTGTGGCCGAATCTGATCCTGTCGAGCGCGGCGCGGCGGCTGCCGATGGTGCTGATCAATGGCCGGATGTCGCATCGCTCGTTTCCGCGCTGGCGCCGCGTCAGCGGCACGATCTCGGCGCTGCTTGGCCGGTTCGACGTCTGCCTGGCGCAATCGCCGGTCGACGCCGAGCGTTTTACCGCGCTCGGCAGCCGCAACGTCGTGACCACGGGCAATTTGAAACTGGATGTTGCCGCGCCGCCGGCCGATTCCGCCAAGCTGGAGCGGTTGATGTCGGTGACGCGCGGCCGCCCGATCATCGTCGCGGCATCGACCCATCCCGGCGAAGAAGACATCCTGATTGCCGCGCATCGCACCCTGGCGGGATTCTTTCCATCGCTGCTGAGCGTGATTGTGCCGCGGCATCCGGATCGCGGTGAGGCGATTGCCCGCATCGTCGCGGCTTCCGGGCTGCATGTGGCTTTGCGTTCGCGCGAGGAACTGCCGACCGCGACCACCGACATCTACGTCGCGGACACCATGGGCGAGTTGGGACTGTTCTACCGGCTGGCGCCGATCGTGTTCATGGGAGGTTCGCTGGTCCCGCATGGCGGCCAGAATCCGATCGAGGCGATCAAGCTCGGCGCCTCGATCGTTCATGGGCCGCACGTCTTCAATTTCACCGATGTTTACGAGGCGCTCGACGGCGCCGGCGGCGCCAAGCGGACCGACACGACGGAAGCGCTGGTCAAGCAACTGGGCCAGTTGCTGGCCGATCCGGCGGCGCGCGACGCGTCGGTTGCGGCCGCGGAGCAGGTGGTTGCGCAACTCGGCGGCGCGCTCGACCGCACGCTGGCCGCGCTCGAACCCTATCTGTTGCAATTGCGGCTCGAAATGGGGGCATCCAATGCATGAGCCGGCCTTTTGGTACCGGCCTTCATCATGGATGTCGCGATTTCTGATGCCGCTCGGCGCCATTTATGGCGTGATCACCGGCCACCGGTTGCAGCGCGAGGGATTTGACGCCGGCATCCCCGTGCTTTGCGTCGGCAATTATCATGTCGGCGGCGCCGGCAAGACCCCGACGGTTCTGGCCCTGGCGAAATTGCTGCGCGAACTCGGCGAGACGCCGGTCGTGCTCAGCCGCGGTTATGGCGGACAATTGCGCGGACCCATCATGGTCGATCTCGGCCGCCACGCCGCGTTCGACGTCGGCGACGAGCCCTTGATGCTGGCGCGGACGGTCCCGGTGGTGGTCGCGCGCGACCGTATCGATGGCGTGGCCCTGGCGCGCTCGCAAGGCGCCAGCGTGATCCTGATGGATGATGGTTTCCAGAATCCGGCGATCGCCAAGGACGCCTCCCTGATCGTGATCGATGCCAACCGCGGCCTCGGCAATTCTTGCGTGTTTCCCGCCGGTCCGTTGCGGGCACCGCTGCCGCCGCAACTGGCCCGCACCGATGCCCTGATCGTCATTGGCCGTGGATCGGCGGCCGAAGCGGTCGCCGCTGCCGTTGCGGCGCGGGGCAAGCCGGTCTTGTCGGCGCAGCTTGAGGCAGACGATGCCTCGGTCGCATCGCTGCGCGGCAAGCGCGTGCTGGCCTTTGCCGGGATCGGCGATCCTGCGCGGTTTTTCAGAACGCTGCGCGACAGCGGCATCGAGGTCGTGCTGGAGCGCGCCTTCGCCGATCACCACGCGTTTTCAAAAGGTGAGATCGAGACGTTGACCACTGAAGCCAAACGCGATGCGCTGACGCTGGTGACCACGGAAAAGGATCTGGCGCGGCTGCGCGGCCGCGACGGTCTGCCGCCCTGGGCGCAAGCGATTGTGCCGTTCGCGGTGACGCTCCGGTTTGGCGATGCCGTACAATTACGGAAATTCGTGGCCGACCGGTTGTTCAGCGCGCGCGAGACGAAATTTCGCCGCTAACCCTGCGCTTTCAGGGCGCCGGGAAAATGCCGTTCCAGCACGGCGCTGGGGATGGCGTAGGCCTCCTGCAGATCGACGCTCCAGTATTTCAATTCGTCGAGCGGTATCCGCACGTCGGTCACCGCGCAGCGCACATAAGTCCCCGGTGAGATCACGCGGAAATCGCCATCCAGATATTGCAACTGCGCTTCGCCATGGCCCGAGGGACCGAATTTATTCAGCACGGATAGAGCTCTCCGATCGGTTTCAGTTCCCGGTACCGCGACCGGGCAACATTCAGAAATGGTATCTAGCATAAATAGGTCGTGGTGTCCGCCCGTCAAACCCACCGATTTGTGATGAATTTACGTGTTTGCCACATGCTAGCCTTGACGCCCATGGATTGCTGCTGTGCCAGCACCAAAACGGCCCGGTAACCGCGATGCGCCTTCTGTCAGCAATTGCATTCCTGGCATTGTTTGCCGCGGCCAGCGCGGTGGATGCGGCGCCGTTGCCTGCCCCGCGTCAGGTCGACATTCCCCTGAGCGGCGGGACATTGCACGCGCAGCTTTACAAGCCCGAAGGTGACGGGCCGTTTCCGACCGTGATCGCGCTGCACGGATGCGGCGGATTGTCCGGTCATGCCGAGCCGATCCTGCCGCGCTATCGCGATTGGGCGGAGCAATTGCTGAAGGACGGCGACGCCGTGTTGTTGCCGGACAGCTATGGCTCGCGCGAGCTCGGTCCGCAATGCCGGGTTGGGGATCGCCGGATCCATGCCCGTCGCGAACGGGTGGCGGACATCATGGCAGCGAGACAATGGCTGATGCAGCAGCCCTGGTCGGCGCACGACCGCATCAGCCTGCTGGGCTGGGCCAATGGCGCCAGCGCGCTGTTGTGGGCGGTGCGTCCGCAATTGTCCTCGCGCGGTACCGAGCCGGACTTCCGCTCGGCGATTGCGTTTTATCCGGACTGCCGTCTCTCGTCGGGGCTTGGATGGAGCGCGCGCGTTCCGACGCTGCTCCTGATCGGCGCCAAGGACGACGTCAGTTCGCCGCAGGCCTGCCATCAGATGATCGATGGCGCGCGGGGGCGCAGCGCGCTGACGCGGATCGTGGTCTATCCCGACGCCTACCATGATTTCGACCGCGCCAATTTTCCGCTGCATGCGCTGGCCGGAACGTCCGATGCCACCCTGCCCGAACGCGGCCATCTCGGCACCGATCCCGAGGCGCGCGCCGATTCGCAAAAGCGCGTCGCCGAATGGCTGGCGCGGTAATCTCTAGAACAGGCTTCCTTGCTCGACCGGCTTGACGGCGTGCTTGGGCGTTGCGGCCTTGGACGTCAGGGCCTTGGGCTCGCTCGCCGCCGGCTTGGCCGGCACCGACCTTGCGGCCGGCCGATCCGCATCGGCGGTCGCGGCAACGTGTCCATCGGCAAATTCCAGACTGAGCCGCGCCCCCGGTCCAACCGCCGCGGCCGCGTGCACCGCGAGGCCCTGCTCGTCGCGCACCAGCGCAAAGCCGCGCGCGAGAACGCCGCGATAGGACAGCGCTCCCAGCAATTGACCGCTATGGGCGACCCGCGCCTGGAAGCGCTGCACGGTTGTCGTGAGCGCTCGCCGCGCACGCTCGGCCAGCCGCAGCGCGCGCTCTCGGTCCCGCGCAATCGCGTTGCGTTGCGCCTGCGCGTTGGAGAGTTTGGAGGCTTTCAGCCTGACCTCAAGCCCGGCAAAGCGATCCCTGCGTTGTTGCAGCAGCGATCTCGTGGAATTGCGCATTCGTTCGCCGGATACGGTCAGCCGATGCGAGGCCTGTGCGAGCTGTCCGCGCAGCACCCGCATGGTCAGCCGCGCGCTGACGCCCGCGAAGCGGCGGAAATGCGCGTGGGTATTGGCTTTCAAACCACGGGGCAGGGCGCTTGAAGCGCCATCCAGCCGCTGTCGCGGAATCCCCAATAATTCGCTGAGCCCCGGCAGCGCGCGTACGGCGGCGCGCAGCTCGTTGCGGCGGGCTTCCTGGCCGCGCTGCCAGCACACCATGGTGCGGCGCGCCAGGCCGGCGACCTCGACGAACAATTCGCTGCGCACGGGGACAGCCATTTCGGCGGCGGCGGTCGGTGTCGGCGCGCGCTTGTCGGCGGCAAAATCGATCAGCGTAATATCGGTTTCGTGGCCGACCGCCGAGATCAGCGGAATCATGCTGTCGGCGGCGGCGCGGACCACGATCTCCTCGTTGAACGACCACAAATCTTCCAGCGAGCCGCCGCCGCGGGCGACGATCAACAGATCAGGCCGCGGAATCCGGCCGCCTTCCGGCAATGCATTGAAGCCGCGGATCGCGGCCGCGATCTGTTCGGCCGAGCCTTCGCCCTGCACCCGCACCGGCCATACCAGCACGCGGCGCGGAAAGCGGTCCTGCAATCGATGCAGGATGTCGCGGATCACAGCCCCGGTCGGCGAGGTGACGACGCCGATCACCTCCGGCAACCAGGGCAGCAATTGCTTGCGCGCCTCGTCGAACAGGCCTTCCGCGGCAAGCTTCTTCTTGCGCTCTTCCATCAGCGCCATCAGCGCGCCGATGCCGGCGGGCTCGATCGCTTCAATGACGATCTGGTATTTCGACGAGCCGGGGTAAGTCGTGAGCTTGCCGGTGGCGATGACCTCAAGGCCTTCCTGCGGCTTGAAGCGCATCCGGCCATGGACGCCCTTCCAGATCACCGCCTCGATCTTGGCGCCCTCGTCCTTGAGCGCGAAATAGCAGTGCCCGGAAGAATGCGGCCCGCGGAAGCCGGTGATTTCGCCACGCACCCGGACGTGCCCATAGGCATCCTCCACCGTCCGCTTCAGGGCGGACGATAGTTCGGACACCGTGAACTCCGGCGCGTTGATCAGGGCTTCGGCTGCGGTCATCTCGGACAATCGAATCGGGCTTTTCGGGTTGGAGCACAAGTTAGGGATTTCGGCCGTCACCGCAAATCAGCACTTGCAATTCAGATTACTCTGTATTACAGAGTTATCTGTCTTCGGAATAAGTCTGAAATGGACGCCCGGCTGATTTCTTCGAGTGGAGGACGCTCATGAATGCCAACGACAGCAAGGCGCGGCGTCAATTCCTCTTCGGCGCGATGGAGGCTGTCGCGCTGCTCGCGTGTTCACCATCCCGGGTCCTCCGTTCCGCTGCCGCCAAGTCAGCTGCCGACAAGTCCGAGGAAGCCGCCATGCTTTATCCGCTGGTGCCGTTTTTCACCATTGTAGACGCTTGGGATCATCACTGGTTTCTGTGGCTCCCGCATCATCCGGTTTACGAAGCGGTTGAGGTGGCGAGCCGCGATCCGGACCGTGATGGCCGCGTTGCCGTCTGGGTCTGGTTCACCGAGCGCGCCGGCTCCAAGCGCCAAATCCACTACCGCAACGATCCTCAATTGGCGACCTTCGTCGGCGGCACCTACCGCCCGATCGACTATCAGATCTCGGGAGATGACGGGCGACCACGTAGCGTGCGTGCGCGCTTTGACGACGTCGAAAACATCCCGGTGGATATCGACGTCCAGTTCGATCCAGATCAAACCTTGAGCCGGCAAGGCGCGGGGCTGACCGACCAGAGCGGCCACATGAGCGACCGCGCGTTCCTGATCTTCTATCGCGACACCAACGCACGTGCCCGGGGGGGCCGCGCTTTGATCGGACCCGGGAATTACGCCTTCACGCCTGAGGACGCCCAAGGCTCATTTCCCTTCAAATGGTCATACAGCCACGGAATCTCGATCAACCTCATCCTCTACAATTCATTCAAGGCCACGTTCGGCGCGGAAGGCTATGCGCCGTCGTCCGGGAGCGCTGACCTGTATGTCTTGAACAAGGCCTGGGGTGGCAGCATCTCGCTGCTGTCGGATCAATTCGGACAACTCAGGGAATACGTCGATCGCAGCGCCGATGGCGACTTTCTCCGCGTTGTTTTCGATCCTCCGTTGCCATCCTGCGGGCGTGACAGCCAACAGCAATCCTCATCATTTTCGATTTCAATCAAAGCGGCCGCGGATCTGGTCAGGGGTAGCGTAGCCACCCGGTGCAGCGATCAAGCCAACGTGCTCGACTGGCATCCTGACCAGCCGGCTTGGGCAAGCAAGCAGCCGTTCCGATCCGAAATCTCGAGACCCGATGACCATTCTCTTGTGGTCGTGGTGACATCTGCGCCGTAGGCGACGGGCAGTGGCAGCGAAGCGCTGTCTCGCCTGATTCCGTTTTCCAAGTTTCGTACAATTCAACCTGGAGGTCTGCGTCATGGTCGTAACAATGGTTTCCGGCGGTCTCAAAGCTCTGTTGTGGGGGCTGGCCCTGGTGGGAATCGCTGCACTGGTGCTCGGCGGTCTGATCGCCTGGCCGGTCCATCAGCCACCGGAGCTGAAATCGATTTCGGCCTACCGCAAATTGATGGATTTCAGTGCGCTGCCTGAACTCACCCGGTTCCAGGCCCGCGACGGCACCGAACTGGCGTATCGGCATTATCCGGCGCACACGCCCTCAACCGGCCGCATCGCCGTCGTCGTGCATGGCTCATCGGGTTCCAGCCAGGGAGCCGTGCATTCGCTCTCGCTCGCATTGGCCGCGCGAGGGGTGCAAACCTATACGGTGGATATCCGCGGACACGGCGCCTCCGGCAACAGGGGTGACATCACCTATCTCGGCCAGCTTGAAGACGACATGGCCGATCTCGTGACCGAAATCCGCAAGACTGATCCGACCGCGCCTTTGACGCTGCTCGGTCATTCCTCCGGCGGCGGATTTGCGCTGCGCGTCGCCGCCTCGCCGATCCAGAACCTGTTCACACGCACGGTGCTGCTGGCGCCCTATCTCGGCTACGACGCGCCGAGCAGCCGCCCCAACTCCGGCGGCTGGGCCAATCCGGATATTCCGCGCTTCCTTGCGCTGTCGGTGTTGCGCAAACTGGGGATGCCGTGGGCGGAATCGCTGCCGGCGATCGCCTTCGCGGTACCGCCGGATTCGAGCCAGAGACTGACCGCGACCTATTCCTACCGGCTGATGCGCAACTTCGCCGCTTCCGACTACCGCGCCGACCTTGCGGCGGCGACCAAGCCCGTGACGATCTTTTCGGGCTCCGCCGACGAACTGATCGATTCCGAAAAATTCGGCCAGACCGTTGGAGACCGCGCGGCCGTCAGGATCATCCAGGGGGTCGACCACATGGGCATCATCCATGATCCCGCCGCGATATCGGTGATCGCCGACGACGTCGCCACCACGGGTGTGAGCTCATGACGGGCATCGATCCCAGGGAAGCCGCTTCGGCGCTGGCGGAAATCGAATCCATCGTCCACCGCGTTCGTCAATCGACGATCTACCAGCTCTCAAGCCAATTGATGATCCTGTGGGGCGCTCTGGTATTCGCGGGCAACCTCGTGACTTACCTGACACCGCTCTACGCCGGCTACGCGTGGCTTCTGGTTTATGTCGGAGGTGTGATTGGTTCGGCTGCGTTCAGTCAGGTCAATCACGCCAGATCCGGGGTGCGTACCGTCGATCTGAGGATACTCGTCACATACTTGATGTTCTTTGCGTTCGGCTTCTTCTGCGTGGACATTCTCGGCCACTTCACGCCACGCCAGCAAGGAACCTTCTGGCCGATCTACTTCATGCTGACGTACTGCATCGCCGGTCTGTGGTTCGGTCATGCTTTCGTTGCGATCGGCCTTGCCGTGGTGGCGCTGACGCTGGTTGGCTATTATTTCATCGGCGAGGCTTTCCCGTTGTGGATGGCCTTCGTCAATGGCGGCGGGCTCATTCTGGGCGGTCTCTGGATGCGCCGGAGCTGACCGATGGCCGAACTCGACGACATCATCCACCAGCCGCTGCGGCTGAAAATCATGGCCGCGCTGAACGCATTGCCGGCCGCCGCGGGACTTGAATTCTCCCGCCTGAAGAAGCTGACCGGCGCCACCGACGGCAATCTCGGCGCCCATATCGAAACGCTGGCGAAGGCCGGCTATGTCGCGGTCGACAAGGCCTTTGTCGGCAAGAAGCCCCAGACCACGGTGACCGCGACGGCGGTGGGGCGCGGTGCCTTCGCCCGCCATGTCGCCACGCTGCAGGAAATCATCGCGGCCTCAGCGCGGCAGATTTAGCGATCGTTGCAAGCGACTCCGTGAGCCAAATACAGATTTGCAGTAAAGGAGAACAGAAATGATGGGTAAGCTGGCGATCGGTCTGTTGAGCCTGTTCGTCGTGATTGCGGCTATCCCCGTTGCCGTCATCGCGTTCAATGCACCCACATCCCCGCCGGCCATGGCTTCCATGGCGAAGTCCTCCAGCCAGGACACCGCAGACTTTCCGGCGCCGCGACAATTCGTGGCCCACGATGGCAACAGCCTGCAATATTATGCCTATCCCGCGGGGCCGGACAAAGTCGCCGTTCTGATCCACGGCTCGGCTTTTCCAGGAACCAGTATGCATGCCCTCGCAGAGTCGTTGCGCGCCGCCGGCGTCACGGTCTATGTGCCGGACATCCGCGGCCACGGTGGCTCGGGCCGGCGCGGCGATATCGATTACATCGGACAGATCGATGACGATCTCGTGGACTTTGTAGCCCAGCTTGGGCCGGCCAAAAGCGGCGAGACGCGGACGCTGGTCGGCTTCTCCGCGGGCGCCGGCTTCAGTGTCCGCTTCGCCGGCGGCCCTCATGGAATGCTGTTTGACCGCTATGTGTTTCTTTCTCCGATCCTGCCGGGGTCGCCAACCCTGCGCCCGGCTTCCGGCGGCTGGGTCGGTCTTTCTGTTCCACGCGTCGTGACAATCGACTTGCTCGATCGTTTCGGCATTCACTGGTTCGATGGATTTCCTGTCCTCCGCTACGCGGTCCCCCCTGAGATGTGGCGATGGGTGACCGCCGGCTATTCCTATCGGCTGATGAGGAATTTCGGCGCCGGCGGCCAGTATGAGACCTATTTGAAAAACATTCGCCAGCCGGCTGCCGTGCTGGTCGGCACCGCCGACGAGCAGGAGTTCGCCGACCAGTTCGCACCCCTGATGCAGCGCCTTGGCGTGAATATCCAGGTCATGTTGTTGCCGAACATGAAACACGCCGACATGATCATCAATCCCGATGCCGCACAGACGATCACGCGGGTGATCTCTCCGCAGGGGTAGCGGCCTCGTGCGCGAAGCGAGACCGGGGCTGAAGGGCGGCCATCGTATTTTCGAGGTTCCGGATCGGCGCTGGCGCGCCGTCCGGAATGACGGAAATGTCCCCCTTGCGGGTTGCAGGAGTTCGTGCGACCGACTCGGTTTGGTCAACGTCCATTGGTTTCCTCAATGCACATTCTTCTGCTCGGTTCCGGCGGCCGCGAACATGCTCTGGCCTGGAAAATCGCGGCGTCGCCCCTGGTGACGAAACTCTGGTGCGCGCCGGGCAATGCCGGCATCGCGCGCGAGGCCGAATGCGTGGCGCTCGATGTCGCCGACCATGCCGCGGTGATCGATTTCTGCCGCGGCAACGCCGTCGATTTTGTCGTGGTCGGGCCGGATGCGCCGATCGCCGCCGGGATCGTCGACGATCTCAACGCCGCCGGCTTCAAGGCCTTCGGGCCGACCAAAGCCGCGGGGCGGCTCGAGAGCTCGAAGATCTTCACCAAGGAGCTGTGCAGGGCGAACCATATCCCGACCGCCGCCTATGGCCACTTTGACGATGCCGAGGCGGCGAAAGCCTATATCCGCCAGCAGGGCGCCCCGATTGTGGTCAAGGCCGACGGGCTGGCCGCCGGCAAGGGCGTGGTCGTCGCGATGGACCTCGAGCAAGCGCTCGCGGCGGTCGACATGATGTTCGGCGGCGGGTTCGGGGCTGCCGGTGCCGAGGTCGTGGTCGAGGAGTTCATGCAGGGCGAGGAGGCCTCGTTCTTTGCGCTGTGCGACGGCGAACACGCGCTGGCGCTGGCGACCGCGCAGGACCACAAGCGCGCCTTCGATGGCGACAAGGGCCCGAATACCGGCGGCATGGGAGCCTATTCGCCGGCCCCTGTCATGACCGAAGCGCTGTGCGCGCGGGTGATGGAGGAGATGATCAAGCCGACGCTGCGCGCCCTCAAGGCGATGGGATCGCCCTACAAGGGCGTGCTCTATGCCGGGGTGATGGTGACCAAGGATGGGCCGAAGCTGGTCGAATACAATGCCCGCTTCGGCGATCCGGAATGCCAGGTGCTGATGCTGCGGATGATGTCCGACATCGTGCCGGCGCTGATCGCCTGCGCCGACGGTCAGTTGAAGAATTTCAGCCTGCGCTGGTTCGACGATGTCGCGCTGACCGTGATCATGGCCACCAAGGGTTATCCCGGCGACTACGGCAAGGGCTCGGTGATCGATGGTCTCGATGACGCCGCCAAGGTCGAGGGCGTCGAAATATTCCATGCCGGAACCAGGGCCGATGGGACCAGAATTCTTGCCAATGGCGGCCGTGTGCTGAACGTCTGCGCGACCGGCTGCTCAGTCACTGAGGCACAGCAGCGCGCCTACCAGGCGGTCGACCGCATCCAATGGCCCGACGGATTCTGCCGCCGCGACATCGGCTGGCAGGCGGTGGCGCGTGAGAAGGCGGGTTAGTCGTCATTCCGGACGACGCGATGCGCGTCGATCCGGAATCTCGAGATGAGGCACACGAAACAATATCGAGATTCCGGGTACGGCGCGTGACGCCGCCCCGGAATGACGCGCCGTAGCGATGAAGTTGCCGCGCCGCCTCTTGTCGGCCGCAAATGTTGGTGCTTACTGATCATTCGCTTTTGCAGATACGTGAGTGCACCTGATGCCCGATCTCGCCGACCTGTTTCCCGGCTATGCCTCCGAATGGATCAACACCCAGTCCGGGCGCATTTTTGCGCGTGTCGGCGGCAACGGCCCGCCCTTGCTGCTGCTGCACGGTTTTTCCGAAACCCATGTGATGTGGCATCGCGTCGCGCCGCAGCTGGCCGACAGGTTCACGCTGATCATCGCGGACCTGCCGGGTTACGGCTGGTCGGATATGCCCCAGAGCGACCAGGATCACACGCCCTACACCAAGCGTGCGATGGCGCAGACCATGATCGAGGCGATGCAACAGCTCGGCCATGTGCATTTCGCGCTGGCCGGGCACGACCGCGGCGGCCGCGTCGCCTATCGTCTGGCGCTCGATCATCCCGGCCGGCTGTCGCGGCTGGCGGTGCTCGATATCCTGCCGACCTACGATTACTGGATGAAGATGGATTGGAGCTACGCGCTGAAAATCTATCACTGGACGTTTTTGGCGCAGCCTTATCCGCTGCCGGAAACCCTGATCGGCGGCAGTCCCGATTTCTTCCTCCGCCAGAAAATGGCGAGCCAGACCAAATCGAAAAATCTGGACGCGATCGACCCGCGCGCGCTCGAACATTACCTCGCGGCGTTCCGCGATCCCGCGCGGGTGCATGCGATGTGCGAGGATTACCGCGCCGGCGCCACCGCCGATTTCGAAATCGACAAGAGCGATCGCGATTCCGGAAAGAAGATCACGATTCCGATGCTGGCGCTGTGGGGCGAGGTCGGCATCGCGCGCGCCGCGGCCACGCCGCTCGATACCTGGAAGATTTGGGCGACCAATGTATCGGGCATGCCGGTCGATTCCGGTCATTTCCTGACCGAGGAAAATCCGGATGTGACGGCGAAGGCGCTGAAGAAGTTTTTTGCGGCTTCGTAGTCGGGCACGAGTGAGGCCGCGCCCTTCCTGTCATTCCGGGGCGCGTAGCGAACCCGGAATCTCGAGATTCCGGGTCTGGTCCTTCGGACCATCCCGGAATGACGGTTACGCTTCACCGCCTCGCCTTGAAGAACTCCCTCAGCAACGTCGCTGCTTCGCTCTCGCCAACCGCGGAATAGACCTCCGGGGCATGATGGCAAGTCGGCGACGCAAAGAACCGCACGCCGGATTCCACCGCACCGCCCTTGGGATCGGCGGCGCCGTAATACAGCCGCCGGATCCGTGCAAACGAGATCGCGGCCGCGCACATGGTGCATGGTTCCAAGGTGACATAGAGATCGCAATCGACCAGCCGCTCGGTGCCGATGCTCTCGGCGGCCAGCCGGATCGCCAGTATTTCGGCATGGGCGGTCGGATCGCGGTCGGTTAACGTCCGGTTGGCGGCTGTGGCGATGAGTTCGTAATTGCGCACAATTACGCATCCGATCGGGACTTCGCCGGATTTTCCGGCGTTTTTGGCTGTTTTGAGCGCCAAATCCATGAAAGATGGTGCGGTCATGCCTCGTATCATCAGAAAATACCTGCTACTAGATGCAGCTTCAGCAAAAGTGGATGCCGGTTTTGCGTGAGAATGCGCCTTGAGCCAAGTGCGCGCACGTTATCGCTATGACAACCCTTCCACATCCACCTGATCGCCATTTCATACGTGAGACCATTCATGCCCCGCGATAACGATAAAAACAACGATTCCCGCGGCCGGCGTGACCGGCCCTCCGGTGGCAAGGGCCGCTCCGGCGCTGCCCGCGGTCCCGACAAGAAATTCGCCAAACGCGGTTTTGCCGGCAAAAGCGACGGCGACAAGCGCGACGGCGAACGGCGCCCCTATGCCGGCAAACCCGATGGCGCCAAATCCTATGGCAAGAAGCCCTATTCGGGCCCGGGCAAACCCTATGCCGGCAAACGTGAAGGCGCTCCGCCGCGCTTTAACCGTGACGACCGCCCCGCGCGTGGCGACGGCGAAAAGCGTCCGTATACGCCGCGCGGCGATCGCCCGAATTACAACCGCGACGACCGAGCGCCCCGCTCCGACCGTAGTGATGCCCGTCCCGCCGCGCGATTTTCCGACCGGAAATTCGGCGACAAGAAACCCTACGCGTCGCGCGACGGCGGTGGTGAGAAGCGGCCCTATACGCCGCGTGGCGAAGGATTCCGCAAGGACGGTGACCGGCCGCAGGGAGATCGTCCCTACAGCGCGCGGCCGCCGCGTGATGGCGACCGTCCGCGCGGCGATCGTCCCGAGAGAAAATTCGGCGGCGACAAGAAATTCTCCCGTGGCGCTCCGCGGGACCGCAATAGCGGCCCTGGAGACCGTGGCCCACGCAAGGATTTTGGCAGCCGCCCCGAACGTGGTCCGGATCGCAGCGATTCCAAGCCATGGCAAAAGCGTGATGCTTCTTCGCCAGACCATGAGGGGCGCAATTCACGTTCCCCCCGCGACGGTGCAAGAAATTTCGACAAGCCTCGTTTCGACAAGCCGCGTTTCGATAAGCCTCGTGACGACCGCGGCGGCGATGAGCGTCCGCGCTTTTCCCGTCCGCGCCAGGATCGTCCCCAAGGAGATCGTCCCCAGGGTGACCGCCCGCGCGGTGATCGCCCGTTTCGCGAGCGGCCGAAGTTCGATCGTCCCAGGGAGGGCCGCGAGGATCGTCCGAAATTCGAACGCCCTCGCGAAAGTGGAAGTTCCTGGCAGGAGCATCCGCGCAGCGACGCGCGTTCCACCGATCGTGACGATCGGCCGCGGCGCGACAACGAGGATGACAGCAAGGTTTTCGTCAAGCGCCCGGCGTTCGGCGGCCGGGGTGAATATCGCGAACGCAAGCCGGACGAGCGGCGTCCGCCGAAGCCGCCGCGCGAAAAGAAATCCGGCGAGCGCATCGCCAAGGTGGTGTCGCGGGCCGGGCTGGCCTCGCGCCGCGACGCCGAGGAATGGATCGTGCAGGGCCGCGTCACGGTCAATGGCCGCGTGATCAATTCGCCGGCGCTCGATGTCACCACCAACGATGTCATATCGGTCGACGGCAAGCCGTTGCCGCCGCGCGAGCGCACCCGGCTGTTCATGTTTCACAAGCCGCGCGGGTTGATGACCACCCATGCCGACCCCGAGGGGCGGCCGACGGTGTTCGACAATCTGCCGGAGGGCCTGCCGCGGCTGATCTCGATCGGCCGGCTCGATTTCAATACCGAAGGCCTGCTGCTCCTGACCAATGATGGCGGGCTGGCGCGCGCGCTCGAGCTGCCGGATACAGGCTGGCTGCGGCGTTATCGGGTTCGCGCCCATGGCGAAGTCACGCAGGCACAGCTCGACGAATTGAAAAAAGGCGTCGAGGTCGACGGCGTCAAATACGGCCCGATCGATGCGACGCTGGAGCGCGACCAGGGCGCCAATGTCTGGCTGGTATTTGCGATCCGCGAAGGCAAGAACCGCGAAGTCCGCAACGTGATGGCGCATCTCGGTCTCGAAGTGAACCGGCTGATCCGGGTGTCCTACGGTCCGTTCCAGCTCGCCGAACTTCCCGAAGGCGAGGTCGAGGAGGTCAAGACCCGGGTGCTACGCGAGCAGCTCGGCGAGAAGATCGCGGCATTGGCGGGGGCGGATTTCAACCGGCCGATGCAGGGCGAGCCACCACCGGAATCCGGCCATGAAGACAGCGATGCGCCGCGCGGCAAAAAGCCGTTCAAGCCGGCCGGCAAGAACGGCCTGATCGCCGATCGCAAGGGCCGTCGCGTGCTGGTGCAGCGCACCGGCAGCGACGAAGCGCGCGCGCGCAACGAGGCCGAGGCCAGTGGCTTCGGCCCGCCGCGGCGTCCGCAGCGCGGCTACCACGGCAAACGCGATCTGAAGCCGCGGGACGAGTAGGATTCGATGCGTGTCGTCGGGGGGCGATTGAAGGGCCGCAATCTGGCGTCACCGTCATCGCGCGACATCCGTCCCACCGCGGACCGGTTGCGCGAGTCGCTGTTCAATATCCTGGTTCATGCCTATGACGATCCGATCGCGGATGCGCGGGTGCTCGATTTGTTCGCCGGCACCGGCGCGCTCGGCATCGAGGCGATCTCGCGCGGGGCTAAATTCGCGCTGTTCGTCGACAACGGCGCCGAGGCCCGCGCCTTGATGCGCAACAATGTCGAAACGCTCGGGCTTGGCGGCGTGACCAAAGTTTATCGCCGCGATGCCGGCGATCTCGGCCCGGCGCACCCGGTCGAGCCGTTCTCGCTGGTGTTTCTCGATCCGCCCTACGCAAAAAAATTGGCCGAGAAGGCGCTGGCCTCGTTGCGGGACGGCGGCTGGCTCACGCCAGCCGCGCTGCTGGTGGTCGAGGAAGCCAAGGCGGCGGAATTCGCGGCGCCGGATGGTTTCGAGGAGCTGGAGCGGCGGGTGTATGACGATACCGAGTTTGTGTTTTTACGGGCTGGGTGATCGCTGCAACCACCGCCGTCATGCGCCGCGAAAGCGGGGCATCCAGTATTCCGAGGCGTCGGAGATTATCTCGAACAGTGCGGCGTACTGGATCGTCCGCTTTCGCGGACGATGACGACCGAGTATGCGAAGCGTCGAGCCCCTACCTCCGCCCGAACAGCTTCTCGATATCGCTCAGCTTCAATTCGACGTAGGTCGGCCGGCCGTGGTTGCATTGGCCTGAATTGGGCGTGTCTTCCATCTCGCGCAGCAGCGCATTCATCTCCTCGGGCTTGAGGCGGCGGCCGGCGCGCACCGAGCCGTGGCAGGCCATGGTGGCCGCGACATGCATCAAGCGCCGCTCCAGCGGCAACGCCTCATCCCATTCCGCCATATGTTCGGCGAGATCGCGCAGCAATGACGCCGCGTCGGTCTTGCCGAGCAGCGACGGCGTCTCGCGCACCGCGACTGCGCCGGGCCCGAAGGATTCGATCGCCAACCCGAACGAGGCCAGTTCGTCGGCGCGCGCGACCAGCCGCTCGACCGTGGCTTCGTCCAGTTCGACTATATCGGGAATCAGCAGGATCTGCCGCTGCACGCCGTTTTTCGCCAGCGAGGCTTTCAGCTTTTCATAGACGATGCGCTCGTGGGCGGCGTGCTGGTCCACCACGACAAGGCCGTCGCGGGTCTGCGACACGATATAGGTCTCGTGTATCTGCGTTCGCGCCGCGCCCAGCGGGCGGTCGAGCAGATCGGCCGATGGTGCGTCCGCAAAGCGCACGTCCGCGGTGGGCGTGCCGACATCGAATGCGGCCTGTCCGGGTTCGGCAAAGGCTGCGGCGGCGCCGGCCGGCAGCGGCCCCACCGGATGGGCCGGCGAGCGGCGCCAGTCCCAATTGGCGCGCGGCGGTGGCACGAACGACGGACGGAACGAGGCGATGGCCGCGCCGTCGCTGTTGGCCGCGGTGCGCTTGCCTTCGCGGGCGAGGCCTTCTTTCAGCGCATGCACGATCAGCGCGCGGACCAGACCGGCATTGCGGAATCTGATTTCGGTCTTGGCCGGATGCACATTGGCATCGACCTCTTGCGGATCGGAAGTGACGAACAGCGCCACCACCGGATGGCGGTCGCGCGGCAGATAATCGGAATAGGCCGCGCGCACCGCCCCCAATATCAGCTTGTCACGCACCGGCCGGCCATTGACGAACAGATATTGCCCGAGCGCGTTGGCGCGGGTCAGCGACGGCGCCGCGGCAAAGCCTTCAACGACGACGCCTTCGCGTTCGGCGCGCACTTCGATCGCGCTACTGCGGAAATCCGCGCCCAATATATCGCCGAGCCGGGTCAGGCGGCCGGCGGCGCCGGGCAATGCGGCGGCCCAGGTCACGGGCGCGCGTTCCTCGCCGGCCAGCGTGAAGGCGATGTCGGGCCGCGCCATCGCCAGACGGCGCACCACCTCGCGGATCGCCTCGGCTTCGGTGCGGTCGGTCTTAAGGAATTTTAGTCGCGCCGGCGTCGCGTAAAACAGATCGCTGACCTCGACACGGGTGCCCCGCGACAGCGCCGCCGGCATGATCGCGGATTTTTCGCCGCCCTCGACCGCCAGCGACCAGGCATGCGGCTCGCTTAAATGGCGCGTGGTGATGCCGAGCTTCGCCACCGCGCCGATCGAGGGCAGCGCCTCGCCGCGAAATCCAAGCGTGCGAATCTGCAACAGATCCTCGTCATCGAGTTTGGAGGTGGCATGGCGATGGACCGCCAGCGCGAGGTCGCCAGACGTCATGCCGTCGCCATCATCGGTGATGCCGATCCGGCGCCGGCCGCCACCATCGGTGAAAACATCGATCCGGCTGGCGCCCGCGTCGATGGCGTTTTCCACCAGTTCCTTGACCACGCTGGCCGGACGCTCGACCACCTCGCCGGCGGCGATGCGGTTGACGACCTGTTCGGGGAGCTGGCGGACGGGCATGGGCTGTGGCGCGACTCGTGGGAGTAGAGAGGGAATTTAGGGACTTTTACGGCTCCGTGGGAGGGCGACAGAGAGAGTTTGGTCATCTCTCCCCATTGTTCACGTGGAGAGAGGCGTTGTTCCCAGGACGTAACGGGGTCAGGAGCGCAGGCCGAGTGGTCGAGAATTACAAAATTGCCTCAATACCCTTTCGTCTGATGACATCGAGCAAAACAAGCGCGGGACCAGTGGGACGCTTTGCGCCGCGTTCGAGTTGCGACACATAGCCCACTGTTAGTTTCAGGTAGTGAGCAAAGACCGCTTGGCTTAAATTAGCCTTCTCACGCAGGGCCCGAATTTCCTTGCCGGATAGAACTGCCGTGGAAGCGGTAGGTCCGTCACCCAAGTGGCGCATGGTAATTTTTTCATGGGCGGCCTTACTGATGAGGCCGCTCGCGCGCATGTCCTGCGCGGTTTCCAGCAGTTCCTCAGTTAGCCGGCGGTTGGTTTTTGTCTTCTTGGCCATGTTTCACCTCTATTAAAAGTCCGTCCTTTAGCGCCTGCGCTATTTTCTTGTCATCGGCGGCAAACCAGGATGCGACGATTTCACGGAGCGTCGTAAGTTGTTTGTCGTCAATGTTGTCGCGTTCATTCTTGGCGAACCCGAACAGGAAGATTGCGCGATCTGACCGAAATCCGATCAGCATCCGAAAGCCGCCTCTCTTGCCTTGCCCCGGCCTTGCGACCCGCTGCTTAATGAGGCCGCCGCCGAGATCGGCGTCGATCAAACCACGCCTCGCAGTTTCGATCGCCGCCACGAGGCTATCATCGCCAATGGCTTCGCGTTTCGTAAAACGGGCAAGAGCCTTGGTTTTGAAGATGCGCACAATTACCTTCGCATTTCTATAACCTATAGATATATGAACTATAATTCAAGGAACTATAAATGAAAATAACAACGTTCCTTTGATGCGCGCCTCAATCGTCGAAGCCGCCCGAGCCGCGCTTTGCCTTGACGTCGCTGCGGCGCTTTTTGCCTTCGAGCCGGCGTTTCTTTGATCCCAGTGTCGGCTTGGTCGGGCGCCTGGGAATCGGCCGGATCATCGCCTCGCGCAGGAGTTCGAGCAGGCGGTCGATGGCGTCGGCGCGGTTGCGCTCCTGGGTGCGGAAACGCTGCGCATGGATCACGATCACGCCGTCCTTGGTCATGCGCTGGCCGGCGAGCCGGTTGAGCCGCGCCTTCGCATCGGCCGGCAGCGTGATCCGGCTTGTATCGAACCGCAATTGTGCCGCCGTCGAGAGCTTGTTGACGTTCTGCCCGCCCGGTCCCGAGGCGCGCACGAAACTGATCTCGATGTCATTCTCATCGATTGTGAGGTCGCGGGAAATCCGCAGCATGGCGTCACCAAAAGCCAGGATTTCCCCTGACGGGAATCGGGTCGCCCAAGGATAGCGGTTTTGTTCGCGGCGCTGAAGGACAGGGAATCCGGATGCACTGCATCCGGAGCGCCGGTCTAGCTAGTTCGCCTTGGTCGAGGTCGCGGCCGCGGGCTGAGCGGCGGCGGCCGGCGGGCGGCCGACGATCACGGTCAGCAGGCCATGTCCCCACAGGCGCTGGGCGACCTTTTTCGTGTCATCAAGGGTCACGGCGTCGACGATCGCATTGCGCTTCTCGATGTAGTCGATCGGAAGCCGGTCCAGCTGGTATTGCAGCAGCGCCGACGCCAGCTTCGAGGAGGTGTCGAGCGCCAGCATCTGCGAGCCCTTGAGATAGGACTTGGCCTCATCCAGTTCCTGCTGGGTCGGACCGTCCTCGGCCATGCGGCGGATTTCAGTGTTGACCGCATCGATGGTTTCGCCGGCGCGATCGGCGCGGGTTGCGGTATTGCCGACGAAGACGGCGGAATGATCCATCCACAACAGCGCGTCATAGACCGAATAGGCGAGGCCGCGCTTCTCGCGGACTTCGCGATAGAGCCGCGACGACAGCGTACCGCCGCCGAGAATGTGGTTGACCACATAGGCGGCCATGAAATTCGGATCGTTGCGCTTGATGCCGGGGCCGCCGAACGTCACCACGGTCTGCGGCACGTCGAGCGGAATGAAGACGCGCTGCGGCGGCCGCGCAGCCTCAATATCGGCCACCGGCGTGAGGCTGGCTTTGGCCGGCAATCCGCCGAAGGTCTGGTCGAGCAATTTGCCGAGCGAGACCGCGTCGATGTCGCCGACCACGGCGATCCGAAGCGTGTCCTTGGCCAGCACGCGGCGGACATAGTCCTTCAGATCGGCGATCGTGATGGTTGGAACGCTTTCCAGGGTGCCGCTGGCCTGCCGGCCATAGGGATGGTCGCCAAAGGCGATTTCGAGGAATTTGCGGCTGGCCAGGGCGCCGGGATTGGAGGTGTCGTGCCTCAGGCCCGAGAGGATCTGCGTGCGAATGCGTTCGACATCGGCGCTCTCGAAATGCGGCGATGTCAGCGACATCCGAAGCAGGTCGAACGCTTCGTCCTTGTTATCCTTGAGCATGCGCAGCGAGCCGCGGAAATAATCCCGCGCCGAACTGAAGCTCAGCTCGATGGCGCGGCGGTCGAGGCGTTCGTGAAACGTCTGGGAATCCAGATCGCCCGAGCCTTCATCGATCAGATCGGCGACCATGTTGCCGACGCCGGGCTTGTCCGCCGGATCCTGCGTCGCGCCGCCGCCGAAGGCATATTCCATCGCGATCAAGGGTACGGTGGCGTCCTGCACGAACCAGGCCTCGATTCCCCCGGGCGAAACCAGATGCTGGATCTTGGCTGCGGCGTGTGACGGCGTTGGCGCCCATGGCATCAGCGTCAGGCACGCGGCAAAAATGAAGGCCGCGCGCCGCGCGCCAACGATACAATGGGTCACGAGCGCTTCTCCTCACGTTTCGGCTTGGCGTCCTTGATCAGATATCCGGTCACCGAACGTTTCTTGTCGAGCCATTTTTGCGCGGCCGCGCGGACCTGTTCGGCGGTGACGGCGCGAATGCGATCCGGCCAGCTTCTGATGTCGTCGATGCTGAGGCCGGTGGTGAGGGCGCCGCCGTACCAGCGCGCCAGCGTCGCCTGGTTGTCCTGGGCGTAGATGGCTTCGGCGATCAGCTGGGTCTTGACGCGCTCGATATCCTCGGCGCGAACCCCATTTTGCTCGATATCCGCGATCACATCGTCGATCGCCTGCTCGATTTGCGCGAATTCGACCCCGGCTCTCGGCGCGGCCGAGATCGTGAACTGCGTCGCGTCGAGCGATGTGCCCTGGTATCCGGCACCGGCGCTGACGGCGAGCGGCCGGTCGACCACCAGCCTGCGATTGAGATAGGAATTGCTGCCGCCTCCCATCAGTTGCGCCAGCACGTCGAGTGCCGGGCTTTCTCCCGATGCGGCGGTGGCGGCGGACGGAACCAGATAATAGCGCCGCAGGCTCGGTTGTTCGACCCTGGCGTCGGACAGCGTCACCGTGCGCGGCGCGGCCGGCTCGGGTTCCTGCGGCCGAAGGCGCTGCGCCGGTATTGCCGGCTGTGCGGCGACCGCACCAAATGTCCGCTCCACCATCGGGCGCACCTCGGCGGCCTCGACGTCGCCGGCGATCACCAGCGTCGCGTTGTTCGGCGCATAAAAGCGCCGATAGAACGCCAGCGCATCCTCGCGATCGAGCTTCTCGATTTCCTGGTGCCAGCCGATCACCGGGCGGCCATAGGGGTGGTTGAGATAAAGCGCCGCCATGATCTGCTCGGTCAGCCGCGCTTCCGGGTTGTTGGCGACCCGCATATTGTATTCTTCGAGCACGACGTCGCGCTCCGGCAGCACGTTTTCATCCTTCAGGATCAGGCCGGTCATGCGGTCGGCCTCGAATTCCATCATCCTGGCCAGTTCCTCGCGCGGCACGCGCTGGAAATAGCCGGTGTAGTCGGTCGAGGTGAACGCATTCTCGTTGCCGCCGGCCCGAAGCACGGTCTGTGAAAACTCGCCGGCCGGATGTTTGCTGGTGCCCTTGAACATCAAATGTTCGAGAAAGTGCGCCAGACCCGATTTGCCGGGGGTCTCGTCAGCCGAGCCGACCTTGTACCAGATCATCTGCGTGACGACCGGCGTGCGGTGATCCGGGATCACCACCACCTGAAGACCGTTGCCAAGGGTAAATGTGGCGGGAGGTGCCGAGGTTACCGTGGTCTGGGCGAGCGCGCCGCTGGCGGAGACTGCGAACGCCGGGAGCAGCGCGGCGAAGAGCGAAACCGTAAAGCGGTGCGAGGTCATTATGGCCTATCTGGAAGGCCCGAACAGAAACGTTCGGGAGACATCACGGCATCGGACGATAGGCGGCTGGCGATGACGTCACCAGGCAGCCGAGACACGGAGGGCGCTAATGCACGACGCTGGATGCGCTAGACGCTTGGGCGGCGGGGTTGCGGTCGGGGTTCGACTGCCCGCTAAATATTCCCTTCGACTCGACGGCGTAGGGATAATTCGGCGACGGCGTCTGGTAGCCTGTAGGAGGCTGGGTCAGGGCTTCGCGCGTCGGCTCGGTGCCAGGCGGCAGCGCGGCGGCATCTGCTTTCTTGCTGCCGAAGAGACCACCGAGGTTCAGCTTGTCGAGGCCCAGAGTCTCGCTGACACTCGATGGGACCAGCGCCGTAGCTCCGCCTGTGAACAAATCGCCGGGCTGGTCATAGACGGGATCGATCTTGGCTGTTCCATTGGCGTCATTCGCATAGGCGGGACGCGTTGTGCCGGGAACAGGGGCGACGGGCTCTGCGACGGGCGGAGCGATATTGATGGGCCGAACCGCGCCCGCGGCGGGAGCAGCCGTCACGACAACGGCAGGAAGCGCATTTTTCTTTTTGGCGGCGATGATGGCCTTGCGCTGACGTTCATCCGGATCTTTCGGCCAGTTCGTGACATTCGCCGGACTCGACCCGGCGGCCGGCGGCGGCAGATCAAGGTTCGGAGGCACCACCAGCGGCGATCGCTCCCGATAGTCGATCCCGCCATTGTCCATGTTTTTGCCGCGGATCATCGAATGGTAGCTGTCGACGAATCTTTCCGAGAAGGACCTTTGATCGACTTCATCGTCGCCCGCGCGCGCAGCGCCGGCGGTCATCACAAGGCCAATTCCCACTCCCACGGCGGCGCCGATGATGACGGTGCTCAGTCGCAGGGCACGCACCGGCGCTCTCGACGAACTCCGCACCATCCAACCGCTAGCCTCGGTCTCGCGCATCGCGTTGTTCCTATTCAAAGGTTCCCGTGGGTCGCCGATCCAGGGCGCAATCTCCACTCCTGCAAGCTTCAATCTCGAGGGGGTCGTATCAGCCGGGATCAGGGCGCTTTTGCGGCGGGTACCCCCAGCAAGGAATCATACAGCAGGGCCGCTACCCCGGCAACAATCGCGACATCGGCAAGGTTAAACACGTACCAATTGAAGGGTTTTCCCCCGATCTGGACGTGAAACAGGGCGAAATCGACCACCGCGCCGTAGGCGAAGCGGTCGATGGCGTTGCCGACAGCCCCGCCGATGATCAGGCCGAGGGCGATGGTCGCGATCGGGGTGCGGGAACGGGCCATCCAGATCGCCAGCACGATCACGGCCACGGCCTTGACCAGCATCAGGACGATCTGGGCGGTCGGGCTGTCGTTCTGAAACCAGCCGAAGCTGATCCCGACATTCCATGCCAGCACCAGATCGAAGAACGGCGTCAACTTCACCGCCCCACGGTGGCCGATGTCGAACACGAACAGCAGCCAGAGTTTCGAGGCCTGATCGAGCGCCAGTGCCACGATGGCGGCGATGACGCCGGGGCGCAAAGGATGGGTCAAACCGTCACTCCGAGCGCCTTCCATTCGCGCAGCGCCGCCGCGTCGCGCGGCGACACATCGGGATATTCGGCGTCTTCGCCCACGCTGGGGAGGATCTTCCACGACCGCGCGCATTTGGTGCCCTGGGCCTTTTCGACCACGACGGCGACGCCCG
>NZ_JBEKCZ010000006.1:0-69239 GCF_050014615.1 Bradyrhizobium sp. | reverse complement strand
CGGCAGCGCCTTTGACGAACGGCACTCAAGCGGACGGCGAAGTCGTGTGGTCCTGACGCCCCGATGCTGGCGTCAAGTTGGCGGAAATCTTTCCGCCGGCGACGGTGACAACAAAGCCCGGTCACCGGGGAGAGCACGAAATAAGCCGTAAAACCATTGTGCAGGGAAGGCCGGGTGTTCCGGCGAACCTGTGGCTTCTACCCCTGTGCTTTTTTGTTGCACAGGGGGCTGCGGGTGCGCCAGGCACCCGGCTTTCCCTGCGCCCTCTGATTTCTGAGGGCTGAGATTCTTGCACAGCTCGGGCGCTTCGCGTCGCGGGATCGCGAAGTCGTATCTGGATGTCGTCATTGCGAGGAGCAAAGCGACGAAGCAATCCATTCTTTCTTTGCTTGGCGAGATGGATTGCTTCGCTTCGCTCGCAATGACGGGTGTTGGGAACGTTGTGGCTGTTTGATATTTGAATAGGAAATTGGCGCGATGCCTCGATCGCCGACGCCGGATCCGCAATGGGATGGCAGGTCACGCCGACTTAACTTCCGAACATCCACCGCTTCGGTTATTCTTGCCGACGGTAAATCATCACGGATAGCCGACATGTTCCAGCGCCCGGAATTATTCAGCAACACAAGGCTTTCGCGCGCGGCCAAGCTCGGCTGCGGCGCCGTCATTCTCGCGGTCGCATGGTGGAGCTTGCCCGGCGTCGGAACGGGACAACCTGTCACCAAATCAAATGCGGCGCCGGGGCGCGTCGAGGGCGCAAGCGAGGTGTTGTCGCTCGGCACATCGGCGACCGGAACCATCGCGGAATTGCTGGTCAAGGCCGGCGATCACGTTCAGGCAGGCCAGCACCTGCTGCGGGTGGAGTGCCGCAATGTCGAGCGGGAACGCGAGGCCCGCGAGTCCGACCTTGCGGCCTCCGAAGCGGTGTTTGACCGGGTCTCGCACGGCTCCCGGCCCGAGGAAATCGCCATCGGGGTCGCCAACGTCAATTTGGCGGAAGCGAGATTGCAGGAAGCGGAGAAGCAATACCAGCGGGCCCAGCAACTGCACGAGGGCGTCACCGTCACCAGGGTCCAGATCGACCAGGCCGAGCGGGACGCGCGGATGGCCGCCGCGATGCTCGAGGAGGTACGGGCAAAGCTGGTGCTGCTGAAAGTCGGCTCCCGGGAGGAAGACATTACCGAAGCGCGCTCACGGCGCGATGCCAACCAGCGGCGGCTGGAAGAAGTCGCCGCGCGGCTGGGTTACTGCACGGTGGACGCCCCGATCAACGGCGTCATCCTGAGCACCCGCGTCAGCCCGGGACAATTGGTGAGTTCGATGGCGCCGGTGACCTTGATGACCATGGTCGACGACAGCAAACGCCTGGTGCGGGCCTTTGTCGGTGAACGCGAGATTTCGGAAATCTGTCCCGGGCAACCCTCCCATATCGCCGCCGATGGCGTTCCCGAACTGCAGTTTGACGGCGTGGTCGAGAGTGTTGCGGCCACGGTCGGCGAAAGCCCGTATGCCGGCAATGCACCGCAACAGTTCCGCCAGGTGCTGGTTTCGGTACCGGATAAGCAACAGCAACTACCCATCGGACTGCGGGTTTCCGTACAATTCTCGGCATGTCCGGCCGGGCCGAAGCCGACCGCAAAGTAGAAGGCCAAGGCTTGCTTGCATCACGGCGATGCGCCGCAAAACAAGAGGGCCCGGACGAAGCTGGGCCCCCCAGCACAACAGACGCTACGCCCTTGTCAGGCGTCATACTCCTTCGAAATGTCCCGGCCGGTGTAGTCAGGCATGAACGCCGCCGCCACCATGCTGATAACCGCGCAGCCGGCGATGTAGATCGAAATCGCGTAGCCGGTGTGATAGGTGGCGAACAGGGCGGTCGCGATCAGGGGCGCCGGCCCGCCGGCAATCACCGAGGCGAGCTGATAGCCCAGTGAAGCTCCGCTGTAGCGCAATCGCGGCGTAAAGGCCTCTGCGATCAAGGCGGCCTGCGGCCCGTATTGCATGTCATGCGGGATCAGCGACAGCACGATGGCGATGAACACGGCCGACGGAATGGCGGTGTCCACCATTCCGAAATACACGAAACCGAACAGGCCCGTCGACGCGGCGCCGATCAGATACATCTTCCTGCGCCCGACGAGGTCGGAGATGTGGCCCGACAGCGGGATGGTGATGAAGGAGACGCAGGAGGCCGCCAGCACCGCCATCAGGATCAGATCGCGCGACATGTGCAAGGTGCCAACGGCGTAAGCGAAGATGAAGGCGGTAAAAATATAGAACGGCGCCTGCTCGGACAGCCGCAGCAAGGCCGACAGCAGGATCTCCTTCGGATGCATCTTGAAGACCTCGATGATCGGGGTCTTCTCGATTTTCTTGTCGTCCAGCAGCTGCTGGAACACCGGCGTCTCGAGGATGCCGAGGCGAATCCACAGTCCGACACCGACGAGAACGATCGAGAGCGCGAACGGAATTCGCCAGCCCCAGGTGGCGAACTGGTCACCCGACAATTGGCTGAAGGCGAGGATGGCAAGGTTTGCCAGAAACAGGCCGCACGGCACGCCGAATTGCGGCCACGATGCCACCAGCCCGCGTTGACCGTGGGTGCGCGACCATTCCATCGCCAGCAGCACCGATCCGCCCCACTCGCCACCCACGCCGATGCCCTGAAGCATCCGCAACGCCGTCAGGATGACCGCGCCCCAGATACCGATTGACGCGTAGGTCGGCACGAAAGCGATCAGGAAGGTCGAGATGCCCATGCACAGAAGCGTGGCGATCAGCGTCGCCTTGCGGCCGATGCGATCACCGTAGTGACCGAATATCGCCGCGCCGATCGGGCGCCCGATGAAGCCGATGAAGTAGGTGCCGAAGGCCGCGAGCGTCGCCGTCAATGCATCTTCGTTGGGAAAGTAGAGCTTGCCGAAGATCAGCCCGGCCGCGGTCCCATACAGGAAAAAGTCGTACCACTCGATCGCGGTGCCGATGGTTGACGCGATGACCGCCTTGCGCAATTGCGCGCTATGATCAGATACGGACAACGTCTCATGTGTGACGGCCATAGCCATTGAATTGTCCCCTTGGCTGGTTGTTTCCTGTCCCGTGGGAACCTGTTTCGACGGTTCCTTCCGGGAGCATGCTACCTTCAGCGCGGGGCGACCGAAAGGTGCATCTCGCCGAAGGCCGTCATATTGCTGCACCGCAGGAGATTGGTGCGAAGATCCGCGCCTGGCACCATTGCGCAATTCACGCGATGGTCTCGACGGGGTGCAGATCGTGCCGCCAAACTGTGACGGACGACCCGACTGATGGCCGGGACGGGCTGTCTGGCGAATGCGCAGTCCAGTCCTGTTCGCCAAAATATTTGGTTTCGGCGTCGATCAATAGAGCCTCTGCGGGGGTTAAGCCGCCGCTCCCGGCCGTTGCAAAAGCGGCGCTCGCGGCATCATTGCCGCGTTCGACAGCTCGAAAACGGCTCGCGGTGAGATGCGGGTGAGTACAAATTCGACCAATGGTTGCGACGGCGCGACGAATTCATCGTTCGCTAACCAGCTCTGGTAACATCGCCTTCAACGGAACTCCGTATAAACGCGCCTCCTTTGGAGGGTGCGATGAGCGGGCGGCAAAAAGTTTCCTGGATCTCCGCGGCCCTGAGCGGACTGCAGCGGTTCCACGAGACCGGACAGCGCGAGCATGCGCAGCGCCAGAACGCGCGCCTTCTCTCAGCCATCAACAACATGTCGCAGGGCATCATCCTGTTCGACGAACAAGGTGCCATCATTTTCTGCAACGACCGCTATAAGCAGATCTATCCGCTGCTGCCGCCCGAAGTGGTCGAACCCGGCCGCAAGGGACGCGGCATTCTGGAATACTGGCAATCTCAAGGCGAGTTTACCGGGGACATCGACGCCTACGGCAGGGAGCTGTTGGCCGACATCAAGCGGGACGGCGTGCATGAGCACGTCTACGACTATGGCCACTGCACCATCCGCGCTCGCTTCGAGCCGATCGGGGACCTCGGGGTGCTGGCGCTGCACGAGGACATCACCGGCGAGGTGTTGCGCGAAAAATCCCTTCAGCTGATGTTTGACAGCAATCCGGTTGCGATGTTCGTGCTCGACCAGGAGGCGTTCTCATTCCTGGATGTGAACGACGCCGCGCTCTCGCTTTATGGTTACAGCCGCCAGCAGTTCCTCCAGTTGGACCCAACCTGGGTCAGGCCGTTGGAAGCACGAGCCGAGCTGCGCGAGTACCTGAACGGGCTGCCTGCTACCGATCGCGAAGGACGGGACATCAGGCACATACGCTCCGACGGCGCGCCGCTGGACCTGCGGCTCTATTCCCAGGCGCTGCGCTACAAGGACAGGAATGCCCGGATCGTGTCGGTGGTCGACATGACCGAGCAGCGCAAGGCCGAATCGGAGCGGCGTCAGGCGCAGCAGCGTATCGCCTATATCGCCCATCACGATCGTCTCACCGATCTTCCGAACCGCGCCGCGTTCGAGGAATATTTCCCGTCGGCGCTTGAACAAACGCGCCATGAAGGCAAGCCGCTCGCCGTCATGTGCATGGATCTCGACGGCTTCAAGGACATCAACGACCGCTTCGGCCATCCTGTCGGCGATACCGTTCTGCGCGAGGTTGCCGGTCGGCTGCGAACAGCTGCGGGAGCGGGTTATCTGGCCCGCATCGGCGGCGATGAATTCGTTCTGTTGATCGACGAAGATCACGAACAGGTATCGAAGCTGGCAGGGCGGCTGACCGACGCGCTCAGGATACCGCTGGACGTGGACGGCCGGAATCTTGGCGTGGGCGTGAGCCTCGGCATCGCTATCTCGGGTGTGCACGGGGGCGACTGCCATACGCTGCTTTCAAATGCGGATCTGGCGCTGTCTCAGGCCAAACGCGAGCGCTGCGGGAGTGCACGCTACTTCAGTGTCGAGCTCGACACCCAGGTGCGCGAGCGGCGGGCCTTGAACGATGATCTGCAGGAGGCCTTCGCCAAGGATCAATTCCTGCTCCACTATCAGCCTCAGGTGAATATGGCGCGCGAAATCGTGGGCTATGAGGCGCTGCTGCGCTGGCGCTCGCCCAAGCGCGGCTACGTGTCGCCGATGGACTTCATTCCGCTGGCGGAAGAAAGCGGGTTGATCGCGCCGCTGGGCGACTGGGTGCTTCGCGAGGCCTGCCGCACCGCCGCGGGCTGGCGCGACAACGTCACCATTGCCGTCAATATCTCGCCGGAACAGATCGCGCAGGGCGATCTGCCGGCCGCCGTCCATGAAATTCTGCTCGAGACCGGGCTTGCGCCATCGCGGCTGGAGCTTGAAATCACCGAAGGGGTATTCATCAGCGATTTCTCCCGGGCCCTTTCGGTGCTGTTGAGGCTGAAGTCACTGGGCGTGCAGATCGCGATGGACGATTTCGGCACCGGCTATTCCTCGCTGTCCTATCTGCAGGCATTTCCATTCGACCGCATCAAGATCGACCGTGCCTTCGTCACCGATCTCGGCACCAACAACCGTTCCGATTCGATCGTCCGTGCGGTTATCAGCCTCGGTCAAAGCCTCGAGATTCCGCTGCTGGCGGAAGGTGTGGAGACCGAGGAACAGTTTGCCAAGCTACGCGAGCTCGGATGCCACAGTGTGCAGGGCTATCTGTTCGGACGGCCGCAGCCGTTGGTCGAGATCGCCGGGAATGAAGAGGCGGTCGGCCGGGTGTCAAATAGCCGGCTCAAGTGAAAACCGGGCGACCTGCACAGCTCTTGTCTTCGCCGTGGGAAAGCGGACGTGTGTCGCAATACTCACGTCATTGCGAGCGAAGCAATCCATTCTTTCTTTGCGCGGTGAAATAGATTGCTTCGTCGCGGAGCCTGTCATCGGGCGCGCATTCGCGCGACCCGTTGGCTCCTACGCCGGACACGCTTCACCCTTGCGGACACGTGGCTGCGCCACGCGAAGCCCGTAAGGGCGAAGCGTGGTGCCCCTGGCCGGAATCGAACCAGCACTCCTTGCGGAACTCGATTTTGAGTCGAGCGCGTCTACCAATTCCGCCACAGGGGCTTTCGGATGCCGGCCCGCAGGCCGGCGTCGCGAAGCCGGCGGAATATAGCGGCCGGTGACTGCCGGTCAACCCGCGAACTGCGCGGCCGGGCCGACGCGCCGGGCGGGCAAGACACGCCCAAAACACTGCGGTGTGAACGCGCATGCCTCGACAGCGCCACCCGCGCGGGCTAGGACGCTTGGCCACAGGAGATCAACGTGACGCTGGATGCCACCGCAACCACTTCGCCCGTGCGCGACGACGCCAACCCGGCGCTGACGGCGGCGCTGGCGATCACGGCGATCGCGGCGGCGACGCTGGCGGGGGCGTGGTTCTTTCAGCTGGTACTGGATATCCGTCCCTGTCCGCTCTGCCTCGAGCAGCGCTATGCCTATTATCTGGCGATCCCGCTCGGTGCGCTGACGGCGCTGGCTGCGGGCAGGAAATCGTCAGACAATGCCCCGCGCGTGGTGCTGCTGGCCGGGCTTGCCGCGCTCGCCCTGGCCGCGCTCGGCAATGCCGGGCTCGGCACCTATCATGCCGGCGTCGAATGGGGCTTTTGGCAGGGCCCGACCGATTGCACCGGCCCGGTCGGCAATCTCGGCAGCGCCGGCGACCTGTTGAAGCGTCTCGACACCGTCAAGGTGATCCGCTGCGACGAAGTGCAATGGCGCTTTCTCGGCCTGTCGCTGGCCGGCTACAATGTGCTGATCTCGCTGCTGATGGCCGCGATCGCAGCCTGGGGCCTCGTCAGATCCACCCGGCAACGCTAATCGTCGACATCTTCCTGCGGCCGTCCGAACAGATGGACGATGCCGGGCGTCGCGATGGTGACGAACACGAAACGCGACAGATGATGCGCGCCGACGAAGATCGGGTCGATGTGCAGGGTCAGCGCCAGCGCCAGCATGGCGTCCATCGCACCCGGCGCGAATGCGACCACGACGTCGCCGAACCGCACCTGGGTGGTCAGTACGATCATCGCGACAAAGATCCCCGAAATGAGGATGGCGATGGCGAACGACCCCAGCGCCGCATTGACATGGCTGAGCAGGGTTTTGACCCTCATCCGTGCGAAGCGCGAGCCGATCAGCGCGCCGATCCCGACCAGTGCGACCCCGCGCACCCAGGGTGGCAGGCCGCCCTCGACCAGTCCCACGCCATGCAGCACGCTGGACCCGATCATGGCGCCGAACATCCAGCTCGCCGGAAATTTGACCAGCCGCAGCAGCAGCGACACCGCGACCGAAGCTGCGATCAATTCGGTCAGTTCGAGCGGCGAGGCGATCGCCATCGCAAAGCCGGGCGATTGCGACGGCGCGATCCCGGTCAGCGCCAGCAGCAGCGGCAGCGCCGCGGTCAGAATGATCACGCGCATGGTCTGCACCACCGCGATCGCCGATACGTCTGCGCCCTTCTCGATTGCGAGGATGGTGATTTGCGACAGCGCGCCGGGACTTCCCGCCAGAAAGGCCGAGGTCCGGTCCCAGCCATGGACGCGCTGCAAATAGATGCTGCTGCCGAATGTCGAGCAGAACGTCGCCAGCGCCAGCAGCGCAATGGTCAAGGGGTAGGCGCTGATGTGCTGCAGGAGCTGCCGCGACATCAGCGACCCCAGCGAAATTCCGAGCAATACCAGCACCGTCTGGGTCAGGATCGGCGGCATCGCGAGCGGCCTGCCTGCGATGGCGGCAATGCCCACCGCGATCATGGCGCCGGAAATCAGCCCTCCCGGAAGATGTGCCCATAAAAACAGCGCGCCGCCGGCGGTGCCGATCACCAGCGTCTCAAGCACGTGGAGGGTTTTGGCGCGGCTGGGGATGGCATAGGCCATCGATGCAAGAATCTGGCTCACGCCGCGTTATGGCAAATCCGCAGCCCAGGGACAAATGCGCCAACGCAACTGCAGCAATGCGCTTTGAAAGGCGGGATCACGCCGGAAAGGCGGGACCAACTGCCGGCACTCCGGGTATTGCGGGGCCGGGCAGGTATCGAATCAGAGAGATCAAATCGAAGGCATCAAATCAACGGTAACGGCCCACTCCCTCCCCTTAAGCCAGGGAGGGAGTTAAGAACCGGCCGAACCAGATTACTTCTTTTCGGCGGCGGCCTTCTTGCATTCGGAGCGGAATTTCTTGCGTTCCTTGCCGTGCAGTCCCTTGGCGTCGGCTTCCTTGGAACATTCCAGCGAGGCCGCGCTGTGAACGACCGGTGCCTTGGTGTCGGTTTTTGCGGCCGGCGCGGTGGCTTGCGCGAACGCGGAGCCCATCAGCAGCATGGATGCGAAGGCAGTCGCGATCGCGCGGGAGGATATGGTCTTCATGGCAGGCACCTCGGGTTAAGGAAACGGGGAAAGTCGCGCCGCGATGCTGAACCGCGGATGAATAAAGCCGGTCGGAACGCATTTTCGCGCCGCGAAATTTTTTTGCGGCGATGGATGGCCGTTGTCACACGCCGTCGCTACGCTAGGATAGCGATCTTGAGATAGCCATGCCCTAAATAGCCATGCCCCAAGGAGGCCAAGGATGACCATTCAAACAAAATTATTGTGTGCGGCTGCGGTGTCGGGTTTTGCCGCGTTGGTAGCGACATCGCCGGCGCAGGCCCTGAGCACGCAGGAATGCAGTGCAAAATATCAGGCGGCCAAGTCCGCCGGCACCCTCAATGGCCAGAAGTGGAATGATTTCCGCAAAGCCGAATGCGCAGCGGACGCCACGCCCGCCGCCGCACCGGCAGCCGCGCCGCCGCCCGCGCCCGTCGTGGAAGCCAAGCCGAAGAAGCCGGAAGCGGCTCCCGCCGCTGCGCCGGGGCCGGTCGGCAACGCCGTATTCCCGTCCGCCATCGATCCGAAATACGCCCAGGAAAGCGCCGGCAAGGCCCGGATGCACACCTGTGTCGATCAATACAGAGCCAACAAGGAAACCAACGGCAATGGCGGCCTGAAATGGATCCAGAAGGGCGGCGGCTATTACAGCGAGTGCAACAAGAAGCTGAAGCCCGCCTGACGTTTCGTCGATTCTGTGGCAGGCTCGGGCCGAACTGGTCCGGGCCTGTTACTTAGGTGAGCTGCCGGAACAGAAGGAAGGATCATTGCGGGTGCGGGTCGTCGATTTCGCGAGGCGGGTATGAAAAAGATTTGCTGGAAAATGACGGCCTCGATCGGGCTTATCGTATTTTCCCAGATCGGCTCGGCGATGCTGAACAGTCGCGTGGCGATGGCTGCCGGCACTTCGGCAAATGTAGGCTCGGCAAATGTCCTGCTCGCCCAGGCCGCGGAGCCCGCGGCCTCCGCAACCACCCCGGCTCCTGATTCGAAGGCGCCGCCCGCGGTTGCTGCGCCGCCTAACCCGACATCGACGGCGATTGTCGTCAAACCGGCGGCATCGGTCACGGGATGCGGGCTGAAATATCTGACCGCTGAAGTCGCCGGCAAACTCAAGGGCCGCAAGTGGAAAGAGTTTCGTGAGGAAGAGTGTGGACCAATCACGACGAACGCGGTGTTTCCTACGGCGGTCGCGCCGAAATACTCCGGAGAGAGCCCGGACAAGGCGCGGACGCTGACCTGCGCGGATCAATTCACCGCCAACAAGGCCACCAATGCCAATGATGGCTTGAAATGGATTGAAAAGGGAGGCGGTTATTACAGCGAATGCGTCAGCCGCCTGAAGGGTTGAACCTGCGGCCGATCAGCCGCATGCGGACCATCCAATGATCGCAAGCCTCAGCCTGATCCTGCTGTGCCAATTGGCCGGCGAAGTGTTCGTGCGTGCTCTCAAGCTGCCGATGCCGGGCCCGGTGGTCGGCCTGCTGCTGCTGCTGGTATTGCTGCTGGCGCGCGACCGCTTCAAGGTTCTGGCGCGCGGGCCGTTGCAGCAGGACGGCGTGGAGAATGCGAGCCGGGGCCTGCTGGCGCATCTGTCGCTGCTGTTTGTCCCGGCCGGTGTCGGCGTCGTGCAGAAACTCGACCTCATCGCCGAGCATGGCATCGCCATCGTCGTGGTTCTCGCGATCTCCGTGGTGGTGACCCTGCTGGTGACGGTGGCGACGTTTCTTTTCGCGGGCCGCCTGATGGCACGCGGACGGAGCGCGCCATGAGCGAAAATCCGCTCTCGCTATGGGTCTATCTGTCGCAGTCGCCGCTGCTCTGGCTGACGGTGACGCTGCTGGTCTATGCGGTCGCGGACGCGGTGTCGCTGGCGACGCATCGCAATCCGCTTGCCAATCCCGTGCTGCATTCGATGTGGATCATCGGGGCGTTCCTGCTGCTCACCGGCACATCGTACACGACCTATTTCGGCGGTGCGCAGTTCGTGCACTTCCTGCTCGGACCGGCGACCGTGGCGCTGGCGGTGCCGCTCTACGAAAACCGCAAGCTGGTGGCGGCGTCTGTTCTGCCGATGCTGGCGGCGCTGGTGGCAGGCTCCGTAACCGCGGTGGTATCGGTGGTGTTGCTGGCGAAGGTTGCGGGCCTGCCGCGCGGGGTGATTTTGTCGCTGGCGCCGAAATCGGTGACGGCGGGCATCGCGATGGGCATCAGCGAATCCCTGCACGCCGATCCGTCGCTGACGGCGGTCGCGGTCGTGCTCACCGGCATCATGGGGGCGATCGTCGTGACGCCCTTGATGAACCGGATGGGTATTACCGATTTTCGCGCGCGCGGATTCGCCGTCGGCGTCGCCGCGCATGGCATCGGCACCGCCCGCGCGTTTCAGGTTGACGCGGTCGCGGGCGCGTTCGCCGGCATCGCCATGAGCCTCAACGCGCTCGTGACATCGCTGTTGGTGCCGCTGGCCGTGACGCTGTTGGTGCGCTGATCCCGGGTGGTTTGCGGCGCCGCCGCCATGGTGGTTTGCGGGAATTCTCTCTAAAGTATCGCTGTAGGGGTAAGGTGACTTTCTTGATAATCTCCACGATGCAGGGCGTACTCGGACTGGCATCGGGAGCGCTGGTTGGATTCTCGCTTGGCCTGGTCGGCGGCGGTGGATCCATCCTCGCGGTGCCGCTGATGGTCTATGTGGTCGGCGTGTCCGACGCCCATGTGGCGATCGGAACCAGCGCCATCGCGGTGGCCGCCAATGCCGCGATCAATTTGTCGAACCATGCGCGCGGAGGCACCGTGCGGTGGTCGTGCGCGCTGCCGTTCGCGGCGGCCGGCATGGCCGGCGCCTTCGCGGGCTCGATCTTCGGCAAGCTGCTCGATGGCCAGAGGCTGCTGGCGCTGTTCGCACTGCTGATGCTGGTGATCGCGATTTTGATGCTGAAAACGCGTTCGCGGGCAGGCCTGCCCGACGTGCAGATCAACCGGGATAACATGCCGGCCATCGTCGGCCTCGGCCTTGCGACCGGGACGCTGTCCGGCTTCTTCGGTATCGGCGGCGGGTTCCTGATCGTGCCGGCCTTGATGCTGGCGACGGGAATGTCGATCATGAGCGCGGTCTCCTCGTCACTGGTCGCGGTGACCGCGTTCGGCCTGACCACCGCGGCCAGTTACGCCTGGTCCGGATTGATCTCGTGGGAGCTCGCGGGATTGTTCATTGCCGGCGGTGTCGTCGGCGGATTGATCGGCACCCGCTCGGCGCGATTATTGTCGGTGCGGCATGGCGCGCTCAATATTGTGTTCGCCGCGGTCATTATAGTGGTGGCGCTTTATATGCTGGCGCGTAACTTATCCTTATCATGAGCGTAAATAACGGATAGACGTGCGCCAAAGGCAGCCGGGAGACCAGACATGACCACATCGATCGATCCGGCCCGGCCGTATCAACCGCGCACAAGGCGCGAGACGCTGGGCCTGTTCGGCACCGGCGCGGCCATGCTCGGCATCAGTGTTGCGCCGGGCCCGGCGTCCGCCCAAAGCGACGGCGTGCTGACGGAAGCCCTGGTGTTGCGCGACCCGGATATCCCGGTGGCCGGAAATCCCGATGGTGATATCAGCATCGTCGAATATTTCGACTACCAGTGCCCCTATTGCCGCAAGCTCGAACCCGATCTGCGGCAGGTGGTGCACGACGACGGTAAGGTCAGGCTGGTGCTGAAGGACTGGCCGATCCTGGGGCCTGCCTCGGTGACGGCGGCGCGGATGGCGCTGGCGAGCAAATACCAGGACAAATTCATCCAGGCGCATGATGCGCTGATCGGAATCAATTCGAAGCTGACCGAGCCGCGCATTTCCGAACTGCTCGCCGGCGCGGGCATTGAAATGGACCGTCTCACGCGCGACCTCGCCGCCAACGCCACGGCGATCGACGCCATCCTGGCGCGCAACAACGATCAGGCGACGGCCTTCGACTTCAAGGGCACGCCGTCCTTTATCGTCGGCAAATTCCGCGTGCCAGGCGTGCTGACCATGGCGCAGTTCGCCCAGGTCATCGCCGACGCGCGCAAGGCGCTGAAGAAGTCATAGAGGCGTTTGCGCGGAGATCATGCTCAAACAAGAAGATCGACGACGAGCATGATTCAACCCGGTTGAATCATGCTCTAGTGCAGCGATGCGGCTATTTCGACGCAAGTTATTTCGACGAAAGCCTGATCCAGTCGCTATGGGCCTGCTGCTTCAGCGCGTTCCAGTCGGTTGCCGCGACGTCCCAGTTGACGATCGTCCGGCTATTCGACGCGCTCTGGCCGTTGGCGACGGTCGAGGTAGATTGCGAATCGTAGGCGTAGACGCCAGCGATCAGCAAAAGCGCACCCAAGATCATTCCTAGAAAAACGCGCATCGCAAACCCTCCGTGAGGCAAACCCTCAGTGACGATCGACAACTTGGTCGGGCCGTGATGGTTCCGTGCCAAAAGAAACATCAGGAAATCAGCGGATGCCAGTTATCACGAAGGCTTGAAACGATGATCCGCAATACATTCAATACATCAATGTGTGAGGGAACATTAAAGGCACAGGGGAAGTGAAGAAATGACCGACAAAACCAGCAAGACCGCGATTGTGACCGGCGCCTCGCGCGGCATCGGTGCCGCGATAGCCGAACGTCTCGCCGGCGATGGCTTCGCCGTCGTCATCAATTATTCCGGTGATATGAAATCCGCCGAGGCGCTTGCCCGAAAGATCGAAGCCAAGGGCGGCCGGGCGCTCACCGCCAGGGCCGATGTCAGCGACGCCAACGCGGTACGCGGCATGTTCGATGCGGCGGAAGCGGCCTTCGGCGGCCTCGACGTGCTGATCAACAATGCCGGCATCATGAAGCTCGCAAAGATCGCCGACAGCGATGATGCGCTGTTCGACCAGCAGATCGCGGTCAATCTCAAGGGCAGCTTCAATTGCATGCGCGAGGCCGCCAGGCGGCTGCGCGACGGCGGGCGGATCGTCAATTTCTCGACCAGCGTGGTCGGGACCAAACTGGAGACCTACAGCGTTTATGCCGCGACCAAGGCGGCGGTGGAAACCATGACGGCGATCCTTGCGAAGGAATTGCGTGGCCGCAACATCACGGTCAATGCCGTGGCGCCGGGGCCGGTCGCGACCGACCTGTTCCTCACCGGCAAATCGCCGGAACTGGTCGAGCGCATGGCCAAGATGAATCCGATGGAACGCCTCGGCACCACGGAGGATATCGCGTCCGTTGTATCTTTCCTCGTCGGTCCCGATGGCGGATGGATCAACGGTCAGGTGCTGCGCGCCAATGGCGGCATGGTCTGAGGGTTATGACGCACCGTTCAGCCAATTGAGGATCACCGGGTTGATCTCGCGCGGATAGCAATGGCTGAGATCGTCGAGCTCCCGGTAGGTCACGTCGGCGCCGGCCGCCGACAACGCCGCCTGGGTCTGCCGCGCCACCTCTACCGGAAACATCCAGTCGAGCTGGCCGTGCACGAGATAGACCGGCAAGTCCCGTAACCTCTGCGCGTCGGCCATCTCGGCCATCAGCGGATGGAAGGTGGCGGAAACGGGCGCGAGGTGGGTGAACCGGGAGGCGCTTTCGAGCCCGGTGACATAGCAGAAGGTGCCGCCGTCGCTCATCCCGGTCAGCAATAGCCTGTTGGGATTGACGTTGCAGCGGCTTCGCACGGAATCGAGAATGCGGGCGAGGTTCGGGCTGTCGGTGTCCTCGCCCATCAAGGCCCAGGTGCTCCCGGTCGCGGTGGGCGCGACCAGGATGGCGCCGTGGCTGCGCGCATCGCGCAGCCAGCTCCACAGAAAGCCGCGGCCATTGCCGCTGCCGCCATGCAGCGCCATCACCAGCGGCCAGGCGCGGTCGGGCGTGTAATATTCCGGTACGTAGAGCGAGAAACCGCCGCGGCTGCCGGGTTCGTTGTGATCGTGAAAGATTCCGGTGTTGGGTTGGCCCGGCTCCGCGAGGCGTGCCAGCAGACCGGCGTCCTCGCGCAAAGCGGGATCGGTGAAGAAGCTGCTGACCGGGGGCAGTTTCGCGGCGAGGGGGTACAGCGCCTCCTGCGCGCGCGGGGCGTAACGCAGCGCGCGAAATACGGCCACGAGGTCACCCTGGCCCGACTGTACCGCGCGCAATCCCGCGAAAGCCGCCAGCGCCGCATCACCAGCGGTCTGTAACGGCAGGCGCAAATGCGCGAATTGCTCCGGCCAGCCGGCCAGCCGGGGAAGCTCGGCCCGTAATGCCTGATCCGGCGTTCCGGCGGCGTGCATGACCCGCCCGAAATCCGGCGGGTTGAGATGGCGCGCGATAAAGCCGAGTGCTTCCAGCGATTGCAGCAGCGGCGGCAGCATGGCCACGATGTCGTCGACCACGGCCTCACTCATCGCGCGGTTTCCTGTTGCTGATCGCGCTTTTGCGCTCGAAAACGCTCTATCAGTGCAGCTGCGGCGCCTTGAGTAGTTTGGCACGGTCGATCGAGGTCAACACCACGTCGAAGGTGACGCCCTCATGATAGACGGTGAGCGGCACGTCGACGCCGGCAGGGCCGAGCGACCACAGCTTTCGATAAAAGCCGGTTTGACTCGATATCTTCTCGCCATTCACGGCGAGGATGACATCGCCGGCCTTGAGTTCGGCGCGCGCCGCGGGACCCTTGGCGGAGATGCCGACCACGACGACCTTGTTGTCGATCTCGGTCGAATACATCCCGAGCCACGGCCGCGCCGGCTTGTTGACGCGGCCGAATTTCCGCAAGTCGTCGAGCACCGGCTTGAGCAGATCGATCGGCACCACCATGTTGACGCGCTCGGCCTTGCCGTCGCGCTCGCGCTCGAGCTGCAGCGAGCCGATGCCGATCAATTCGCCGCGGGTCGAGATCAGTCCGGTGCCGCCCCAGTTGGGATGCGCCGGATAGGTGAAGATCGCCTCGTCCAGCAGATACTCCCAGTAACCTGCGAACTCCTGCTTGGCGGTGATTTGGCTGGCGACCGATCGCGTGCGTCCCCCGGCGCCGCCTAGCACCACGCGGTCGCCGATCTCGGCGGCGGCGGAAGACCCCAGCGGCAGCGGATCCAGATCGATATGGCCAAGCGCCTGCACCAGGCCGAAGCCGGTCACCGCATCGAAGCCGAGCGCGTGGCCTGGCACCACACGGCCGTCGCCGATATGCAGCCAGACGGTTTCGGCCTCGGTGATCAGATAGCCGATGGTCAATACCAGCCCGTCATCGATCAGTACGCCATTGCCGGCGCGCTCGGTACCCAGGGTGTCGGCGCTAGAGGCATCGCTGGGGACGATCGAATGCAGGCCGACAACCGAGGACAATACCCGGTCGAGATCGAAACTGTAGTCGGCCGCGCGGGGTTGACTCGCCGGCGGCACCTTCCATTCAGTCAACGAGGCCATCAAGTTTCTCCTGGCCAGCCGGCGCGTGCGGGTTGCGCAGATTTCGGCGAACCAGCGCGCGCGAAATCGGGAGCGATCTTATGCCGCAAATGACCGTCTTGAAAGTCCGCCGTAACGGGAGTGGCGACCCCGCCGATCGCGAATTATGGATCGAGTTCGGTGTCCCAGTATAAATAATCCAGCCAGCTGTCGTGCAGATAGTTCGGCGGGAACAGCCGGCCGTTGCGATGCAGCTGGTGCACCGTCGGCGCGAATGGCGGCTGCCGCGGAAACATCCGTGCCTGCTGCGGCGTCAAATTGCCCTTGCGCAGATTGCATGGCGAACACGCGGCGACCACATTCTCCCACGTGGTCTGGCCGCCCTTGCTGCGCGGGATGATGTGATCGAAGGTGAGATCGTCGTCGGCCGAGCAGTATTGGCAGACGAAGCGGTCGCGCAGGAATACGTTGAACCGGGTAAAGGCAGGATGCGTGGTCGGCTTGACGAAGGATTTGAGCGACACCACGCTCGGCAGCTGAATCTCGAACGAGGGACTGCGCACCGCGCGGTCGTAGTGCTCGACGATATTGACGCGGTCGAGGAACACCGCCTTGATCGCGTCCTGCCACGACCAAAGAGACAGCGGATAATAACTGAGCGGCCGGAAGTCCGCGTTCAGTACCAGTACCGGCCAACCACCTTGCGAGACATGTGCGTTCAAGTAACGCTCCTGGCCCCCTATAAGCTGCGAAGCAGCATGAGTTGACATACTACAGGCAGCGTGACGGGATTGTGAAGAGCGTTGGCGGCCTTATCCGCCATGGCCAGGGGGCGCTACCGATTGCAGGAGCGGCATTAACACCGCTAAACGAGGCGGCCGGCCCCATTTCGGCCGCACACGGACACGGCAAAATGATCACCAAACCCCGCTATCTGGAGGCGCCACGCCGGCTGCGGGCATTCGTTCGCGCCCATGAAACCAGCCTGGTGGTTCTGGCGGCCCTGGTCGGGACGACAGCGGGACTGGTGGTCGCGGCCATGGGGGCCGCGGTCGAACTGCTCCATGTGGCGCTGTTCAACCTTGCAATGGGGGATCGTCTTTCCAGCCAGGTCAGGATCGATCCGCTGCGCGCCCTCCTGGTTCCAAGTCTCGGCGGGCTGCTGCTGGGGGTGGCTTTCCTGCTGCTGCTGCGCTGGCGGCCGGCGCGTGAAATCGATCCGATCGAGGCCAATGCCCTGCATGGCGGGCGAATGTCGTTTCGCGGCAGTGTGATCGTGGCGTTGCAGACGATCTGGTCCAGCGGCGTCGGCGCCTCGGTCGGACTTGAAGCGGGATATACCCAGCTGGCCAGCGGCCTTGCCGCCTCGCTGGGTCGCGGATTTCATCTGCGCCGTGCCGATCAGCGTCTGATGGTCGGCTGCGGCGCCGCCGCCGCGATCGCGGGCGCGTTCGGGGCGCCGCTGGCCGGCGCCTTCTACGCCTTTGAACTGGTGATCGGAGGATACACGCCCTCCAGTCTGACGCCGGTCGGCGTCGCCGCGGTGGCGGGCTATTTCGTCGCCCATGCGTTTACGGTGCTGACACTCGGCGTCGGCGTCGGGCCGGTCGGCGATGTGCTCGGGCGCGACCTGGCCATCGCCGCGGTGCTCGGGATTCTGGCGGCGCTGTTTGGCATCGGAATCATGCGCGGCGTCGCGTTCTGCGAGGCGCTGCTGTCGAAGACCGGGATCTGGTCGCCGCTGCGCCCGGCGCTGGGCGGTCTCGCGGTGGGCCTGCTCGCCTTGCAGACGCCGCAAGTGATGTCGTCGGGGCATGGTGCGCTGCACTTTGCCGGACTTGTTTCAATGCCGCTCGCGGCCATGGCGACAGTGTTCGTCCTGAAAGCGATCGCGTCGGTGATTTCGCTGGGCAGCGGTTTTCGTGGTGGATTGTTTTTCGCCACGCTTTTTCTCGGCGCGCTCGGTGGCCGCCTGTTCGCCGCCGGCTTCGATGTGATCTGGCCGGGCCTCAATCTCGATCCCAACGTCTATGCGGTTGTCGGCATGAGCGCGCTGTCGGCGTCCGTGATCGGCGGCCCGCTGACGATGACGTTCATCGCGCTGGAGTCGACCGGCGATCTCTGGCTGACCACGATCGTGCTGGTCGCGGTCATCATCTCGACCCAGATCACCCGCGAATGGTTCGGTTACTCGTTCGCGACCTGGCGATTGCATTTGCGCGGCGAGACCATCCGTAGCGCCGCCGATATCGGCTGGATCCGCGATCTCACGGTGCGGCGGCTGATGCGGCCGGACGTGGCCACCGTGAATGCCGAGATGCCGATCGAAGAATTCCGAGCCAAGTTTCCGCTGGGATCGAAGAACCGGGTGGTCGCAGTCGACGCCGCCGGCCACTACGTCGGGCTGGTGCTGGTGGCGGATGCGCACGCACACACGTCTGATATCGAGATGACCAAGGGCCTTCATGGTATCCTTCATCACCGGGGCATCGTGTTGCATCCCGCCATGAACATCCAGGAAGCGATCGCCATTTTTGATGCCGCGGAAGCCGAATCGCTGGCCGTGGTCGAAGCCGGCGGCGAACACCGGCCGATTGGAATTCTGACTGAAGCCCACGCGATGCGACGCTACGCGGAGGAATCCGAACGGCAGCGGCGCGAGGTGATCGGCGATAACTGATCGGTGCTGCATGCGCCGATTTCGGAGGAGGCCCATGGGTAGATTGCCGACGGCAATGGCCGCGATCCTGTTTGGTCTGGGATGGATCGGCGGCGCGATGGCACAGGACTATCCTGCGCGTCCGCTGACCATGATCGTGCCGTTCCCCGCCGGAGGCGCCACCGACACGCTGGCTCGCACCCTGGCCGAGCAGATGCGGGGCATCCTCGGTCAATCCGTCATCATCGAGAATGTCGCGGGCGCCGCCGGCAGCATCGGCGTCGGCCGCGCCGTTCGTTCGCCGGCCGATGGCTACACGCTGAGTATCGGCACTTCGACCACGCATATGCTGACCGGTGGCCTTTACGTCCTTCCGTTCGATCTGTTGAAGGATCTGGAGCCGGTGATCCAGATCGGCAGCGAGCCGTTGTTGATTGCTGGCCGCAAGAGCCTGCCGGCGGACGATCTGAAGGGGCTGATCGCCTATCTCAAGGCCAATCCCGACAAGACGTCGGTGGGCATTGCCGGCGTCGGCGCGGCGGGTCATCTCGCCGGCATCTCGTTTCAAAAGGAGACCGCGACCAGGTTTCAATTCGTGCCCTATCGCGGCAACGCGCCGGCCATGCAGGATCTTCTGGCCGGACAAATCGATCTCATGATCGAGCCGGCGTCGAATTTCAGAGCGCTGATATCCACCGGCAGCATCAGGCCTTATGCCGTCACCGGCCGGACGCGGCTGCCTTCGTCGCCGGAAATTCCGACGGCGGATGAGGCGGGGCTGCCCGGTTTCTTTGCTTCGCTCTGGTATGGGCTTTGGGTGCCGAAGGATACGCCCGGCGATATCATCGCGAAGTTGAATGCCACCATGGTGCGGATCCTTGCCGATCCATCGGTGCAAAAGCGTTTCGAGCAACTCGGCATTCAAATATCGCCGCGCGACCAGCAATCGCCGGAGGCGTTGCGGGCCTTTCAGAAAGCCGAGATGGAACGGTGGTGGCCGATCATCAAGGCGTCCAACGTCAGGGCGGAATGAAGGGTGCGCCAGGGCATTTCCTGCTAGCTAGCCCTCGATTTCCTCCGCTGCGATGATCCGCTGGCGAAGCGCAAGGCGGACAAGCTCGATGTCGGACGCCACGCCGAGTTTGGCGCGAATGAGATAGCGCGTATTGGCCACAGTCTTGACGCTGACATGCAGCGTCTCGGCGATGTCATCGACGGATTTCTCCGCCAGCAACATGCGCAGGATTTCGAATTCCCGTGGGCTCAGCGCGTCAACGGCCGAAGGTTCGTCGGCGAGGCGGTTGATGGCGAGCTCATGGTCGATGTCAGAGCTGAGCGCGATGCGCCCGGCCATGACGTCGGCGATCGCGCGCAGCAACGTCTCCGGCGGGTTGCTTTTCGTTACAAAGCCGCGTGCGCCCGCCTTGATCGCCTGGACCGCATAAGCGGCGCTCTGGTGCATGGTGAATACCAGGATACGCGCGGAGTTATCCCACTGCCGGATGCGGCGGATCGCCTCGACCCCGCCAATCCCCGGCATCGACAGGTCCATGATGACGAGGTCGGGCTTGACCTCCTTGTAGACACGATAGGCCTCGGCCCCGTCGCCGGCTTCGGCGACGACCCGAAGGCGATCCTGCTTCTGCAGCAGCGAGCGATAACCCTCGCGCACGATGGCATGGTCGTCCGCCAGCATCACCCGCGTGAAGCTCCTGGCATCGGGCGTGCTCAAGGTTCCGACCCCATATCGGGAATGGTCGCGACAAGCCGGGCGCCGCCCGCCGCGCGCCGCTCGAAACGCAGCGTTCCGCCGAGGGAAACGACCCGCTCCTGCATGCCGAGAAGTCCCATGCCGGGTTTTGCCGGCAGACCGCCGCCCGTCGCCTCGCCATCGTCCTCGACGCTCAAGACGATATCGGCATGTCCTGCCTCGAGACGTAATTGCACGTGCCGGGCCTGGGCGTGCTTCGCTGCATTGGTGATCGCCTCCTGCGCGATGCGATAAAGACTGGCGCAGACGCTTGGCGGCAAATCGTCGACCCTGCCAATGATGGCAATTTCGAATCGGGTGCGCCCCTTCTCGACGCCGTTCCAGCTCGCAACCAGGCTTTCGAGGCTGAGGGTCAGGCCGAGTTCCTCGATGTCGGGCGGGCGCAGGCGCACCAGCGCGCCGCGCAGCGTTTCCATCATGCCCGCGGTCGTGCGCGAGATGCCCCGGCATTCCTCGACCAGCGGTGGACATTCGCGCTCCGCCGTATGGGCAGCGGCGGCGGCCTGCGCCGCGATGGCGGTGAGCGACTGGCCGAATTCGTCATGCAATTCGCGAGCAAGGTGGCGCCGCTCCTCGTCCTGCACGGCGATGAGCTTTCTCGTCAAATTGTTGCGTTCGGCAAGGGTGGCTTCCAGTTTTTGCGCGAGCGTGTTGAAGACGTCGGAAATCGCCGAGAGCTCCGCAAGGTCGAAACTGGGCAGCCGCGTGGAGAGATTGTTCGCCGCGAGCTGCCTTAGCCCGGCGTGAATGACGTGCGTCGGCCGCAGGGCCCGCGCGAGCGCGGCATAGACCGCGAGGCAAAGCCCGGCCAAGGCGAAAGCCATGATGGAGAGAAGGCGGCTCGCCTCGCGCCAGCTCTGGCCTATCTGTGTGGCGGGGTCGACGGTCGCGATCGCCACACCCTGGGTCCTGCCCTCAACAAGCAGCGGCATCGAGATCGGTTCGCCGGGATGGAAGAAGGCGCGATAGAGTGCCGCGAAACTTTCGGGCGCGGCAATTTCGTCGGCGAGCGCTCCGCTACAGATACCCTGTCGAAAATCTCCCGCCTTGTCCCGATAGGCGATGCAGAGGCCCGGCTCCATCAAAGGCGCCGCGACCCGTTGCAAATCCGGAGTTAGGCTGGGGGACAAGGAATACCATTGCGCCTGCGCTTGCTGCAGTGAGATATCCTTGGCGACGATCGCGGCGATGCGGCCCGCCCTGTCTCTGGTGGCGCGGTCGCTGTCAACCAAGGCATAGGCCGCGACAGCGAGGAAGCAAATCGCCGCGAGCGCCGCGACGCGTAGCGCCAGCCGCAGCTTCAGATCGATGGCGCGCGCGTGGCCCGCCACGGAATGAGGGGCCTGTTGCAAGCTCTCTCCCTTTCCCCCGCATTTAGAAGCAAATTTCGCCGGGAAGAAAGAGGGGCGAGGCAAGATCGGGCATTTCACCCGGTCAATTCAGGGAAAGTCTCCATTTCGCCAAGGCAGCGGATCGGGCGATATGGCCGCGATGTGGCAACTCGAAAGGTTCATCGATGCGCCGGATGGCTTTCATCCTCACTCCGGTCATGATTGCTGCGGGGTTCGCCGTCGCCACGGCGGCCGAACCCGCCGCACCGCGTCCAATCAAACTCGCGGTGTTTCCGTTTGAATTGGAGGATTTCAGCGCCGCTGCGGCGTACACTCCCCCCGACGATGTCGACCGCGAGCAATTGCGGCTTTCGACGGAAGAGGCGCGGCGGCTGATCGCGGAATCGGGACGCTATCAATTGGTCGACGTCGGCGCGGCGCGCGACGAAGCCGCCAAAACAGGTAAACTGCATAATTGCGAGGGTTGCGAAGCCAGGATCGCCGCTGCTCTTGACGCGGACCAGTCCATGCTCGGGATCGTCACGCGCATCAGCCGAACAGACTACGCGGTGACCTATAAAATTCGCGACGCTCAATCCGGGGCGCTCGTCGATGTCGAGCAGACCGACCTGCGCGCGGGCGCCAACTCGGCCTGGAGTCGTGGGGCGCGCTGGCTGATTCAGCGCCGTCTTCTGGAACCGCCCAACTAGGGCCGAGGCAGATCACCAACAGGAAAGCCATCCCATGGATAAGTCGACAAAACGACGATCAGCCGGCCTCGCTTTGATTGCCGCCGCGCTTTTTTCCGCCAGCACCGTTCGGCAAAGCCAGGCGCAAGGCGAGGCACCCGCCCTCGCGATCGCGGAGATCCAGTATATCGACACCTCGGGTGAGGTCATCGATCAGAGCGCCGACCATTTCCGGCGCTTGCGCGAATTCGAAGTCTCAATGCGCGCCGATTTGGCGGCGAGCGGAAAGGTGCGAAACGTCGCCCTCGATTGTCCGCCAAACGCCTGTTCGGTTGGCGACATCGATGCCGATCAGTTGCTCGGCAAGGCGCAAGCGGCCGACGCTGCCTATCTGCTGATCGGCAGTCTTCACAAGCTCAGCACGCTCGTGCAATGGGCAAAATTCGACATTGTCGATGTGAAAACGCGAAACGTCGTTTTCAATCGTCTCGTTACCTTCCGAGGCGACAATGATCAGGCCTGGCGCCACGCCGAATCCTTCATCGTCCGGGAGATCCTGGATCATGAGGAACGTTGAAGGGGATCGCGCACGCTCCGGGGCAGCAGGCCTTCCTCCACCGCCTTGATCTGCAACGCCAGATATTTCGAATTGATGCGGCATTGCGCGAGACTCCCGGCGATGAACCAGAGGCCGGGCTGGCCGGTGCGGGTATACATGTTGCGCAGTTCCTGTCCCTCGCCGAATCCCCAGATCGGGCCGACCCGTGCCGTGACCGCCTCGCCGAACAGCCTGCGCACCAGATGCTCCTGCGGCTTGTAGCCGGTCGCCAGCACGATCAGATCAGTCGCCAGCGTCGCGCCGCTTTTCATCCGCACGCCCTCCACAGCAAACGATTCAATATCCGCAAATTGCGCCAATTTGATTTCGCCGCGCACCACCAGATCGGAGCAGCCGACGTTGAAATAATAACCGCCGCCGCGGGTCAGGTATTTGAATTGCCAGCCGGTGTTGCCTTCGCCGTAATCGAGTTTGAAGCCGACGCGCGCGAGGCCGTCGAGCAATTCCTGATCGAATTTTTTCGACTGCTCGGTCAGCATCACATGGCTTCTTTTCGCCAGCTCGAGCGGCATCGAGGTCGCGATCAGGTCGTTGTCATCAAGGGTTCCCTCATTATACGCCGCATAGGCCAGTTGCGCCGAGGGTTCGATATTGGTGATCAAGGTCGGGCTGCGCTGCACCAGCGTCACCCTAGCGCCGCTTGAATGGAGGTCCTGCGCGATGTCGTGGCCGCTGTTGCCGGTGCCGATCACGACGGCGGCTTTATCTTTCCATTCTTCACCGTCGCTGTATTGGCTGGAATGCAGCACCGTGCCGGCGAAATCCTTCAGTGTCGGGATATCCGGCACATTGGGAATGCCGCTGACGCCGGTTGCCATCACGACATGGCGGGGATGCATCGTGCGCGTGCTGCCGTCGGCGCGGCGCAGCACCACCGACCAGCGTCCTTCGGCTTCGTCGTAAGCGCCGCGCTCGAACTCGGTGCCGGTCCAGTAGTTCAGCTCCATGGCGTCGACATAGGCCTCGAACCAGTTGGCGAGCTTGTCCTTGGGGATATAGACCGGCCAGTTCGGGGGGAACGGCATATAGGGCAGGTGATTGACCTGCACTTGATTATGCAGTGTCAGCGCATGATAGCGTTGGCGCCAATTGTCGCCGATCCGCGCCTCGCGATCGACAATCAGCGTATCGACCTGCAATTGCCTGCACCGTGCCGCGATCGAAAGCCCGGCCTGTCCGCCGCCGACCACCAGCACGACCGGATCGCGGTCGGCATAGGCGGTTGAGGCTTGGCGCAGATCGAGCCAGTTGGGACCGCGAAAATCGCGCGAATAAGACTGGCCGCGGGGCCGCGCCGAGCCGAGTTGTTCCTCAAAACCCCTGAGTTCGTCGAGCGCGGTCAGCAGCGTCCAGGCTTTGAGTTTGCCGCCGTCGCCGGCGTCCGCGATCAGTCGCAGAATTCCGCTGCCGCGGCCTTGCCGGGTCTGGAACTTGAAGATCGCCTCAATCGCCTCGGTGCCGGCGCGGGTCACGCGTCGCGGTGCGGCGCGTTCGGGGTCGATCCTGAAATCACTGGGGGCCGTGCCGACGGCGCGGGCTTTCAAAGCATTCAGGATTGGTTCCGCGCCGTTGAGGGTCTGGATGTTCCAGCTCAGCGCCAGCACATCGCGCCAATGACTGTCGGGATGAAACAGCGTCTTCAGCAGGCCGGGGTCGGGCCCTGCGAGCGCGCTTTCGAATTGCGCCAGCCAGATTTCGGCTGACATCGCAACATCATCGGTTTTATCGAGCATGCGCGTTTCTCTGCACCGGCCGTCTTTGCGGCGTTTCCCTGATCCGAAAACCTATACGTTTTGGGATCGGACAGAAAGGGCCGCTGGCGTAGATGGCTGCGCGACTATCTTCGCCGTCCCCGTCCGCCTTGTTCCGTCCGTCCGTGCCGGGTCGTCTGCGAACGCTTGTGGGCCTGCTCTTTTTCAAGGTGTTTGAGCGGCAACGGCGCCCCCGCCTTGAGTGTCTGAATTGCGATGTTGCTGCGTACCTCGCGCACAATTGGCATATTGAGGAGTTTGTCGACCAGAAAGCGCTGATAGTCGGCAAGATCCGGTACGACGACTTCGAGAAAATAATCTGCCTCACCGGAGACGAGGTGGCATGCAACAATCTCGGGCATCGCGACCACGGATTTCTCGAACTGCAGCGCACGTTCATTGGTATGCCCGTCGATCTTAACGCCGAGAAAGACCGAGAAGCCGAGCCCGATGCGGTCGCGCCGCAAGGCTGCCCGATAGCCTTCAATGTACCCATCCCGTTCGAGACGCCTGACGCGACGCAGACACGGCGAAGGGGACAATCCGATCTTGTCCGCAAGTTCGACGTTGCTCAAACGCCCATCGGCCTGCAACTCGGCAATAATCCGGCGGTCCACCCCATCGAGATCGAGTTTTGGCATACTGAGTAATTTCTTGCATCACAAAAGGCATAAGATTGCGTATTGCTGACAAATATTGGTGTCTTTAGCAAGGACATGCTTGCGGGTCGCATGCAACGATAATGGCTCAGTCCTCGAAGCCAAGCGAGTTCGTGATGTGCCACCACGCAGCCTACCATTCGTTGCTTGACGCTGTTGGACGTTACTTCGACCTCATGTTTGACAATGACGTGTCACGCTTTGGCCGCGTATTTGCGCCGAGCGCCCAGTTGCATGGGTTGCGAGACGGGAGCTTACGGCTATTGTCCGCGCAGGAATTCAAGAGCGCGCTCGCTGCCGGTCAGTCGCCGAAATCCAAAAACGCTCCACGGCAACAGGAGCTGTTGCTGGTAGATTTTGCGTCGCCCGGCCAGGCCATCGTCAAGGTCCGTGTCAGGATCGATACGCTTCTCTATATCGACTACCTCTCGTACCATTGCATCGATAGTGCATGGCTGATCACAGCGAAGTCGTTCCATATCGAGCAACGATACGATACGCCAAAGAGTTGATGCGAGACTTGTAATTGGCGAGCGGAATCGATTGCTGCATGCGAAGCGCGCGCCGTGCTGTCTTCTCAGTCCGCCAGCGACAGGATATGGCCCTGATGAGGCGGCACGCGGCCGTTGAGCGTATCGAGATAGCTTTGCTTCACCGCCGCGCCTCCGCGGCCCTCGATGACCTCGAGACACCGATCCAGCATCGGCGCGAAGCCCGACCATGCCGCGCCAAACCGCATGTCGATACCGCCGGGGCCCCATTCTTTGGCACGCTTGCGGATCTGGTCTGGGGCAAAAAACCAGACCGGTTTTGCGCCCGGCAATTCCGGCTCGTCCGGCGATGAACTGCGATGGGTCAGCCCGATGCGTCCGGAATATTTCATCTGGTCGCCGAAATGCCGGTGCAGCGTCGCGCGCAAATCGCTGTTGCCGGCCATGTCCACGTAGGCGACGGGTGAATCCGATGGCAGCGATGTCACGCGGTCATAGGTCACCACCTCGTCGTAGCAGCCGAGCGACTGGACGAAATCGGTATTGCCCGCCGACGTCAGTCCGGTCACGTGGATATTCTTGCGTAGATGCAAAAGATGCGCGAGGCCGAACGCGGTCTTGCTGGACGCGCTGGAGAGCATGACGCTGCGCGCGCCGTAAAATTCGTTCTCGCTCAAGAAGTCATCGACCAGAAACGACAGCATGAACAGCGGCCGCAGCAGCGCCTGATAATCGCCCTGGCGGCCGGCGAAGGCAGCATCGCCACTGACGCGCGCATAGGCGTTGTAGACCGGCGCCACGCCTTGGCGATGCGCCGCGGCGTCGCGCAGGCCGCGCTTGCTGACGTCGGCGGCCTCGATCACCAGATGCGTTGCCATCGGAAAATAGCCGAACAGCCGTTCCCCTACGGTGATGCCGGGATGACGCGACGCGATCACGTCGCCAAATCCCCACACCGGAATGTTGCCGAAATGGTCGGGTGCCGGAAACAGCTGCCAGTATTTCAACTGATCGCCGAGAACGGCATAGGTGATATTGTTGGCGGTGAACGCGAAGCGATCGACTTTGACCAGCAGCGCCTCGTCGGGCAGCGCGGCGGCATCGGGCAATTGAGTCTCGACAATTTTGCATTGCTGCAGGTCGTCGCGGGCAACGATGAAGTCGGTGGATTTCATTTTTTCGATCCCGGCCTTTTCGCTGCCGTGATCTTTGCTTTTGCCGATGACCGTTTTGCAACAGATATCTTGTTTAAAACAGCGTTCGCTTTTTGCGGCGGGTTTTCTGTTTCGCCAATTACGCCCTCGCGCTTTTTCAGCACCCGGTAATAGGTCCACCACAAATGCGCCGCGGCACCGCGCAGCGGGCGCCAGGGCTCCGCCAGTGGCGCCATCTCCTTCGCGGTCGGTCGCGTCCGAAGTCCGAGCCCGATCTTGACCGCTTCCTGCACGGCGAGATCGCCCGCGGGCCAGGCGTCGCCATGGCCCAGACAGAACAGCAGATAGACATCGGCGGTCCATGGGCCGATGCCATGCAATGCCGTCAGCGCGTCGTGCGCGGTGTCGGCGTCTTCGTTCGCCAGGGCCTCAAGATCAAGGCGCTCCGCGGCAATTTCGCGCGCCAGACTCTTCAGGGTCTTGATCTTCGCCGCCGACAGTCCGAGCCGGCCGAGACGCTCAGCGCGGGCGCGGCGCAGCGTCTCGTGATGAAACGGATCGAACGCGGCGATGAGGCGAGCCCAGATCGCCGCGGCGCTGGCGGTGGACAATTGCTGGCCGCAGACGATCGCGGCCAAACCCGCATAGCCGGGGTCGCGCCGCCGCAGCGCCGGCATGCCCGCCAGCTGCAAAATCGGCAGCAGCCGCGGGTCCTGCTGCACCAGCGCGTGGACGGCGCCTTCGAGGTCGGCCTGGGTGTTGAGGTGGACGGTCATTGCAGCAATATCATCTCAAAGTTCGTCATGCGCGGGCTTGACCCGCGCATCCATCTCCTATCGTAACAGACTCTCACGAAGGATGGATTGCCGGATCAAGTCCGGCAATGACAGTCTTGGGAATTCTTGAGAGATCAATGCCGCCGCCTGTGTTCCGTTTTGCGCCGAGCCCGAACGGCTATCTGCATCTCGGCCACGCTTATTCGGCGTTGCTGAATTTCGACCTGGCGGGTCAGGCCGGCGGACGTTTCCTGCTGCGCATCGAGGATATCGACGCTGCGCGCTGCAAGCCGGAATTCGAGACCGCGATGTACGAGGATTTGGCCTGGCTCGGCATCGGCTGGGAGCATCCCGTGCGGCGGCAATCCGAACACCTCGCCGATTATCGTGCCGCGCTCGAAGACCTATCGGCCCAAGGGCTGGTCTATCCGAGCTTCGAGAGCCGTGCGGAGATCGCGGGATTGGTGGCGCAGCGAGAGGCGCACGGCCGCTGGCCGCGCGACCCCGACGGGGCGCCGCATTATCCCGGCTCGGCGCGGTTGCTTTCACCCGATGAGCGCGCGGGGCTGCTGGAATCGGATGTCCCTTACGCCCTGCGGCTCGATATGGCGGCCGCGTGCGCGCGCGCGGGCAACCTCGGCTGGACCGAGCGCGGCGAAGGTCCTGATGGCGAGACCGGCACGGTTGCGGCCCGGCCGCAGGCGTGGGGCGACGTCATCCTGGCGCGCAAGGAGACGCCGACCAGCTATCACCTCTCGGTGGCCATCGACGACGCCTTGCAGGGCGTCACCGAGGTGGTGCGGGGCCAGGATCTGTTCTGGTCGACCAGCCTGCATCGCCTGCTGCAGCAGCTGCTTGGCCTGCCACAGCCGGCCTACCGGCATCACGGTCTCATCCTAGACGGTGCGGGACAGAAGCTGTCGAAATCGACCGCGGCCACCGGTCTGCGCGAATTGCGCGCCGGGGGGACAACGCCGGCTGAAATCCGCCGTTTGGTCGGTTTACCGTAGTTTTTCGGGGTTTGCCGCACACCAACGGCAAGTGGAAAACGCGCTTCGGCGTGACTCCCGCCAGCCCGCCATGGCATGCTGGCGGCGGCCGGGTCGGGGGAATCATGGCGTCGAAATCGCGCTCACGGCGCCCCAAGCGGACGCCGAAAAAACGCGCTGCAAATCTTGCCGTCGGCAAGGCGCGCAAACGCGCCGTCAGGACGCCCGCCCCCGGCATCGTCGAGACGGCGCTGGCCGCATTCGCGCACGAGGTCCGCACGCCGCTGACCGGCATTCTGGCGATCAGCGATCTCCTGGCGACGTCCGGCCTCGACGAACGCGAGCGGCGCTGGGTCGACACCATCAAGGCCGGCGCCGAACACCTCGCCAGCCTGGCGACCTTGTTTGTCGATGCCGCCAGCAGCGGCCATTCCGGATTTGGCGCGCGGCAGGATTTCTTCGATTTGCGCACGCTGGCCCGTAACGCGGGGGATTCGCTGGCCGGCCGGGCGACGGCCAAGGGCTTGCAGTCCGACGTCGAGATTTCCGAAAAACTTCCAGCGTTCGTGATCGGCGACCCGGTTCGCCTGCGCGCGGCACTGGAAAACCTGATCGACAATGCGATCAAATTCACCGAGCGCGGTGGCGTCGCGCTGTCGGTCAAATCGATGCGCGACACCAGGGGCAAGATCGGCGTCGCCTTTGCGATTTCGGACAGCGGGATCGGGCTCACGCTGCACGAGGTCAAACGCCTGTTCCGGCCGTTTTCGCAGGCCAATGTCGGCATCGCCTCGCGCTTCGGTGGTGCCGGCCTCGGATTGTCGTCGGTGAAGGCGCTGGCGCGGGCGATGGGGGGCGACATCCTGGTGGCGCAGCGGCGCGGAGGCGGCACCACCTTCACATTGACGGTGTCGTTGACCCGCGCCAAGGCATCGAAAGCCCCGCACTCAGGCTTGAATACCGATGCTTCACCCGACCCCGTACAGGCGTTGCGCATCCTCAGCGTCGAGGACAATCCGTTCGGCCGTGTCGTGCTCAATGCGGTTCTGACCGAGCTTGGTCATCAGGCGGAATTTATCGGGCGCGGCGAGGCCGCCACCGAACGGATCGCGCAAGGCGGCTTCGATGCGGTGCTGATGGACATGGTGTTGCCGGGTATCAACGGCATCGAGGCGATCCGGCGCATTCGCGAACTGGGCCCGCCGCTCGGCCGCATCGCCATCATCGGGGTGTCGGGCCGCGGCGACGACGAGGCGGCCTCGCGCGCGGCCGGCGCGGATGCGTTTCTGGTCAAGCCCGTGTCTCCGAGGGCTTTAGCGACTGCGCTGCTTGAAGCGACACGCCGTGCGGCAGCTGCGACTTGATGATCGCCGCGTTCAGTTCGCCGCCATACACGAAGATCGCGGCGATGAAATACAGGAACACCAGCGCGATGATGACCGACGCCAGGCCGGCATACATGGTCACGTAATTGTTGGCGAAGCGCGCGAGATATTGTCCGAACACGATGCCCGATACCAGCGACGCCACCAGGGTGAAGATGATGCCCGGCAGGATCTGCAGGAAGCCGCGGCGGCCGGCCGGAAGCCATGCGTGCAGAATAAACAGGGCGACGATCAGGGCCGCAATGGTGATGCCGTAGCGCGAAACATTGAGAAATTGCTCGTTGGATTCCACGACAAGTGGAATGTGCCGCCGTACCGCCTCGATGATCAGGGGGCCGAGCACGATCAGGAACGCCATCACCAGCGAGGTGACGGCGGCGATCAGCGTGTAGCCGATCGATTCCAGCCGCAGCCAGTACCAGCGCCGCGGCTCGATCACCGAATAGGCGCGGTTGAGCGCGACGCGCAGGGCTTCGACGCCATTGGAGGCGAAATACACCGCGAGCACCGCGCCGATGGTCAGGATGTCGCCGCGGGTGGTCGTCATGACGTCGTGGATCTGGCCGGACAGCGCATCGGCGACCTGCTTCGGCCAGACCTGCAGCAACAATCCCGCGGCCTGATCGGCGAGCTCCTTTGAGCCGAAAAATCCGGCCAGCGACGTCAGCACGATCAGAAACGGAAACAGCGCCATCAATGTCGACAGCGCGATATGGCTGGCGATCGCCCAGCCGTCATCGGCCAGGAACGTGTAGAACGCATCGAGGCTGACATGAAAGATGTAGCGTAATCGCCTCACGATTCGTCCTGACCTGCGGCAGAGGGGTTTTATCGGATTAACAAATCCCGAAAACAGGGCGCTAGCCTACCTTCTGATATTATTGAGTTAAAAGCCAGATCGTTGCATGGGGGCCGGTTCGATGCGGCGATGGCGGAGCGCCCGGGGCGGTGTTATGTAGCGCCAATGGCTTCATTCCTGAGTATGATCCTTCTTCCCGTCGCAGTCGGTGCCGTAGCATTGGTGCTGCTGCTTGGCCTTATCAATATGATGCGGGGCGGATCGCCGAATCGCTCGCAGAAACTGATGCGGTTGCGGGTATTGCTGCAATTCGTCGCGATCGTCATCACCATGCTCGCGGTCTGGGCGATGGGCCGCTGAAGCCGAAGGAGCCGGATATGGTCGTCCTCAATCGTATCTACACGCGGACCGGCGATGACGGCACCACGGCGCTCGGCAGCGGCGAACGCCGCCCGAAATACGACCTGCGCATCGGCGCCTATGGAACCGTCGATGAGACCAACGCCGCCATCGGCATCGTGCGGCTGCATCTGACGGAGGCGCGCGCGCTCGATGCGATGCTGGGCCTGATCCAGAACGATCTGTTCGATCTCGGCGCCGATCTTGCGGTACCCCAGCGCGAGGGCAAGGCGGAACGGTTGCGGATGCTGTCGAGCCAGGTCGAACGTCTCGAACGCGACATCGACAGCCTGAATGGGCCGCTGGCGCCCTTGACCTCGTTTATACTGCCCGGCGGCACGCCGGCCGCGGCGTATCTGCATCTGGCCCGCACCATATGCCGCAGGGCGGAACGGATGATGGTGGAACTCGCGGCCCAGCCCAACGAGCCGGTCAGCGATGCGGCGATCCAGTATATCAACCGGTTGTCGGATTTCCTGTTCGTCGCCAGCCGCGCCGTCAACAATAACGGCGCCGGGGACGTCTTGTGGGTCCCCGGCCAGAACCGCTGACCGCGCCCTGTCGGGGCGATTTTTGGCCTTCGCGCGTTGACCGGGGTTGGCGGGGGCTTTAGGTTCCGCGCCCAAGCTGAACAAACCTGAAATTCAAGCGAAAGAGGGTCGATGAAGGTTCTGGTGCCGGTAAAGCGGGTGGTCGATTACAACGTCAAGGTCCGCGTCAAGAGCGACGGATCGGGCGTCGAACTGTCCAACGTCAAGATGTCGATGAATCCGTTCGACGAAATCGCCGTCGAGGAGGCCCTGCGCCTGAAAGAGGCCGGCAAGGCAACCGAGGTCGTGGTGGTCTCGATCGGTCCGGCGCAGGCGGCTGAAACCATCCGCACGGGATTGGCCATGGGCGCCGACCGCGGCATCCTGGTCAAGGCGGACGGCAATGTCGAACCGCTGGCGGTGGCGAAGATTCTCAAGGCCATTGCCGATGAGGAAAAGCCCGGCCTGGTGATTCTCGGCAAGCAGGCGATTGACGACGATTCAAATCAGACCGGCCAGATGCTGGCCGCTCTGCTCGGATGGTCGCAGGCGACCTTTGCCTCCAAGCTCGAGGTCGATGGTTCCGATTTCAAGGTGACGCGCGAAGTCGACGGCGGCCTGCAAACCGTGAAACTGAAGGGGCCGGCGATCGTCACCACCGACCTGCGGCTGAACGAGCCGCGTTACGCCAGCCTGCCCAACATCATGAAGGCGAAGAAGAAGCCGATCGCCGACAAGAGCGCGTCCGATTACGGCGTCGATCTCACCGCCCATCTCGAAATCCTCAAGACCACCGAACCGCCGGGCCGCAAGGGCGGCGTCAAGGTCAAGGACGTCGCCGAGTTGGTGTCGAAGCTCAAGAATGAAGCTGGGGTTCTCTAGATGACGACGCTGTTGATTGCCGAACACGACAATGCCTCGGTCAAGGACTCGACCAACAAGGCGCTGACCGCCGCCGCCGCGCTCGGCGGCGAAGTGCATGTGCTGGTGGCCGGCGAAAATGCCAAGGCCGCCGCGGACGCCGCCGCCAAGCTCGCGGGTGTCAAGAAGGTGCTGCTCGCGGACAACGCCGCCTATGCCCACGACCTCGCCGAGCCGCTGGCGGCGCTGATCGTGGCGCTGGCCCCTGGCTACGACGCCTTCGTCGCGCCCGCGACCTCGCGCTTCAAGAATGTGATGCCGCGCGTCGCCGCTTTGCTCGACGTGATGCAGGTGTCGGAAATCATCAAGGTGATTTCGCCCGATACGTTCGAGCGGCCGATCTATGCCGGCAACGCGATCCAGACGGTGAAATCGAAAGACGCCAAGAAGGTGATCACCGTGCGCACCTCGACCTTCGCCGCGGCCGGCGACGGCGGCAGCGCGAGCGTGGAAAATGCCGCGACTGCGGCCGATCCCGGTTTGTCGAGTTTTGTCGGCGAGGAAGTCGCCAAGAGCGATCGTCCCGAACTGACGTCGGCCAAGATCATCGTTTCCGGCGGCCGCGCCATGCAGAGCCGCGAGAATTTCGCCAAATATATCGAGCCGCTTGCCGACAAGCTCGGCGCCGGCGTCGGCGCCTCGCGCGCCGCGGTTGACGCCGGCTATGCGCCGAACGACTGGCAGGTCGGCCAGACCGGCAAGGTGGTGGCGCCGGAACTCTATATCGCGATCGGCATTTCCGGCGCGATCCAGCATCTCGCCGGCATGAAGGATTCCAAGGTCATCGTCGCCATCAACAAGGATGAGGACGCCCCAATCTTCCAGGTTGCCGATTACGGCCTGGTCGCGGATCTGTATCAGGCGGTTCCCGAACTGACCGAAGCGATCGGCAAGCTCGGAAAGTAACTAAGATCGAAACCAGGATCGGAACGACGGGTATATTTCGCAAAATGGCGACCGATTTGCGATAAGAATACGGGCAAGGGAATGAGCGGCGCTGTAGGCGTCGCTCCGGTGAGATGGCAAAATGGCGGTTATGATCAAGAAGGTCGGCGTGATTGGTTCGGGCCAGATGGGCAACGGCATCGCGCATGTGGCGGCGCTGGCCGGGTTCGACGTGGTGCTCAACGATGTGTCCACCGACCGGCTGAAGTCCGCCATGGCGACCATCAACGGCAATTTGTCGCGTCAGGTCTCCAAGAAGATCGTTACCGAGGACGCGCGCAAGCAGGCGCTGGAACGGATCGTTTCCGCCGACACCATGGACGGATTGTCGGATTGCGATCTGGTGATCGAGAGCGCGGTGGAAAAGGAAGAGATCAAGCGCAAGATCTTTCACGATGTCTGCGCGGTGCTGAAACCGAGCGCCATCATCGCCTCCAACACCTCGTCGATCTCGATCACGCGGCTGGCCGCGTCGACCGATCGGCCCGAACGTTTCATCGGCATTCACTTCATGAACCCGGTTCCGCTGATGGAACTGGTCGAACTGATCCGCGGCATCGCCACCGACGACACCACCTTCGACGCCGCCAAGGATTTCGTCACCCGGCTCGGCAAGCATATCGCGGTTTCCGAAGATTTTCCGGCCTTCATCGTCAACCGCATCCTGCTGCCGATGATCAATGAGGCGATCTACACGCTGTATGAGGGCGTCGGCAACGTCGAGGCGATCGATGCTGCGATGAAGCTCGGTGCGCACCACCCGATGGGGCCGCTTGAACTCGCCGATTTCATCGGCCTCGACACCTGTCTGTCGATCATGCAGGTGCTGCATGAAGGTCTGGCGGACTCCAAATACCGGCCGTGTCCGCTATTGGTAAAATATGTCGAGGCCGGCTGGCTCGGCCGCAAGACCCAGCGCGGCTTCTACGACTATCGCGGCGACAAGCCGGTTCCGACGCGGTAGCTCCCCCGCTCTCTTTACTCAGATCAAGGCCCGTACCAACGCCAGGGCGGCGGGGGCGAGGCCGATAATCATCGTCGCGCCCGCCCCGAGCCCGAGCAGATGGGCGGCAAGAGCCACGCGCGTATCGTTCTGACGGCAGCGCATCACTGCAACTCCGCTCATGCGCGGCGACAGCGCGGGCATCGCGGTCACTTGACGTACTGCGCCTGGCCGTGGCCGAAAGACCAGTTTTCCGGAAGCACCTCGACCAGATTGATGAAAATGTCCTCAGGCCGCAGGCCGGGATTTTCGGTCAATCGTTCGACGATGCGCCGATAGAGCTTTTGCTTTTGTGCCGTCGGGCGCGTGTTGCTGACGGTGATCTGAATGATGACCAGATCGTCGCTGCGCTGGATGCCGAGATAATCCGCGCCATAAACGAAATCGTCTTGGTCATGCTCGGTCACGGTCATGAAGCGGTCGCCCTCGGGGACATCGAAGGTCTCGCGCATGGCCTGATAGAGGCCTTCAAGAATGGCCTTGCGGTAAGGGGCGGGCTTGCCGCGCCTCAGTGAAACGCGTGTCAGCGGCATGGTGATTCTCCTGTGTTGGTCGTTGGGCACAGACCAAAGATAGGAGCTTCTTGACCATTTAAAAACGATATGAAATACTATTTCAATGATTTCATATATAAATGAATGACCATGAAAGCGCTCGATGTCGAGGCGGTCCAGGCCTTTGTCCTGGTGGCTGACCTGAACAGCTTCACCCGTGCCGCGGAGGCGATGGACACCACGCAGTCCGCAGTCAGCCTGAAGATCAAGCGCCTGGAACAGGGGCTCGGCCGGCGGCTGCTGGAGCGAACCCCGCGGCTGGTTCGGCTGTCCGCGGAGGGCAGCGCCTTTCTCGGCGCGGCGCGCAATCTCGTCGCCGCGCATCAGTCGGCGATCGGGGCTTTTGCCGTCGAACATCGCCGCCTGGTCGTCGGCATCAGCCATCACATCGTCGGCGCCGAACTGGCCGCTTTATTAAAGCGCATGAGCGCCACCGATCCCGGGCTGGTGTTGGAATTGCATATCGACACCTCGCGCGTCGTGCTGGAGGCGTTCGACGGCGGTACGCTGGACGCTGCGATCGTGCTCGGGCACGACGCCCATCGCCGCGACGGCGATGTGTTGTTCGAAGAGCCATTCGGCTGGATGGCCGCGCCCGATTTTCATCGCGAGCGCGGCGAGCCGCTGCGGCTTGCGACCCAGGCCGAGCCTTGCAGCGTGCGCGCCATGGCGATCGGTGCTCTCGATGCTGCGGGCGTGTCCTGGACCGAGGTGTTTGTCGGCGGCGGGCTGGCAACCATTGGTGCTGCGATTTCCGCGGGTCTGGCGGTGGCGGCGCTGGCGCGCCGGGTGGCACCATCCGGCACCGTCGATCTCGGACCACGGCTGGGTCTGCCCCCGCTGCCGTCCCGCGAGGTCATCCTTCATTCCAAACTGTCTGATCCACGGACGCGCCGGGCGCTGCGCACCCTCGGCGCCGCTTTCGCGGCAAACGCGGCCTGATCCCAAGAGAGGAAATGGATCGTTAAGGCCTGCCCGGTATTCTGGCGGCTTGGGGATGTTTGTATGGATATGAGTCTAGTATTCGCGGCTATGGCCCTTCAAGCGGGCAAGTTCCAGACGCAGGTCGCCACCGACATCTTGAAGTCGAACGCCGACGCGGAGAAATCCGCGGTCCAGACGCTGCTGGGGACGGGCGCGCAAGATGCTTCGTCGTTGGCCAATGTGGCGGACGGTGTCGGCGGCAATGTCGACGTCTCGGCCTAGAGATTCTGCCGCGTCACGGGTCCGCGGACTTATCGTTCGCGCTCAGGCTGGCTTGCTTTCGGTGGCACGACGATGACGCCAGCGTTGGGGTGATGATCGCCGGCGAGCGCTCCCTGCCGGACGCCATCACCTGGCATTCGTCCATCAAATAGGAACGGCCGTGTTCCATTCGCGCTGGCAGCGGCCGGCGTTTGCGATTGTCCAGACTTGGTATCTTGCGCATTGGCCGCGGTCGCAGCCAGTGCCGACACAAACGCGATGGCTAGTCTCGACATGACGGGGTTTTCCTCTTGCGCGCGGGACCAAGGCGCGGCGGCACGATTCAGTTTCGGTTACCATCGTGGAGGAACTGAGCGCCGGGATGGCGGCCATCCAGACCGCCCGCCGAGCCTTGGCTGGCTCTGTGCCGCCGTATGCGAGTTCGCTTCGGTGCCCGCCAAGCCAGATCGGGAGAGTTTTATCCGACGCGCGCCGACACAATACCGGCGCCCTAGCCGAGCTGTTGCTCCCTGCGCAGTTCCGGGAAAATCGCCTCGTCCTGCAGGATCACGTCGGCGGTTTTCTGGTAATGCGCCGTGAGCAGTTTCACCGCCTCGTCGGCGTCGCCGCTCATCACGGCGTTGGTGATGGCGAGATGCTCGTCGCCGACATGGCGCGACGGGAACGCTTTGCGGATCGAAAGCCGCCGGTAGCGGTAGAGCTGATCGGCGAGCTGTCCGCAGAAGGCGACCAGCGACGCCGATCCGCAATGTCCGATCAGCGTCCGGTGGTAAATACGATGCAGCCGCTCCCATTCGGGATTGTCCTCGAATTCGGTCTGGTTCAGCGAGCGCGGCGTTCGACCCAAGCGATGCTGCGCCAGCAATAGCTGCTCCTCCCAAGGCGGCGTCGAGGCCGCCATCGATTCGCGCAACGCCAGGCTCTCCACCCAGCAGCGCGTCTTGGTGAGCTCGGCCAGCTCGGCGCGGCTGATGTCCCTGACATAGAAACCGCGCTGCTCGCGCACTTCGACCAGCCCGTCGGCGGTCAGCCGGTTGAGCGCTTCGCGCAGCGGCGTCTGTCCGGTCTGATACATCTCGATCAGGACGCGCATCTGCAGCTTGCGTGAGGGCGCGAGCCTTCCGGACAGCAGGTCTTCGCGCAACCGGTCATAGACATTGCTCGCCTGCGTCGACGGCGCGGGGGCCAACTGAAGTGCCGCTGTGGTGTCCACGCGCTCGCCTCCTTCGGCCGCCGCTCGAATCTTATCCTATATATTCTAACATCAGATCTGATAATTTATAGATTTATTTTTGAAAGTAGGTTTTATATAAGATAAGTCGCTGGGCCGTTTTTGGCAATCTCGGCGGCGGCGATCTTGCAAGGATGAGCGCGGTGACCCGGTTTCCCATCACGGCTTTGCGCAGTGTCGATCTCGGGACGCCGGATCTCGATCGCTCCGAGCAGTTTTACGTCGCGGTGTGGGGACTGGGGGTGGTCGCGCGTCACAACGGCGTGGTGTATCTGCGCGCCGATGGCGGTGATCATCATGTCGTGGCGTTGCACGCAAGTACGCGGCCGGAACTGCGCGCGGTGACGTTTCGCGTTGCCTCGATGGACGACTTTGCCGCGGTCGCGGACAATGTCGTCGTGCAGGGCGGTCATATTATCTCCCCGGTGGTGCCGAACGAAGCGCCGGATGGCGGCAGCGTCATGACCGTGCGCGGACCGGAAGGCGGCCTGCTGCGCTTTGTGCATGGCGATGCCGTGCACGCCGCCAAAAATCCTAGGGCCGATCGGCCCCAGCGACTGGCCCACGTCAATCTCAACAGCATCGATGTCGATGCGTCGGCGGGGTTCTATGAGAAGGCGCTCGGCTTCCGCCTCACCGACCGCTCGAAGATGATGGCCTTCGTCCGCTGCAACAGTGATCACCACGCCGTGGTGATCACCGAGGCCAACGTCAACGGGCTCAACCACGTGGCTTTCCAGATGCCCGATCTCGAAGCCGTGATGCGGGGCTCCGGACGCATGATCGATAATGGTTTTCCGATCGCCTGGGGCGTCGGACGCCACGGCCCCGGCGATAATGTGTTTGCGTACTTCATCGACCCGGTCGGCTTCGTCATCGAATACACCGCCGAAGTGCTGCAGGTCGACGACAGCTATGTTTTTCGCGGTCCGAGCGAATGGGTCTGGCCGCCGGGCCGCACCGATCAGTGGGGCATCGCGCCGCCCAAGGCGGATCACGTCAAGGCGGCGCAGGTCGCGATCCCCTATGCAAGCTGAAATCCACCGAACAGCGTCGATGTCGACCGCGATCAAACCGAACGAGTTTCAGGTCGTGATCGTGGGCTTCGGTCCCTCGGGCGTGGTGGCGACCAGCCTGCTCGGCGACCGCGGCATCCGCACGCTGGCGATCGACCGGCAGCGCGCGGTCTACGACAAGCCGCGCGCGATCGCGATCGATCACGAGATCCTGCGGCTGTTGGACAATCTCGGCGTGGCCGAGCGCGTGCGCCCCTATATCGCGCCGTTTCCGGCCTCGCAGCATTTCGGCGCCAGGGGACAATTGATCCGGCGCATCGACATGGTGCCGGAGCCTTACCCGCTGGGGTACACGCCGAGCATGGTGTTCACGCAGCCGCCGGTGGAGGCGGCGTTGCGGCACCACGCGCAGTCCTATCGCAGCGTGACGGTCGAACTCGGCATTGAACTCGTCAGTTTCGCGCAATCGACCGACGGCGTCACGCTGCATCTGCGCAGCGATAGCGGCGAGACGCGCACGGTCACATCAGATTATGTCATCGCCTGCGATGGCGCCTCCAGCACCGTGCGACAGCAGCTCGGCATACCCTTTGAAGACCTGGTGTTCGACGAGCCGTGGCTGGTGGTGGACCTGCAGGTCGGTGACGCCGCGCTTGCAAAATTGCCGCAGACCGCGGCGCAGTTCTGCGATCCGGCGCGGCCGACCAGCTTCATCATCGGCCCCGGCCAGCATCGCCGCTTTGAAATCATGTTGCTGCCGGGCGAAGACCCGCGCGCCATGGAAGAGCCAGACCAGGTCTGGCGACTGCTCGAAAAATGGCTGACGCCTGCCGGCGCCACGCTGTGGCGCGCGGCGAGTTACCGCTTCCACGCGCTGGTGGCGGAGGAATGGCGGCGCGGGCGCGTGTTGCTGGCGGGTGACGCCGCTCACCAGCAGCCGCCCTTCATCGGTCAGGGCATGTGCCAGGGCATCCGCGACGTCGCCAATCTGGTCTGGAAACTCGATCGGGTATTGCGCGGCCAGTCGAGCGCGGCTCTGCTCGATAGCTATGGCGAGGAGCGCAGCGCCCATGTGCGCGAACTCACCACCCGGATCAAGGCGATCGGCCACGTCATCTGTGAGCGCGATCCGGTTGCAGCCGAAGCGCGCGACGCCCGTATCCTCGCCGAAGGCAACGGCGAACCCCGCACCATCACCCGGCAGGACATCGTCCCGCCGCTGCAGCGCGGATTGCTCGCCAATGCCTCGCACGCGGCCAACGGCACGCTGTTTCCGCAACCGTGGATCAAGACCGCCGAAGGGCGACGATTGCTTGATGCCGCCTGTGGCACCGGATGGCGCCTCGTCATCGATGGCGGCAGTGGCCTTGCAACCTCCTCCATCGCCGATGGTCCGGCGCGCGACCTCGGACTGCGGATCATCCGTGTCGGTACGGCCGACGGCAACGCTGGCGAAAAGACGGTGACGGAAGAAAGCGGCGTCGTCGCGCGCTGGTTCGGTCGGTACCAATGCGCCGCGGCGATCGTGCGTCCCGATCATTACGTGTTCGGCGTCAGCGCCGATGCGACATCGCTCGCCGCGATGATGTCCGATCTCTCGTCACGGCTGCAATGAAGCAACGCAATAACAAAATGGACCATACGGGGAAACAGCCATGACACCATCGCAAGCGATAAGTGCGGAGCCGGCCGGGCGAGGCCGGGCTTTCGCCGTTGTCATCATGCTGTTTCTGTTCCAGACGCTGAACTTCTTCGACAAGCTGGTGTTCGGCCTGTCGGCGGTGCCGATGATGAAGGAGCTGGCGCTGTCGCCGAAAGAATTCGGGTTGATCGGCAGCAGTTTCTTTCTGTTGTTCTCGCTGTCGGGCATGGCGGTCGGGCTGTTCGTGATCGGGCGCTTTCCGACCAAATGGATTCTGATCATCCTTGCGGCGGTGTGGTCGGCGACGCAGATCCCGATCTTCTTCTCGAGTTCCGTCGCAGTGCTGATCGCCTGCCGCATCGTTCTCGGCGCCGGCGAAGGTCCGGGGCTGCCGACCGCGCTGCACGCCTGTTACAACTGGTTCGCCGCCGACAGGCGCAGCGTGCCGAGCGCGGTGGTGCTGCAGGGCATCAGCGTCGGGCTCCTCGTCGGCGGCCCGTTTCTCACCGCCATCATCGTCAATTACGGATGGCGCACCGGCTTCTTGGTCTGCGGCCTGCTCGGTCTGGCCTGGATGCTGGCGTGGGTCGTGATCGGTGGCGAAGGGCCGTACGCCGCCACCCATGCCAGCCACGACGCGCTGCCGTCGGCTGCGACGGTGCCGGCGAAGCTGCTGTGGGGCGATCCGACCGTGATCGGCGTCATCATCATGTCGACGATGTCGTACTGGATCGTCGGCATGTCGGCGACCTGGCTGCCGCCCTATCTGCAACTCGGCCTCGGCTACAAGCCGACCGACGTCGGCTGGATCATCTTCGGCATCTATCTGTTCCAGTCGCCGCTGCTGCTCGGCGGCTCCTGGATCACGCAGATCATGCAGCGCAGCGGCTGGAGCCTGCGCGCCTGCCTCGGCAACACGTCAGGACTGGCGTTGCTCGCCGCCGGTTGTGCGCTGCTGCTCACCCTCGTCACCACCGGACCGTTGCAGCTGGTCTGTATTGCGATCGCCTTTGCGGCGCCGAGCCTGACCACGATCTTCGGACCGGTCGCGCTTGGCGCGGTGGCGCCGGCCGTCCAGCGTGGACGGCTGATCGTCGTGATCTATTCCGGCAACGCGGCGTCGGCGCTGCTCTCGAATGCGCTGACCGGCTGGATCGTCGGCGAGGCCGGAGCCAACGTCGCGCTCGGCTATGCCTACGCCATGACATTCACCGCCGGCATCCTGATCGTCGGCGCTATCGCGGCGTTCGCGCTGATATTCCCGGAACGCACCATTGCACGCTTCGCCAGCATGGCCCCAATGGCCGCGCGTGCCGTCTAATTCCCTCCAACACCGTCGCACTCAAACATCAGGACACATCCAATGAAGTTCGCAAGTTTCAAAATCAACGGCGTCACCAGCTGGGGCCTCATCGACGGCGCCGAAGCGGTCGACGTCGGCGCGCTGCTGCGCAATCAGTTTCCCGATCTGAAATCCGCCATCGCCGCCGGCGCGCTGGCGCAGGCCGCCGCCGCGGCGCCGAAGGCCGCGCGGCATCCGATCACCGGCATCAGCTGGCTGCCGGTGATTCCCAATCCCGACAAGATCCTCTGCATCGGCCTCAATTACGAGACGCACCGCAAGGAAACCGGCCGCACCGAGGTCGAGAACCCCACCGTGTTCGGCCGCTTCGCCAACAGCCAGACCGGGCATCTCGCCAACATCATCCGCCCGCGCGTATCGAAGGATCTCGATTTCGAAGGCGAACTCGCCGTCATCATCGGCACGCCGGGCCGGTATATTTCGCGTGCGAAGGCGTGGGACCACATCGCGGGATACGCCTGCTATAATGAAGGCAGTGTCCGCGATTATCAGCGTCACACCCATCAGTTCACGCCGGGCAAGAATTTTCCGGGAACCGGCGCGTTCGGACCCTGGATGGTGACGCCGGACGAGGCCGGCGATCTGGCGCCGCTGCGGCTGCAAACCCGCCTCAATGGCGAGGTGGTTCAGGACGCGACCATCAGTCAGATGATTTTCGATATTCCGCGCCAGATCGAATACTGCTCGTCGTTCACGCGGCTGGAACCCGGCGACGTGATCGCCACCGGCACGCCCGGCGGCGTCGGCTCACGGCGAACCCCGCCATTGTGGATGAAGCCCGGCGACGTCGTGGAGGTCGAGATCGACCGGATCGGCCTGCTGCGCAACGGCATCGCCGACGAAGCGTAACAAGGCAGGTTAGCCCGGAGGCGTTACCGCCGCCGTGATTAGCTTGACGGCATCGTCGCTGGCCCATTCCGCGGGGCCGGCGATGGTGGCGATCTCGCAGCCCTGGCCATCGACCAGCACCGAAGTGGGCATGCCCAGCGCCCGGCCGATCGATTTAAGATCCTGAAAAACCTTGGCTTTCTGATCGCTGAAATTGCCGATTCGGGTCAGATGGGCGTCTTTGAGGAAATTCTTCGGTTTTTCCGGATCGCGGGTATCGATATTGATCGCGACCACCTCGAATTTCGGCCCGCCGAGCTTGATTTGCAGGTTTTCGAGCGCGGGCATCTCCTTGCGGCAGGGCACGCACCAGGTCGCCCACAGGTTCACCAGCACCGTGCGGCCGCGCCATTCCGAGAGCTTTCTGGGCTTGCCGTCGCCGTCTTCGAAGGCGAGGTCCGGCAGCTTCAGCGGCGCCGTCGCCATGGTCAGCGCGGCCACCTCGCCATGCGCCAAAGGTGCCAGCCTTTGCGAAAGCTCGACCGCCCCGGCGCAAGCGGAATCGCCGGCCGCCGCACGGCGTTTCAGCCCGCCAAAGCCGTATACCCCGGCAAATCCGATCACGGCCCCGATCAGGACGGCCCCGACGACATAGGGAATCCGCCGCGTCGCAGCCGCAGGGGGATTGGGTTGTTCAGGCATATCGTTTGTCATCCTGTATCAGATACGGCTATGCAGGGCTTCGGTTACATCACCGGCGGCACGACGCATTCCCTCGGCAGGCGCAATGATGCAGGTGCAATGATGAATGGCAGGCACAAGTAACAAGTCATGAGTAACAGGTCATGAGCAACAAGATGTGGGGCGGCCGGTTCAGCGAGCGTCCCGATGCGATCATGGAGGAAATCAACGTCTCCATCGACGTCGATCGCCACCTTTACGCCCAGGACATCGCCGCGTCCAAGGCCCATGCCGCGATGCTGTCCGCGCAAGGCATTATCACGGCAAACGATGCGAAAAATATCGCCAGGGGTCTAGACACGATTTTGTCAGAAATCGGCAAGGGATCGTTCGATTTCAAGCGCGCGCTCGAGGACATTCACATGAATGTCGAGAGCCGGCTTGGCGAGCTGATCGGGCCTGCCGCGGGAAGGCTGCACACCGCGCGTTCGCGCAATGACCAGGTCGCCACCGATTTCCGGCTCTACGTCCGCGACACCATCGACGAGACCGATGCGGCGCTGGCCGCGTTCCAGCAGGTGCTGGCGCAGCGCGCGCTGGAACATGCCGGCACGGTGATGCCCGGTTTCACGCATCTGCAGACCGCGCAACCCGTGACGTTCGGGCATCATCTGCTCGCCTATGTCGAGATGGCGGCGCGCGACCGCGGCCGCTTCGCCGATGCGCGCAAGCGCCTGAACGAATCGCCGCTCGGGGCCGCGGCGCTGGCCGGCACCTCGTTTCCGATCGATCGCAGCGCGACCGCGAAGGCGCTCGGCTTCGACCGGCCGATGGCCAATTCGCTCGACGCGGTTTCGGATCGCGATTTCGTGCTCGAAACCCTGTCGGCGGCGGCAATCGCGTCGGTCCATTTGTCGCGCTTCGCCGAGGAAATCGTGATCTGGACCTCGCCGCTGGTCGGGCTGGTGCGCCTCAGCGACAAATTCACGTCCGGCTCCTCGATCATGCCGCAGAAGCGCAACCCCGACGCCGCCGAACTGGTGCGGGCCAAGACCGGCCGGGTGATCGGCGCGCTGACCGGCTTGCTGATCGTGATGAAGGGCCTGCCGCTGGCCTATCAAAAGGACATGCAGGAGGACAAGCAGGGCGCGATGGAGGCGTTCGCGGCGCTCTCGCTGGCGATCCGGGCCATGACCGGGATGGTCGCCGATATCGTGCCGGACCAGGCGCGGATGAAGGCCGCGGCCGGCGAAGGCTACGCCACCGCCACCGATCTGGCGGACTGGCTGGTGCGGACGCTGAAAATGCCGTTCCGCGACGCCCATCACGTCACCGGACGCATCGTCGCCAGGGCCGCCGCGGATGGCGTCGCGCTGCATCTTCTGCCGTTGCAGGCGATGCAGGCGATCGAGCCGAAGATTACCGCCGCGGCATTGGCGGTGCTGTCGGTCGAGGCCTCCGTGAAGAGCCGCACCAGCTACGGCGGAACCGCGCCGAGGAACGTCCTGGCGCAGGCCAAGGCCTGGCTCAAGCGACTGGAAAAAGAGCGAAAATTGGGCTGAGCCGCGATTCTCGCGGGAAATTCACTTGCCCGCAGGTCTCGCCAGACCAAGGCAATCTTTGTATGGTGCCGCCGCATTGGGGATTTTGTCGTGAATCGCAACTACCGCCCGATATCTCGGGGATGGGCCATCATCCTTTTGAGCGCCGCCGTGCTTGTGCTCGGAGGCTGCGGCCGCAAGGGGCCGCTGGATCTGCCGCCGACCGCGTCGTCGCAGCAGCAGCAGCCGGCTGCCGCCGCGCATGCCGATACCGACCCGGCGAGCCAACCGAGCGTGTACAATCCGAGCTTTGGCGCCGATGCGCCGCCGACCGCGGCCAAGGGCACCAAGAAACCGTTCGCTCTCGACCCGCTCCTGAATAGCAACTGAGCTGGTGCGGTGGATTTGACATTCGCTACAGTTTTTCCGCGAGTCCTCGTTGCGAATGTCAAATCCAGGGCCGCACCAGGACCATAATTTTGCTAGTGTTCCTTTGGGTTCTAACATTCGCAAAGGTACTCGCTGCGAAGGGATGCGAATGTTAGAACTGGAACACTAGCCATGAATCACTTCGACTATCGCAACGGCGTGCTGCACGCCGAGGCGGTGAATCTCTCTGATCTGGCGACGGCGGTCGGCACGCCGTTCTATTGTTATTCGACCGCGACCCTGGAGCGCCATTACCGGGTTTTCAGCGACGCCTTTGCCGACGAGAAGGCGCTGGTCTGTTACGCCATGAAGGCCAATTCCAACCAGTCGGTGCTGCGTACGCTGGCGAAGCTCGGCGCCGGCGCCGACGTGGTTTCCGGCGGCGAGCTGAAGCGTGCGCTGGCGGCCGGCATTCCGCCGCGCAAGATCGTGTTCTCCGGGGTCGGCAAGACCGAAAGCGAACTGCGCGCGGCGCTGGCGCAAGACATTCTGTGCATCAACGTCGAATCCGAGCCTGAGCTCGAATTGCTGTCGCGGCTGGCCGTCGAGTCCGGCAAGACGGCGCGGATCTCGATCCGCATCAATCCCGACGTCGATGCCGGCACCCATGCCAAGATCGCCACCGGCAAATCCGAGAACAAGTTCGGCGTCCCGCTCGCCCGCGCCCGCGCGGTCTATGCCCGCGCCGCAAAGCTGCCGGGGATCGAGGTGACCGGTACCGACATGCATATCGGCAGCCAGATCACCGACCTCAGCCGGATGGAAGCCGCGTTCCGCATTCTGGCGGAATTCGTGCAGACGCTGCGCGCCGACGGCCACACCATCTCGCATATCGATTTCGGCGGCGGCCTCGGCATTCCCTACTACATGGATCGCGAACCGCCTCCGGCGCCGGATGCCTATGCCGCGATGGTCAAGCGCGTGACGCATAACCTCGGCTGCACGCTGATGTTCGAGCCGGGACGGATGATCGTCGGCAATGCCGGCATCCTCGTCACCCGCGTGATCTATGTGAAACCCGGCGACGCCAAGAACTTTGTCGTCATCGATGCGGCGATGAACGACCTGATCCGGCCGACGCTGTATGAGGCGCATCACGACATCCTGCCGGTCCGCGAGGCCGGCAAGGGCGCGCGCACCATTGTCGCCGATGTGGTCGGGCCGGTCTGCGAGACCGGCGATTATCTGGCGCTTGACCGCACCCTTCCCGAGCCCAGGGCCGGCGACCTCTTGGCGATCATGACCGCCGGCGCCTACGGCGCGGTGCAGTCCGGCACCTACAACACCCGCGCGCTGGTGCCGGAAGTGCTGGTCAAGGACGATCAATATGCGGTGGTGCGGCCGCGCATCGAGGTCGACGAACTGATCGCGATGGACAGGCCGGCGCCGTGGCTGTGAGCCGTCGTCCCTGCCCATGCAGGGACGACGAAATTAGTTTTACTTTCCGCCCACCACCACGCCGGCCGCTTTCTCGATCGGCTTGATCGCCGAGGTGAAATCGGACTCCGGGCCCATTTCGCGGATCACGACTTCCCACAGCCGCCCGACCGCTTCGGCGACTTCCAGCGACATCCCGAGCGCCTTGGCCTCTTCCAGGCAAAGCCGGACATCCTTGACCATCAGTCCGGTTGCAAAACCGAAATCGAAGCTGCGCGGCAGGATCGAGCGCGGAAACTTGTCGCGGCTCGCGGTGTTCATGCCCGAGCCCGCATTGATCACGTCGATCATCACGGCCGGATCGAGCCCCGATTTGACGCCCATCACCACCGCCTCCGATGTCGCGACCACGGCGGTAGCCGACAGCAGGTTGTTGGCGAGCTTCATGGTCTGCGCCGAGCCGGGCTTTTCGCCGATGAAGAACACTTTGCCGATCACGTCGAGCGCGGGTTTTATCGATTCGAAATCGGCCTTGGGTCCCGACACCATGACCGCGAGCGTTCCCTTTTCGGCGCCGCCGACACCGCCGCTGACGGGGCTGTCGAGCTGCACGATGTTGTTTTTCGCCAACAGATCATGAATCCGTACCGCCATGTGCGATCCGACGGTGGAGAGATCGACGAAGCGTTTTACCCTTTTGCCTTCGATCACGCCGCCGCTGCCGGTTGCGACCTCCAGCGAGGCCTGCAGCGAAGGCAGGCTCGCCAGCACGGTCTCGGCACGGTCGGCGACGTCTTTCGGCGAGGAAGCCGCCTGCGCGCCGAGCGCAACCAGCTGGTCGACGGCTTCCTTGCGCTGGTCGAATACGACGAGCTGATGCCTGGCCTCGACCAGGCGGCGGGCCATGGGAAAGCCCATTTTCCCAAGGCCGATGAATCCGATGTCCATGGTGATGTGTCCCTAAGGTTTCTTCTCAACGTCATTGCGAGGAGCGAAGCGACGAAGCAATCCATTCTTCATCTGCGGCTCGATGGATTGCGTCGCTTCGCTCGCAATGACGGATTTAAACGGCTCGTGGTCTGGCGGAATTCCGGAGTGGAACCCTCAACCCTTGTCCAGCTCAGCGAACACTTCGCGCGCAATGCGGAAGCTGTCGACGCCCGCCGGCACGCCAGCATAGATCGCCACCTGCATGAAGATTTCGCGAATCTCGTCCCGGCTGACGCCGTTGGTCAGGGCGCCCTTGATATGCGCCCGCAATTCGTGCGGCCGGTTGAGGATCGAGATCATGGAGAGATTGAGCATGCTGCGGGTCTTGCGCGGCAGTTCCTCGCGGCCCCACACCGCGCCCCAGCAATATTCGGTGACCAGTTCCTGGAACGGCTTGTTGAATTCGTCTGAATTTTTCAGGGCGTTGGCGACATAGGCTTCGCCCAGCACCGCTTTGCGAATTTCCAGTCCCTTATCGTGGGTCTTCTTGTCCATGGTGTTTCCTTAAGGCTTGCCTTGATGGCTCGGGAACCGACGTTACGGGGTCGGCGTCCCCCCGTCACGCCTTCGTGCTATGCGTATTTTCGGGTGTGGGTTCCCCGTCCTGGACAGGTGCCTCACTGCCGCCGTTGTGTTAGGGTTGCTGCTTCGGCAACCTGGAGAGTTTGTTGAGCGGCACCACCCCCGACCCGTCGGAGCCAGCACGCGACCCTGATGCCGTCGCACGGCTGCAGCTAACACAGGCCCTGCAGCGGGCTCAATATGCCATCGCGTGGGAGCGGTTCTGGCCGCATCTGGCCCGGCTTTTGACGGTCGTTGGACTGTTCCTGGTGGTATCCTGGGTTGGATTGTGGCTGGCGCTGCCGTTCCTCGCCCGCGCCATCGGGCTCATCCTGTTCGTGATTCTGGCGCTGGGCGCCCTGTTTCCGCTGTTGCGGTTTCGCTGGCCGAGCCGCCAGGAGGGCCTGAGCCGGCTCGACCGCGGCACCGGCATTCGCCATCGCCCGGCGACCGCGCTGACCGATACGCTGGGCACGCAGGATCCGGTCGCCCTGGCGCTGTGGCAGGCGCAGCGCGAACGCACCTTGGCATCGATCAAGCGCATCCGTGCCGGCCTGCCGTCGCCGCGGCTGGCGATCCACGATCCCTGGGCGCTGCGCGCGCTGATCGCGGTGATGATGGTCGCGGCCTATGTGGCTGCCGGAGACGAGCGGGTGATGCGGGTCGCGGCGGCGTTCGACTGGAACGGCGTTTTGGCGCCGGCCAATGTCAGGGTCGATGCCTGGGTGACACCGCCACTTTATACCGGCAAGCCACCGATCATTCTGTCGGCGGCGAACAAGGAAGCCGCTTTGCCCGCGGCGGGACCGTTGCCGGTTCCGGCGGGCAGTACGCTGATCGTGCGCTCCAGCGGCGGCACGCTCGACGTGGTCGCCGGCGGTGGCGTGACCGAGGCGGTGGTGGCCGAGCAGGCGCCCAAGGGCACCAATGAGCGGCATTTCACCATCGCCGGCGACGGCACGGTGCATGTCCGCGCGCCCTCGGGTCAGCCGCAATGGAAATTCAGCGCCATTCCCGACCGCACCCCGACCATTGCGCTGGCGAAGGATCCGGAGCGGCAGGCCCGCGGCTCGCTGCAGATGTCCTACAAGATCGAGGACGATTACGGCGTCACCGAAGCGCGGGCGCTGTTCGTCCGCCGCGCGGGTGCTGCGAAGGATGGCGCCGAAGCGCGGCCGCTGTTTGAGCCGCCGCAATTTCCGCTGGTGCTTCCCAATGCGCGGACGCGCAATGGCGTCGGCCAGACCGTCAAGGATCTCAGCGAGGATCCCTACGCCGGCGCCGATGTGACGCTGACCCTGACGGCCAAGGACGAGGCCGGCAATGAGGGCCGCAGCGAGCCGTTCAACCTGCGACTGCCGGAGCGGCTGTTCACCAAGCCGCTGGCGCGGGCGCTGATCGAGCAGCGCCGTATTCTGGCGCTCGACGCCAATCAGAACGGGCAGGTCTATGACGCGCTCGATGCGCTGATGATCGCGCCTGACCTGTTCATGCCCGAGACCGGCCAGTATCTCGGCCTCTACAGCGTCGCGCGTCAGCTCGAGGCCGCGCGTACCGACGATGCCATGCGCGAGGTCGTTGCCAGCCTGTGGGCGCTCGCCGTCACCATCGAGGATGGCGACATCACCGATGTCGACAAGGCCCTGCGGGCCGCGCAGGAGGCGCTCAAGCAGGCGCTGGAAAACGGCGCCAGCGACGAAGAGATCAAGAAGCTCACCCAGGACCTACGCGCCGCGCTGGACAATTTCATGCGCCAGCTCGCCGAGCAGCTGCGCAACAATCCGCAGCAATTGGCGCGGCCGCTCGATCCCAATACCAGGGTGATGCGCCAGCAGGATCTCAACAACATGATCGAGCGCATGGAGCGGCTGTCGCGCTCCGGCGACAAGGAGTCCGCCAAGCAGTTGCTCGAACAGCTGCAGCAGATGCTGGAAAACCTGCAAATGGCGCAGCCCGGCCAATCCGGCGAAGGCGACATGGAGCAGGCGCTGAACGAACTCGGCGACATGATCCGCAAGCAGCAGCAGTTGCGCGACAAGACCTTCAAGCAGGGCCAGGATTCGCGGCGCGACCGGCTGCACGGCAAGGGCGATCAAAATCTGGGCGACCTGCAGCAGGACCAGCAGGGCCTGCGTGACCGGCTCAAGAAATTGCAGGAACAGCTTGCCAAACGCGGCATGGGGCAGGGCCAGCGCGGCGAGAAGGGGCAGCAGGGCCAACAAGGCCAGCAGGGCCAGCAAGGTCAGGACGGCGATCCGCAAGCCGGTGACGGCGAGGACGGCCTCGGCGAGGCCGATAGCGCGATGGGCGACGCCGGCGGCAAGCTCGGCGAGGGCAATGCCGATGGCGCCGTGGATTCCCAAGGCAAGGCGCTGGATGCGCTGCGCAAGGGCGCCCAGAATCTCGCCGAAGCGATGCAGCAGGGCGATGGCGACGGCCAGGGCGATGGCCCCGGCAATCGCGCCGGACGGCAGCAGAGCGGCGGCAACCAGAGCGATCCCCTGGGTCGGCCGCTGCACGGGCGCGAATTCGGCGACGACCTGACGGTGAAGATTCCCGGTGAAATCGATGTGCAGCGGGTGCGCCGGATTCTGGAAGAACTGCGCCGCCGCCTCGCCGATCCGCAGCGTCCGCAGATCGAGCTCGATTACATCGAGCGGCTGCTCAAGGATTATTAGGCGTCAATCCTCTTCGGTCGTCATCGCCCGCGAAAGCGGGCGATCCAGTATTCCAGAGACAGTAGTATTCAAATCGATAAGCCGCGGCGTACTGGATACCCCGCTTTCGCGGGGTATGACGAGGCGAGGATGCAGCCTCGTTTAAGCTCTCTCCTAACCGTTCTTCCTTGCCGCCAGCGCATCCGCCACCGCGGTGCGGATATCGGCCACCGAAAACGGCTTGGTGATGACGTCATGCACGATGGCGTTGAGGCCGGAGGCGCGCTCGCGCTGGGCGGCGAATCCCGTCATCAATAAAATCGTCAGATCGGGAAAATCGCGCGCGGCCGCCAGCGCCAGCGCGATCCCGTCCATCACGGGCATCTGGATGTCGGTGAGCAGGAGATCGAACGCGCCGTGTTCGCGGTTGAGGATCTCCAGCGCTTCGGCGCCATCTTCGGCGGTGACGGTGTCGTGGCCATCCATGGCGATGGCGCGCGCCACCAGCGTGCGCATGGACTCTTCATCGTCGGCAATCAGCACGCGCGGCATCGAAGCACCTGTTTCACAAGCGGCACCGGACGGCCCTGTCTATATATTGCCGCCGGCCAGATCACGCTTGCTGAAGAAGCGTACATCGATATTGCGCCCTTCGGGGGGCGGCGATGCCAGCCGCGACTTGAACCAGGCTTTTTCGCCCGGCCGCAGAATCGGCTGCTCCAGCACCGCGTTCCAGGCGTAGATTTCGGCGCCCTGGGCGTCGCGCACGCTGAAACGCAGCCGCGGCAATTCGACCGGCTTGCTGGTCTCGCCGACGATGACGCCCTCGATCACCAGCACCGGTTTGCCTTCCACCGTCTCGGAGGTGATCTTGACGTCCTTGAACATCAACCCGCGCAGATTCACGTCGAGGCCGACCATCTTGTAGAAACCGGCGGTCTGCGGCAGCAGCCGCACCACGTCGACGCGCCAGATGACCAGCGCCAGCACCAGCGCGCCCATCGCGGCGCAGGCCGTGGGCAGGCCGATGGGGGATTTTCCCGATGTCCCCAAGCGCGCTACCGGTCCCAAGAGCTTCTGCAGCCGCGACAGCCGTCGCGGGCGGGCGGCCCCGGCGGCCTCGTCGTCTCCGTCGTCTTGGGCCATCGACGCCCAGTCGGCCTTGCCAGAATCGGGCGAGCCTTCTTCGTCGGGCCAGTCGCCCGATATCGACGGGCTGTCGACCTCAGGGGTTTCCTGTTCCTGACTGCCGTCTTCGCGCGCCAGGGCGTCCCATTCGGCGGCGGCATCCTGATTTTCGGCTTGCGCCATGGCGGGGACCTGGGCGGCGATTTCGATCGCGTCTTCCGGCCGCGCCAGCCAGACTTCCTTGCAGCGGGAGCAGCGCACGGTGCGGCCAGCCGCGCCCAGGGTAGCCAGATTAATGGCATAGGACGTCGTACAATGGGGGCAGACGATGTGCATGGAGCCAATCTCCACCAGGATGCGGCAGGGTTTGCGAACTTCGGAAACGGGGCCATAGAATGCTACAAGACGACCGTTAACGAATCGGAAACCATAACCAAAGCACAACCGCTTTGTTGGGTTCGTGGCCGCGGCCCGGCCAGGATGCTGAGGGGGCGGCGGTTTTCCGGTTTCCGGTCGCGCCCCACATCGAACGGAGCTGAGCTTGGTTCGGTTCGAAAATGTCGGATTGCGATACGGGCTTGGCCCGGAGATTCTGCGCGACCTTAATTTCCTGATCCCCGCCCATTCCTTCCAGTTCCTCACCGGCCCCTCCGGCGCCGGCAAGACCTCGCTGCTGCGGCTGTTGTTTTTGTCGCTGCGGCCGACCCGCGGCCTGGTCAATCTGTTCGGCCAGGACGTCTCGCTGCTCGGCAAGGATGAAATCGCCGATCTGCGCAAGCGGATCGGGATCGTGCTGCAGGATTTCCGGCTGCTCGATCACATGACCACCTATGAAAACGTGGCGCTGCCGTTCCGGGTGATGGGCCGGGAAGAATCGAGCTATCGCAAGGAGGTGATCGATCTCCTGAAATGGGTCGGCCTCGGCGAGCGCATGGACGCGTTGCCGCCGATCCTGTCCGGCGGCGAGAAGCAGCGGGCCGCGATCGCGCGCGCCGTGATCTCGCGGCCGCATCTGCTGCTGGCGGACGAGCCGACCGGCAATGTCGATCCGACCCTGGGGCGGCGTCTGTTGCGGCTGTTCATCGAGCTCAACAAGTCCGGCACCGCGGTCATTATCGCGACCCACGACATCACGCTGATGGATCAGTATGAGGCGCGCCGGCTGGTGCTGCATCAGGGACGGCTGCACATCTATGAGTAGGACCGACGACCAGCACGGACCGTTGGTGGATCTCGGGCGGGAGCGCCCGCAGGTGCCGGCGCGGGCGCGCAATCTGTCGCCGATCGTGCCCCGCGCCTCGATCGCCGGCCGCGCACTGGTGGCCGTGGTCGCCATCATGACGTTCCTGGCGTCGATTACCACCGGTACGGTGCTTTTGATCAGCGCGTCGGCGTCGGAGTGGCAGTCGGAAGTCGCCAGCGAAATCACCATTCAGGTGCGTCCCGCGCCCGGGCGCGATATCGACCGCGACACCGCCGCGGTCACCGAAGCGATGCGGGCGCAGTCCGGCATCATCGAGATCAGGCCATTCACCAAGGATGAATCCGCCAAACTGCTGGAGCCCTGGCTCGGCAGCGGATTGTCGCTCGACGATCTGCCGGTGCCGCGCGTGATTGTCGCGCGGGTCCAGCCGGGAACCGCGCTCGACCTGGCCGCGCTGCGCCGCCGGGTCAGCGCGGCGTCGCCATCGGCCAGCGTCGACGATCACCGTGCCTGGATCGAGCGGATGCGGTCGATGACCGGCGCCACCGTCATCGCCGGCATCGGGATCCTGGCCCTGGTGATTGTCGCGACCATCATCTCGGTATCGTTCGCGACACGCGGCGCGATGGCGGCCAATCGCCCGATCGTCGAAGTCCTGCACTTCGTGGGGGCCGGCGATCGCTACATCGCGAACCGGTTCCTGCGGCATTTTCTGCGGCTGGGCCTGCAGGGCGGCGTGATCGGCGGCGGCATCGCGATGCTGATGTTCGGGTTCTCCGAATCGATTGCCGGCTGGTTCTCGGGCACCCCGGTCGGGGACCAGTTCGTGGCGTTGCTTGGGACGTTTTCGTTACGCCCGTCTGGCTATCTGGTGCTGGCGGCGCAGGCGGTGCTGATCGCCGCGATCACCGCCTGGGCGTCGCGGCGAACGCTGTTCGCCACGCTCGATGACATTGAGTAAGACGGGTTGGACTAAGATGGGTTGGACTGGCGCGGTTTGCCGGCATATCGCGCCAGCCGGACTCCACTTCGTCGCAAAAGCCTCTAGACTTGAACGCGGAAGGATCGCCAGACCAGCATGAACCTGCCACCGGACGATACATCGCCAAAGCCGCCGATCGCCGTTGCGCGCAGCTGGCTGCGCGCGACGATCGTGGCGGCGCTGGCGATCGTGTTCGTGGCCGCCGCGATCGGCTTCGTCGGGTTTCTCTCGCAATTGCGCGGCGCCGAGATCAAGCCGGCCCGCCACGCCGACGGCATCGTGGTGCTGACCGGCGGATCGTCGCGGGTCTCCGATGCGATGGAATTGCTGGCCGACGGCTATGGCAAGCGGCTTTTGATCTCCGGGGTCCATCCGACCAATGCCGCCAGCGACATTTCCCGGTCGCTGTCGGACAACCAGTCGCTGTTGGGGTGCTGCGTCGATCTTGACTACTCCGCCGTCAATACCCGCAGCAATGCGGCGGAGACGCGGCGCTGGGTGCACGAGCGCGGCTTCAAGTCGCTGATCGTGGTGACATCGAATTATCATATGCCCCGCGCCATCGTCGAATTGTCACACGCGATGCCTGATATCGCGCTGATTCCATTCGCGGTGGTCGGCGACAAATGGCGCGACGAGCCGTGGTGGACCAGTGGCGCGACGGTGCGGCTGCTGCTATCGGAATATGTCAAATATGTCGCCGCCGAGGTGCGGGTGCGTCTGGCGGACGCCGGTCTCGAACTGACGCCCGAACTCGCGGAGCAGCCGACCGGATCCCTCGCGCCGCGCCGCCCGGCCACGGCTCAAGCCAACTGACAAGCCAACTGATCGGGTTTTCGATGGTTTCGATCTTCTTGCGTTCGCTGGTCTACAACGTGCTGTTCTATCTGGTGCTGGCATTCTGGGTGATCCTGGGGATTCCGACCTACCTGATGCCGCGCTGGGCGATCATGAACATTGCGCGAAACTGGGCGCGCAGCAGCATCTGGCTGATGCGCGTGATCTGCAACACCAAAGTGGAATATCGCGGGCTCGAAAAGATTCCGAAGGGGCCATTGATCGTCGCCTCGAAACATCAGTCGATGTGGGAAACCTTCGCGCTGCTGCAGTTCTTCGATCAGCCGCTGTTTATCCTCAAGCGCGAGTTGAAATGGATTCCGCTGTTCGGCTGGTATCTGATCAAGTCTGATATGATCGGGGTCGATCGAAGCGCCGGTGGGCGCGCGCTGTTGAATATGGCGCGCCGCGCCGGCGAGGAAGTGCGGCGCGGCCGTCAGTTGATTATTTTCCCGGAAGGCACCCGAACCCCCGTCGATGCGCCGCCGCATTACAAGACCGGCGTCGCGCAGATCTATGTTGATAGCGGCGTGCCCTGCGTGCCGGTGGCGCTCAATTCGGGACTGTTCTGGCCGCGCCGGACGTTCATGCGATATCCGGGAACGCTGGTGGTCGAATTTCTCGATCCCTTGCCATCAGGCCTGTCGCGCCGCGAATTCATCGCGCGGGTCTCCACCGTGATCGAAGACGCCACCAACCGGCTGGTCGAGGTCGCGCGCGGCGAGCAGGCGCAATTGTTCGGCCGGGTGCCCGATCGCGTGTCGGCGAAGGCGTAAGGCTGTTCGCGCCTGTCGTTCAGGGTGTCATCACCGATGCAGCGGCGTGTCGTCGTGCAGCATCAGTGCCAGTTGATGCAATTGCGGATCACGAAAGCCCTGCGCCTCGATCGACTTCACGGTCGACAGCACATAGTCGCGGTTGTTTCCGGAACGGCCGTGCCCCTGCTGGACGTAGCGCAGCTGTTCGCCCAGCGACAGCCTGCCGGCATATTGGATGTGACCGCGATCGACCACATAGGCGAGTGCGCTGACGCGCTGCCGGGCTTCGTTCTCCAGCCAGACCGAGCGCATCACTTCGCGATAGACATGGGTGGTCTGCTCGCGGCTGCGCAGATAGTCGACGGTGTCGCGGCGTCGCGCTGCCGCGACCCGAAAGGCGATGCCGCGGCAGGCGCCGCCGCGGTCGAGGCCGAGCACGAGGCCGGGTTTTTCCGGCGTCCCGCGGTGGTCGAACGAATAGACGCACAGCGCGCGGTGCTCGCCGATCAGCCGCGCCGGAACCTGCTCGACGAATTCGAAACCCGGCCGCCACATCAGTGACCCGTAGCCGAACACCCACAGATCGGCTTTAGGGTCGGCTTCGGAAAGTTCCGTTTCGGAGGGGATTTCGACTGACATCGCGTGCACGCCTGGAGCATGATCCGGAAAAGTGGGAACCGGTTTTCCGAAAAGATCATGCTCAAACAAGAAGATGGACGACGAGCATGATTCAACGCAGTTGAATCATGCTCTAGCAGAAATTCATGCTTTGTGAAAATGCGTTAACCTGTTGGTGGCCCGGCGCATCGCTTTATTGACAAAATCATTGGCCAAAGCACTCCGATGTCCGATATCACCCTCGCGCCGCGCCGGCGCCCGCTTTGGCGCCTTTTCATCATGCCCGTCCTGCTCCTGATCGCCGCTGTGGGGTGGAGCGCGTTCTGGTTCTATGCCGCCTCACAGGTCGATGTGAAAGCCGACGCCTGGCGCGCGCAGGAGGCGAAATCCGGCCGGGTCTATGATTGCGCCAGACGTTCGGTGGCCGGCTTTCCGTTCCGCCTCGAAGTCCGCTGCGACGGCGCCAGCGTCTCATTGCAGTCGCAGACCGCGGGGCAGGCCGCGACGCAGGCGCCGGTCACGGCCAATCTGGGCGAAATCCTGGTGGTCGCGCAGGTCTATGATCCGAAACTGCTGATCGCGGAATTCACCGCACCGGCGACGATCTCCGATCGCGGCGGAACACCTTGGATGCGGGTGAACTGGCGCACGGCCCGCTCGAGCGTGGTGGGATTGCCGGCCATTCCGCAGCGCGCCTCGATCGTGTTCGATGACCCGTCGGTCGATCGCATCAATGGACCGGCGCTCACACCGCTGGCGCGCGCGACCCATATCGAACTGCATGGCCGTGTTGCCGAGGGCGCGCCGCTCGATCGCCCCGTGATCGAGACCGTGCTGAAGATCGAAGGCGGCAGCGTGCAGGAGGTGCATCCGCTGCTGGCGCAGCCGTTCGACGCCGACATCCGCACGATGCTGAGCGGCCTGAAGGATCTGGCGCCAAAACCCTGGCCCGAACGGTTTCGCGAAATTCAGGCCGCCGGCGGGCATGTCGAGATCGTGCAGTCGCGGATCGTGCAGGGCGATCTGGTCGCGGTCGCCGCCGGCACGCTCGGGCTGACCGCGCAGGGGCGTCTCGACGGCGAGTTGCAGATGACGGTGGCCGGCATCGAGAAGGTGATTCCGGCGCTCGGCCTTGAAAAAATGCTCGATGACGGCGTGCCGCAGGCGACGCTCGATCGCGTAGCACCCGGCGTCAAGACGAAGGATGTCCACAATCTGCTCGGCGCGCTGGACCGGGCGATTCCCGGCCTCGGCCAGGTGGTCAAGCAAAACGTCAATGTCGGCGTCGCCGCCGGCATCAACGCGCTCGGCAAGGAAGCGGTGCTGGAGGGCAAGAAGGCGCGATCCTTCCCGCTGCGTTTTGTCGACGGCACGGTGTATCTGGGCCCGATCAAGGTCGGGGAAGTGCCGCCGCTGTTTTGAAACGGCGCCTTGTGCGACGTTGAAGATTCGCTCGACGTTACCGATTGTTTAATGTCCGCAGGCGCCCTATGCGCGCTATCATCGCTGCGCCGTTCGACCATTGCGGAGCAGGGTTCCATCAGTCCAATTCAACGATTACGCACCTGCGTTTGGGCCTTGTTTGGCAGCCGGGTATGGTGGAAGCGGGTTGGGCCTGATGATTCAGGGCCGTTTCGTGCTGATCCGCCCGCCGCGGCGGCCGCGCCAGGCGGGGCGCTTCGACGTATCGTCGTTAGCGTTAAACGGTGCGACCTTCAAATTCAGGGCTCTGCCTCATGAGTGCTATTGTTCGGTTAGCTCTTGCGCGTCCTTACACCTTCGTCGTCATGGCGATCCTGATCGCAATTTTTGGCGTGCGCTCGATGTTTGGCACGCCGACCGATATTTTTCCGAATATCAACATCCCGGTCATCTCCGTCATATGGAGCTATACCGGCTTGCCGCCGGACGATATGGCGAACCGCATCGTCGCGATCTACGAACGCTCGCTATCGACGACCGTCAATGACATCGAGCATATCGAGTCGCAGTCGCTTCCCGGCTACGGCGTCGTTAAAGTCTTCTTCCAGCCGACTGTGAACATCAGCGCCGCCCAGGCACAGGTCACATCGATATCTCAAACCGTCTTGAAGCAACTTCCTTCCGGCATCACCCCGCCGTTCCTGCTGGTTTACGACGCTTCAAGCGTTCCGATCATCCAACTGGCGTTGTCGAGCGACACCCTCTCCCAGACGGCGCTCAACGATCTCGCCACGAATTTCATCAGGCCCGCGCTTGCGACGATCGCAGGCGTCCAGTTGCCAAACGCCTATGGCGGCGCCCCCCGGCAGGTGCAGATCGACCTCGACCAAAATGCCCTGCGCGCCCACAGCCTCTCGGCGACCGACGTCGGCAACGCCCTCGCCCGGCAGAACCTGATCACTCCGGTCGGCACCGAAAAGATCGGTTCCTACGAATACATCATCGACCTCAACGATTCTCCGAAAGCCATTGAAGATTTCGATAATCTGCCGATTAAAGTGGTCAACGGCGTGGTGGTCTTCATCCGCGACGTCGCTCATGTCCACAATGGTTCGCCGCCGCAGACCAATGTCGTGCGGTCGGATGGCCGCAAGGGCGTGCTGATGTCGGTGCTGAAGATCGGTTCCGCCTCGACCCTCGACATCATTGCCAGCGTAAAAGCGCGCTTGCCGGCCATTCAGGCTACCCTTCCGGACGGGGTCGATCTCAAATATGTCGCCGATCAGTCGGGCTTCGTCAGATCCTCCGTCGCGGCGGTCGTTCGCGAAGGAGTTATTGCGGCCGCGCTGACCGGCTTCATGATCCTGGTCTTTCTCGGCAGTTGGCGCTCGACCTTCATCATTACCGTTTCGATACCGCTGGCGGTGCTTAGCTCGCTGATCGCGCTTTCGGTGCTTGGCCAGACGATCAATGTAATGACGCTCGGTGGTCTAGCGCTCGCGGTCGGTATTCTGGTCGACGATGCGACGGTCACCATCGAAAACATCAATCGGCACATGGAGGAGCAGGGCGAAGACATCCTGACGGCCATCACTCACGGCGCGCAGGAAATCATGGCTCCGGCGACGATAGCGCTGTTTTGCATCTGCATCGCTTTCGTACCGTTGCTTTCGCTTGGCGGGGTCGCCGGTTACCTGTTCCGACCGTTGGCGATGGCGGTCGTCTTCGCGATGATCGCCTCTTACATTTTGACCTATACGCTGGTGCCGACAATGGCGCATTTTCTGCTGCGCAACCAGCACCATGGTTCGACGCGTTCGGAAGATGCCGGACCGCCGCCGAAAGGCTTTTTCGCCCGCTTCCAACACGGGTTCGAACATTATTTCGAACGATTGCGGCAAGGCTATCTGGGGTTGCTGGAATTGGCGCTGCAGTATCGTTTCTGGTTCGCCGGCGGCTTCCTCTGCGTGGCCTTGGCATCCCTCGGCCTCGCTCCGTTCCTTGGACAGGATTTCTTCCCCTCGATCGATGCCGGCGCGATCAGAATTCACATGCGCGCACCAACCGGAACGAGAATCGAGGAAACGACGCGCTTGACCGATCAGGTCGAACAGAAAATCCGCGCGCTGATACCGCCCGATCGGATAGCGAGCATCGTCGACAATATTGGTCTGCCGAACAGCGGCATCAATATTTCATATGGAAGTTCCGGCACGATCGGCGTCTTCGATGCCGACATATCGGTCAGCTTGAACGAAGGGGAGACCGCCACAGATTCCTATGTGAAGACCCTGCGCGAGAAGCTGCCGGCGGCTTTTCCCGGCACAACGTTCTCATTCCTCCCGGCGGATATCGTCACCCAGATCCTCAATTTCGGCTCGCCGGCGCCCCTCGATGTTCAGATCGCCGGCGCCAACCTCAATGCCAGCCGCGCCTTCGCGAACAAGCTGCTTGCGAAGATCCGCTTCGTCCCGGGCGTGGCGGATTCCCGCATTCAGGAGCAATTCCAGAGCCCCGCGCTGAAAGTCGACTTCAACCGCGAACTCGCCGGCGTCGTCGGGTTGACGGAAGGCGATGCCGCTACAAGCATTCAGGCGACGCTGTCGGGCAGTACGCAGACGGCGCCGACCTACTGGCTCAATCCGGCAAATGGCGTGTCCTATCCGGTTTCCGTCCAAACGCCGCAATATAAAATCGATACGCTTGGAGAACTCAAAAACCTGCCATTGTCCGCCGCCCAGTCCACCCAATTGCTGGGAGGCCTCGCAACGTTCTCGCCCGAGCCGGTCGACGCGGTCGTTTCACGCTACGATATCAGGCCTGTCGTCAACATCTATGCGACAACGCAGGGCCAGGATCTTGGCAGCGTCGCCGCCGATGTGCAGAAAATCGTCGAGGATTCCCGCGCGGACCTGCCGAAAGGTTCGACCGTTGCGATTCGGGGTCAGGCAAGCACCATGACGGATGCATACAGGCAGTTGTTTATCGGTTTGGCGATGTCGATCACCCTGATCTATCTGCTGATCTGGCCGGCATCGTCTGGATGCTGTTCCTCACCTTTACGACCCTGTCCGTGCCCGCTCTCACCGGCGCGATCATGTGCATGGGCGTCGCCACGGCCAACAGCATTCTGGTCGTCAGTTTCGCACGCGAGCGGCTCTCGGAAGGCAAAGACGCGCTGACCGCCGCGATGGAGGCGGGCGGCACGCGATTCAGGCCCGTGATCATGACGGCGTTGGCCATGATCATCGGCATGGCGCCGATGGCGATCGAACCCGGACAGAACGCGCCTCTCGGCCGCGCCGTCATCGGTGGCCTGCTTTTTGCTACTTTCGCGACGCTGGTGTTCGTGCCGGTGTTGTTCAGTATCGCCCATGCACGCCAACCACGTCCCGCCGAGGCGGCCAATCCGCCTTCCCACGCCTAACCTGGAGCTCTCATGTCTTCCGAACCGTCCGCCCGCCCCGGCAAGCCACGCCGGATCCTGTTTTTGCTGGGCTTCGTTGCGGTTTGCGCGATCGCCCTGGCCGCGTTCGGTATCCTCGATCGCGCCAGGAGCAAGCAGGAGGTCAAAGCCTGGACTGACGAGCAAGCGATTCCGACCGTGCGTCTCGTTCAGGCTGAACCCGGTCCTTCAGAACATCCGTTGCTGCTGCCGGGAAACGTCGCCGCCTTCAATATCAGTTCGCTGTTCGCCCGCGCCAGCGGCTACGTGACTGCCTGGCATAGCGATATTGGCGCGCATGTGAAGAAGGGCGACGTGCTTCTCACGATATCCGCGCCCGATCTCGACCAGCAGCTTCAACAGGCAAAGGCGCAGTTCGTTCAATTGCAGGCCGCTGTCGAACAGGCGCAGGCGACCGCCGATCTCGGCCAGGTGACCAACGGGCGGACGGCGCGGCTCGTCGCTCTGGGGTGGTCGACCCTGGAACAGGGCGACACTGATCGCTTGACGGCGGCCTCGCGAACCGCGGCGTTGGCGGTCGCCAAGGCCAATGTGACGGCCCAGGAGGCTGAGGTGAACAGGCTCCAGGAGCTGACCGGCTTCGAACAGATCAAGGCGCCCTTCGACGGCGTCGTCACAGTGCGCAACGTCAACATCGGCGATCTGCTCAACGCCGGCGGTACGTCGGGCAGGGCCCTTTACCAGCTCGCCGACATCCATCGCATGCGCATTTTTGTGAATGTCCCGCAAGCGTTCCTTGGCGACCTCAAGCCTGGCGTCAAGGCGACGCTTCACCTGCCCGGCCAGCAGGAGACTTTCGAGGCGGAGCTGTCGTCGACCTCAAATGCGCTGGAGGAAAATTCCCGCACCGCGCTGATCGAGCTGCAGGCAGACAATCCGGACGGGAAGCTGTGGCCCGGCGCCTTCACGGAAGTACAGTTCCACATTCCCTCCGACCCCAACACGTTGCGCATTCCGTCCACCGCGCTGATTTTCGGCACAAATGGAATGCGCGTGGCCGCGATCGACGCCAACAACAAGGTCGTCCTGAAACCCGTGCGACTGGGCCGCGATCTCGGCAACTACGTCGAGATTCAATCCGGCCTGTCCTTGACCGATAGACTGATCGACAACCCGCAAGAATCCATAGAGGCGGGCGCTGTTGTCCGTCTCGCCGGCACGGACGCGAAAAAACCAACGGTCGCCGCCGCCGAATGAGCCGCCCGTCGGATCAACGCAGGCCATCGCGGGTGAATGTGAAATTTCGACCTAGGCGTCTTTTGAAACCGCGTCCGCCAGATGGTCCAGGATATTTCCCCAGCCCTTGGTATGACCTTCATGAATGGCCTGGGTCGGCAGACGCTCGTGGGTTACCACGAGGTCGGTTTCATCGCCGCGCGGATTGAGTTCGACGGTGACCAGCGTATTCACATTGTTGGTCAGCGGGCCCATCCACGTGAACACAAGCTTGCGCGGCCGGTCGATTTGCACATAGGTGCCGGATACTTCGCGGCTTGCCTGCTCCGATGACATCACAAGGCTGAAGGCTCCGCCAGGACGCAGGTCACAGCTCGCCTTGCAATCGACCGTGCCCGGAAAGGGGCTCATCCACCGAACCATCAAATCGGGTTTGGTCCACAGGTCGAAGATCTGCTCCGCCCCGGCCTTCACGCGCCGGCGTACCTGCACGATCGGGCCCGTGGTGTCACCGCGATCCATGCTTGCGATCCTTTGGCCCCGATTTGTGGTCCTTCTTGAGCTCGCGCAGCAGGATCTCCATGGCGTCCAGCCGCTTCTCCCAATAGTGGCGCGTCCGCTCGATCCAGCCGTCGACCTCGTCCAGCGAATGGGCATTGATGGAGAGAATGTGGTCGCGCCCTTGCCTGCGTCGCTCGACCACGCCGCTCGCTTCCAGCACGCGGATATGTTTCGACACCGCGTTCAAAGACATAGGGAAGGGTTCGGCGAGCTCGGTCACGCGCGCTTCGCTGCGTGAGAGCCGTTCGATGATCGCCCGCCGCGTCGGATCGGCTAACGCGGCGAATACCGCGTCGAGGCGCGCGGTGCGCGCAGCGGCTTGCTTGCGGGCTTCGATCTCAACCATTCAAAATATTCTACCCAACGGTTGACAATTTTTCAAGTCGACGCTTTATTCAACCTACAGGTTGAATAACTATGACAATGGTATGACAATGAAGGAGAGCGCGATGCCAAATAAATCCATTGCCGCCGCGGCCGCGGCGGTCGCACTTCTGTCGGCTGCCGTCGCCCCGGCGCGGGCCGAGCCGGTCAAGAACGTCGTCCTCGTGCACGGCGCCTTCGCCGATGGTTCCGGCTGGCAGCGCGTCGCCGACATTCTTGGCAAGGACGGCTATACGGTCAGCGTGGTGCAGGAGCCGCTGACCTCGCTTGCCGACGACGTCGCGGCGACCAAACGCGTGCTGGATCTGCAACAGGGTCCGACCGTTCTGGTCGGCCACAGCTATGGCGGGGTGGTCATCACCGAAGCGGGCAATGCGCCGAATGTCGTCGGCCTCGTCTACATCGCCGCTTTCATCCCCGACCAGGGCGAGAGTGCGGTCAGCCTGCTCTCGTCGGCCCCCGCCGCCAACAACGACATGCGCGCCACCAAGGACGATTTCCTGTACCTCGAGCCATCAGCCTTCCCCGCCGACTTCGCCGCCGACGTCGCGAAACCCGAGGCGAACTTCATGGCCCATTCCCAGATGATGCTGGCCAAGGCCGCCGGCGGCGCGCCGGTGACGGCCGCCGCCTGGCACCAGAAGAAGAGCTGGGCGCTGGTCGCGACCCGCGACCACAACATCAATCCCGATCTCGAGCGCAGCATGGCCAAGCGGGCCGGCAGCGAAACCATCGAAGTTCCGGGCAGCCACGCGGTGTATATCTCCAAACCGGATGACGTGGCTCGCTTGATCGAACGGGCGGCAAAGGCGTCGGCCCAGTAGCCCTTCCCTCCCACCACGATTGATACGCCCCAGTCGGCATCGGATCGAGGGAGGGGGCTTCGGCTTGACCTCAAGCCGCGGTCGCCCCCCGGCACTGGACATCATGAGCAAAGGACAATCCCATGAAAACGCTGCAAGCTGCCAACCCTATCCATAACGTCGTGCTGGTCCACGGGGCCTTCGTGGATGGTTCAGGTTGGAAGGCCGTTTACGACATTCTGAAAAAGGGCGGTTATGACGTTACGATCGTCCAAAACAGCACGGCTACGCTCGACGGAGACGTCTCCGCAGCCAAGCGGGCAATCGCGGATGCAAAGGGCGACGTCATTCTGGTGGGGCACTCCTATGGAGGAGTTGTCATCACCGAAGCTGGCAATGATCCCAAGGTCGCCGGTCTGGTCTATGTCGCGGCCTATGCACCGGCGGCAGGCGAATCCCTCGGTTCGTTGGTCGCCGCCGCACCCCCCGGCGTTGCAGCGCCGCCTATCCTGCCGCCTGAAAATGACTCGGTGCTTCTCGACAAGGCGAAATTTCCGGCCGCCTTTGCCGCCGACCTCCCGGCTGAAGCCGCGGAGTTCATGGCCGCCTCTCAAACTCCGTTGGGACTTGCGGCGCTCGACGGCAAAATCTCGCATCCGGCTTGGCAGGACAAGCCGACCTGGTATCTTCTCACCACCCAGGACAAGATGATCCCGCCACCGCAGCAACGTCAGATGGCCGAGCGCACGCATGCGGAGATCTCTGAGATCGCGTCCAGCCACGCTGTGTTCCTTTCGCATCCCAAGATCGTCGCGGCTCTGATCGAAAAGGCCGCGCAGAACGCGTCTACCAAAGCGGCTGCCCACTAACCCGAGCAACGTGAGCGTTGCTGCTCCCAGGTCTCGCAGACTTGGGAGCAGCCGCCGGCTGCCAGGGAAACTGGCTCTCATGTATCGGGTGTAAAGGTCTTCAACGGACGCATAGCGACTGTTGTTTCGGCGGCCCACTGCTGTGATAGAGTAGCAAGCCAGGCCGCGTGCCCGATCGAAAACAGGGAGGAGTTTCCATGAAGGCGCTATTGACCGCGGGCCTGATGCTGATGGCTGCGCCGTGTCTTGTCCAGCCGGGTCTTGCCCAGCAAAATCTTGCCCAGCAAAGCGTTCCGCAGATCCCCTTCGATTCCGTGGCGGATTTCCCGAAGCTGCCGGACGGCATGAATTTTGGCGAGGTGCCCGGCGTGGCCGTGAACTCCAAGGGCCACGTCTTCGTGTTCACGCGCTCGAACAGCGCCAGTGGTCCGGCCTATGCGCCGACCGCCGCGCAGCTTCTCGAATTCACCGCCGAGGGCGATTTCGTCCGCGAGATCGGCAAGGGCCTCTACGCCTGGGCCTTCGCCCACAGCGTGCGCATCGACAAGGACGACAACATCTGGGCCATCGACAAGGGCTCGGACATGATCGTCAAGTTCAATCCGGCCGGCCGCGTACAATGGGTGTTCGGCCGTCGCAAGGAATCCGCCGACGACGCCAAGCCGTGGGAACACGTCAATCCACCGCTGCCGCCGGTCGACGGCCTGTTCCGCGAGCCGACCGACGTCGCCTGGGACTCCAGGGGCAACACCTACATCAGCGACGGCTACATCAATTCGCGGGTCGCCAAGTTCGACATGCATGGCAAATGGGTGAAGTCATGGGGCGAGCCGGGCACCGAGCCGGGCCAGTTCCATTTGCCTCACGCCATCGCCATCGACAACAACGACAACGTCTATGTCGGCGACCGCAGCAACCACCGCATCCAGGTGTTTGATACCGACGGCAAGTTCCTGCGGATGTTCGCTATCACGGTGCCGCCAGATACGACCACGCGCGCCGTCTACGGTGCCACGCCGACCGGCGACCGCCTCACCCAGGTGATCGGTGCGCCCAATTCGATCTGCATCACGCCGGGACCGAACCAGGTGATGTTCGTCGGCGAAACAACCTTCCCGGGACGCATCTTCAAGGTCGCGCTCGACGGCAAGGTGCTGGGTGTGATCGGCAAATCCGGACGCGCGCTGAAGGAATTCTCCGGTGCCCATGCGCTCGCATGCCCGTCGGAAAATTTGATCTATGCCGCCGAAACGGCCAATTGGCGGGTACAGAAGCTGATCCTTCACGCCGTCACCGAATAAGGCGCAGGCTCGCTCAAACGGTCGCTCGAGACGAATACGGCTCGTCGACCGAGACCGTCGGGCGATGGGCTGGCGAGAACCTTGAGCGGCAGTTGATTGAAGGCCTTGACCAGCTCCGCGCCCGGAACACGCTCCGCGTAAAAACTGTCGCCACGACATCGACAGCAACTGAACAACGATTTCGATCAGGTCGAGCCTGGCGGGATTCGCGTCCCGTCAGCATTGCGGAAAGAATGCGCCGAGGCCAAGCGACGCGAAATGTCGTGCATGTCCAGTTGAATGTGAACCAGAACAGCAAATACCGATACTTATCTCAGGATACCAAAGTTCGACGGAGATTGCATGAGCCCCTCGGATTGGAGGTCTTGGAGCGCGCTTTTTGCCGCCATGATATTCCTGAGTTATTCAGCCGCCGCTGCTGACCAGTGTGATAGTCCGCAAGACCCAGAGGCTGCGATCATTGACTGTACTCGGAGCATCAATTCGGGGAAATGGAAAGGACGCTATCTGGCGGCTTTCTACAGCAATCGAGCTGCCGCTTATCACGAACAGGGCGACAACGACCGCGCCATTGCCGACTTGAATGAGGCGATCCGGCTCGATCCCAAATTGGCCATGCCCTTCAACAATCGCGGTGCCGCTTATAACGAACGGGGCGACAACGACCACGCCATCGCCGACTACAATGAGGCGATCCGGCTCGACCCCGAATTCGCCATGGCATTCAGCAATCGAGGTAACGCCTACAGCGACAAGGGCGACAACGACCGCGCCATAGCCGATTTCAATGAGGCGATCCGGATCGATCCTACCTTCGCCACGGCCTTCCAAAATCGAGGTAGCGCCTACCACGACAAGGGCGACAACGACCGCGCCATCGCCGACTACAATGAGGCGATCCGGCTCGATCCAACACACGCTAAGGCCTTCCTCGGTCGAGGTATCGCCTTTAGCGACAAGGGCGACAACGACCGCGCCGTCGCCGATTTCACTGAGGCGATCCGGCTCGATCCCACATCCGCCATGGCCTTCGACGATCGAGGCAGCGCCTACCACGACAAGGGCGATAACGACCGCGCCATCGCCGACTACAACGAGGCGATCCGGCTCGATCCCGAACGCGCCAGGGCCTTCAACCATCGGGGTTACGCCTACAGCGACAAGGGCGATAACGACCGCGCTATCGCCGACTACAATGAGGCGATCCGGCTCAATCCCAAATCCGGCATGGCCTTCCACAATCGAGCTGTCGCCTTTCTCGAAAAGGGCGATACTGACCGCGCCATCGCCGATTACAGTGAGGCGATCCGGATCGATCCCGAAGATGCCAGCGCCTTCAACGGTCGAGGTGTCGCTTATCGCGCCAAGGGCGACAACGACCGCGCTATCGCCGACTACGATGAGGCGATCCGGCTTAATCCAAAATCCGGCAGGGCCTTCGTCGGTCGAGGTGACGTCTTCAGCATCAAGGGTGACTTCGCGCGCGCTATCGCCGACGACAATGAGGCGATCCGGCTCAATCCGAAATCCTCCCTGGCCTACTTTGCTCGCGGGCGTTCATATCTCTTTGCCGGCTCAGTCGAAAAGGCGCTGGCCGATTTTAACCAGGCCAATGCGCAGGCGCCGGAAAATGCCTACGTCGCTCTGTGGGTCGATATCGTCGGCCGGCGGAACAATCTCCCGAGCCGTCTGGCACAAACCAGTTCCCGGATCGACATGACCGTCTGGCCGGCCCCCGTCATCAGGTTGTTCATGGACCAGATGACGCCTGCTGCTGTGCTTGCTGCCGCGGACGATGCGGACGCCACCAGGAAGAAGGGCCAGGTCTGCGAGGCGAATTTTTACAGTGCGGAGCTTTCGTTGACCAAGGGGTTGAAAGATGAAGCCACTCGCCTTTTCCGTCTGGCGGCAAGCGATTGCCCGCACAGTTTCAACGAGTGGGATGCCGCCAATGCCGAACTGAAGGCGCTTGGCGTAATCCCATGAGCAAGTTTCGCTCGTGCCGCCAAAGCTGCCTCTAAAGCGCCCGCGATCGTTGCTTCATCGCGGCATTTTCCAGGATCGTCGTGCCGTCCTGCCCGTGGAGAAATTCACCGACAAAGGCCCGGCCGATATCGTCCTGATCAATCGTCCCAAACGAACCTGGAACGAAACGCCCCAGCCAAGCAAGAAACTCCGGGGTGTGCGCATTACCCGCAATGATGCCGGGGCGGAAAATGGCCAGACGTTTAAATCCGAGGCTCCGCACCGCATCTTCTTTTTCGCCCATGATGCGGGCATAACGAATCCGGCTCTTGGCGCTGCTCCCGGCTGCCGAAAGCAGTCCGAATCGTTCGATTCCCGCCGCCAGGCAGCCACGCGCAAACGCGCCGACCACGCCGATTTCCAGCTTCCTGATGTCCTCCTCGCTCCATTGCTGGCTCCCTTTACCGATGCCGATACATGATGTGGCATATAACGGTTCACCCTGCGCGCTGCAGGTCCTGGCAAGTTCGGCGATCTCACTGGAAAAATTTGCCGCACCGGTATCCATGATCACCTGGCGCAGACGCGCATCGGCAGCAAGAGGAACAGTCCGGCGATTGACCATCACCACTTCCGTGCACGCGCCAGCAGCGAGCAGGGCCCGCACCAGTCCCGACCCAACCTGCCCGGTGCCACCGGCGACCAAAACGCGAAAATTCATGCTCTGCCTTTCCCCGGGTAATATCGCTGGCGGTATTTTCAAACGCGATTCGGTTGCCGCTACTATCCCGATCGATCCTACGCCCCGTTGCCCGACGGGCAAATCATCTGGGCCATTGACCGCCCGCCGTGTCCAGCCCTCGTTGCAAAAATATTCTGATTTTCCGAAGACCCCAAATCACTTTATTTTCCTCGCCGTCCTGTCCCACAGAGGGGGCGGTTCGCGATCGTCACGGACGCGGGTCAGGATGCGGTGGACGTGGAAGCGCCGATAACGAACGGCGCGTGAGACGGACGGAGAAGTCGTGTGGTTCTGACGCCCCGATGCTGGCGTC
>NZ_JBEKCZ010000005.1:0-57105 GCF_050014615.1 Bradyrhizobium sp. | reverse complement strand
CTCAATGAAGCGGATGTCGATATCCAGCATGACCTCGCTCATCGCAACGCGCCGCGCACCGCGTTTGGCTTCCTGGCCGCGGCCATCACCCGTCGCCGCGAGCTTGGTCTGCCATGCTTTACGGTCCTGTCCTGCGACAACCTTCCTGCCAATGGCCGCACGCTGCATGGGCTGTTGTCCCGTTACGCAGAGCTCGTATCTGCCGACCTCGGCAGCTTCGTGCGCAACGAAATTCTCTGTCCCGACACGATGGTCGACCGGATCGTTCCGGCCACGGCGAATGACGACCGGCAACGCCTCGGCGATACCCTTGGCATCGACGATCTGTGGCCCGTTGTCGCCGAGCCGTTCACCCAATGGGTGATCGAGGATCGCTTTTGCAGCGGCCGTCCGGCCTGGGATGAAGCCGGCGCGACATTCGTTGGGGATGTGGCCCCGTTCGAATCGATGAAACTGCGTCTGCTCAACGGCAGCCATTCGGCGCTAGCCTATCTCGGCTATCTCTGCGGCTATGAAACCGTTGCGGAAGCCATGGGCGACGACGCGCTGGCCACCTTCGCGGCAGGTCTCATGACCGACGCGATAGCAACGCTCGACCTGCCCTCGAATATCGACGTCGGCGCCTATCAGACATCGCTGCTGGCGCGATACCGCAACACGGCGCTGCGTCACCGCACCTGGCAGATCGCGATGGACGGCTCCCAGAAGCTGCCGCAGCGTATCCTCGGACCGATCCGTGATCGTCTCGCAAAGGGGTTGCCGATCGAACGTCACGCGCTCGTGGTTGCCGCCTGGATGCGCTACGTCACCGGCATTGACGAACGTGGCCAGCCAATCGACGTCCGCGATCCGCTGCTGAAATCCTTCCGCGATGTCCTTAAGGACGCTGGTCGCGATGTACCGCGCATCGTCGGCGCATTGCTGGAATTCAAGACCATCTTCGGCGAGGACCTGCCGGCCGATCAACGCTTCCGGCAGGCGGTCAGCGATGCCTTGACCCGTCTTTATTCGGCGGGCAGCCGGCAAACGATCGAACGTCTCGCCAGGCTGGGTCCACAAGCAATCTCGGGTCCTCTGCCCTAAGCCCGCCGCAGCGTCGCAGCGGCGCGAGCGCGTGCTTCGATGATGGACCAGGCGCCAGCGCGAATGTCCGTAGCCGGTGCAATCCACGATCCGCCCACAGCGACGACTTGCGGATGCGCGAGCCATTCCGTGACGTTGGTCTCATTGATGCCGCCGGTTGGACAATAGCGCACGGTGGGGAACGGCCCGCTCAGTGCGCTGAGCGCCGCAAGACCGCCGGCCGGAACGGCGGGGAAGAACTTCACCAGTTCGAAGCCGCGCGTGGTGCACGCGAGGAGCTCCGAGGCCGTCTGGACTCCCGGCACGAAAGGCAGGTCCAGTTCTGCCGCGGCCTGCAGCAGCTCCGGCGACATACCCGGGCTGAGGGCGAACGCGGCGCCAATCCTGGCTGCGTTGGCCATATCCTGCGCAGTCACAACCGTTCCCAACCCGACAATGGCGTCAGGCACTGCGTTGAGGATTGCCTGCGCCGCCGCCAGGGCTGCATCCGTGCGCAGCGTGATTTCGACCACGCGCAGCCCGCCGGCGATCAGCGCCCGCGCAAGCGGGACCGCGTCATCGGCGTTGTCGATGGTGATGACGGGCACCACGGGAGCGACGGCAAACATCGCGTCAAGCCGGGCGCGGGCCTTGTCGGAGCTCATGTGATCATTCCTTTCCTCAAGCCGGAAGTCGGCATCGCGTCCTTAGGGATCACGGCGCCGGGCCAGCGGATCACGACCCCGGCAAGGCGATGGCCGGCGCGCGCCGCCTCGGTTACCGAGGCGCCACTGATGCGGCCCGCAAGATAACCCGCGTTGAAGGAATCGCCAGCAGCGGTCGTATCGACCGGTTGAAGCACCGCCTCGGGCGGGACTTCAGTGCGTATGCCCTTCGCATAGACGATACAACCGCGCGCGCCGGTCTTGACGACGATCTCGGCAACGCCAGCGCCGCGCAGGCGCGCGGCGCAGCTGTCGGCATCGGCGTCACCAAAAAGAAGCTGCTCGTCTTCCAGTGTCGGAAGTGCCAGGTCGACATGGGGCAGCAGGCTATCGAACGCCCGCCGCGCCGCCGCCGCATCGCTCCAGCCGCGGGGGCGATAATTGCCATCGAATGCGATGCGGCCACCGTTGCGACGGGCCATGGTCAGGAGTTCGATCAGCCGGGCCCGCCCGCGGTCGCCATAAAGCGACAGGGTGATGCCCGACAGATAGAGCCAATCGAAACGAGACAGACGCTCCAGCGCAGCGTCGTCGACGAGATCGAAAAACTCGCGCGCCGGCGCGCGGTCGCGCCAATAGAGAAAACTTCGCTCGCCCAGGGCATTTCGCTCGATCATGTACAGGCCGGGCATACGTCCCGGTAACCGCAGCACCTCGTCGACGTGGATGCCCTCGGCGCGCCAGGCGTCGAGCATTGCGCTGCTCAGGGAATCGTCGCCCAGTGCGGTGACATAGGACGTCTCGATTCCCAGGCGGGCGAGATAGAGCGCGGTGTTCAGCGTATCGCCGCCGAAGGCCCGCGAGAACAGTCCGGCGCCGCCGTCGGACAGTTCCACCATGCATTCGCCGATCGACGCGACTTTCATCAGATTTACCTGTCCAAGCGGAAGCGACTTCTTACTAGCTCGCTCCGCCGCAAACAACCGGGACCGTTAGTGGCCACCCACCTCCACGTCAACGTTAGCCGCACGCAGTGAGGCGATGGTGGCCTCAAGATGGGATCGATCTCTGGTCTCGATCACGACTTCGAGGACCACCGCCTTGGCCGGCAGATCGGTGAAGATGCGCTGATGAGATACCTCAACGATGTTGGCGCCTGATTTGCTGAGCAAAGCGACCACCGTGGCAAGCTGACCCGGCCGATCCACAATGTCGAACCTCAGTTGCGACAAACGACCCTCCCGCGCGAGCTGGCGGGTCAACACGCCGGACAATAGCCGCGTATCGATATTGCCGCCGCTGAGCACGAGGCCGACCGTGCGGCCCTTGAAGCGGGCCTCATTGGCGAGGATCGCCGCCAGGCCGGCGGCCCCGGCGCCTTCCGTCACGGTCTTCTCGATCGTGATCAGAAGACTCAGCGCCTGCTCGATCTGCTGCTCGGTCACGAGCACGATATCATCGACCAGCGCGCGTACGATCCCTGAGGTGATACGGCCGGGCGCCTTGACCGCAATGCCCTCCGCGAGCGTGTCGCCGCGCATCGGAAGCTGTTGCCCCTTGATGACATTGTACATTGAAGGATAAAGCGCGGCCTGCACGCCGATGACCTCGATACCGGGCTTGAGCGTCTTGGCGGCAACCGCCATGCCCGAGATCAGGCCACCTCCCCCGATCGGCACCAGCAGGACGTCGAGGTCGGGCACGGCCGCAAGCATCTCGAGCGCGATGGTGCCCTGACCGGCGATGATCATGGGATCATCGTAGGGATGGATGAACGTCAACCCCTGTTCCCTGCCAAGCTCGGCGGCCAGAGTGGTGGCTTCCTCGAGAGTCGCTCCACCTTCGATCACATTGGCGCCGTGCCGGCGGGTGTTCTCGATCTTCACGGTCGGCGTTCCCACGGGCACGAAGATGGTTGCAGGTATTGAAAGGCAGGCCGCGTGAAACGCGACACCTTGCGCGTGATTTCCCGCCGAGGCGGCGATCACGCCTCGCCGCCGCTCATCAGCAGACAAGGCCGACAGCCGATTGAGCGCCCCACGCTCCTTGAACGTCGCCGTGAACTGCAGATTCTCGAATTTGAGCCACACGCTGGCGCCGGTGATGTCGGACAATGTGCGGCTGCGATCGAAATTCGTCAGTTTCACGAAGTCGCCGAGTACACCCGCGGCTCTCTCGATGTCGCGAAGGGTGACGGGCAGGTTTGCCAGGGATGTTCTTGTCGTATCAGTCATCGCGATCGACTCTCCGCCGGTGGCCTGCAAGCTTTCCACAAATTGCTTTAAACATAAAATTATCGCTTTTCATGCCCACAGGTCATGTTAGCATCGACAGATACGATACTTCAGGAGAAACTGCGTGCCCGCTGCCGTGCCCATGATGACAAAAGACCGCCGCTTCGGCTACGAGGCCGCCGGCCATCATGCGTCAAAGCCGCTGGTGTTTCTGCATGGAATCGGCGGCGCGGCGCGGGCATGGCGTGGCCAGCTCGACGCCTTCGGCGATCGTTACCGCGCAATCGCATGGGACATGCCGGGCTATGGTGGCTCCGCGGCGTTGCCGGTCGTCAGCATTTCCGCCCTCGCCGACGCCTTGCAGGAGTTCCTGCTGCAGGTCGGCGCGACCAACCCGATCCTGGTCGGCCATTCGATCGGCGGCATGATTGTTCAGCAGGTGCTGTCGACAAGCCCCGGCATCGCCGGGGCCATCGTTCTAGCGCAGACCAGCCCGGCATTTGGCAAGCCAGACGGCGACTGGCAGAAGAGCTTCATCGACGCGCGGCTCGGCCCGCTCGACCGCGGCGAAACACTCGCTTCCCTCGCCCCGTCACTGGTGAGGGAATTGGTAGGCGACGATGCGGACGCGAACGGTATGCAGCTTGCACGCGACTGCATGGCGGCGGTACCTGAAGCGACCTATCGTGCGACGATGCTGGCGCTGATGGGCTTCGACCTGCGCCATGCGCTAAAGAATATCGCCGTGCCGACGCTGGTGCTGTCGGGATCGAAAGACAACAATGCGCCGGCGCCGATGATGGCGAAGATGGCGAGCTATATTCCTTCGGCGCGATATGTCGAGATCGAAGGCGCCGGCCACCTCGTCAATCTCGAGCGCGCCGAAGCCTTCAACGCCGCGCTCGATCAGTTTCTCGAAGCAAATGTAGCTGCAACACAAGTGACGGCATGATGACGGTACAAGTCAGCAAAAGCGCAACCGCAATCGGCAAGATCAATCTGGACGTGCCGATCTTCGATCCCGGCGCGTTCCGGCTGAATGACGAACAAGCCGCGATCATCGCGTCCGCACGTGAGCTTGGCCAGACCGTATTCGCCGGCCGCGCCGCGGCATACGATCGTGAAGCAAAATTCCCGAGCGAGAATTATCGGGATTTGCATCGCGCGGGCCTGCTCGGCATTGCAATTCCGAAGAAACATGGCGGTCTTGGCGCTGACTACCAGACCTATGCGTTGGCCGCCGCCGAGATCGGCCGCTATTGCGGCGCGACCGCGCTGACCTGGAATATGCACGTCTGCTCGACGCTGTGGTCCGGTCCGCTGGCCGACGATCTCGACATGGACGCCGAGACCCGCGCCGAACACGAGCGCCGGCGCGCCGTGCATTACAGGCGCATCGTCGAGGACGGCGCGGTTTATTCGCAGCCGTTCTCGGAAGGTGGTGCAGCGGCGGCCGGTGGCGTCGCGTTCGGCACCGAGGCCAAACCCGTCAAGGGCGGCTGGATCGTCAACGGCAAGAAGATCTTCGCGTCGCTGTCAGGCCACGCCGATTATTACGGCGTGCTCTGCACCGAGATCGCCGAAGGGGAAAAGGCCTCACGCCGCAACACGCTTTATCTCGCCTTGCCGGCGAAGTCCGACGGCGTATCGGTGGTCGGCGACTGGGACCCGCTGGGGATGCGTGGCACGGTATCCCGGACGCTCCTGTTCAAGGATGTGTTCGTGCCAGAGGATGCGGCGCTGATGCCGCGCGGCGTCTATTTTCAGGCGGCGATGCGCTGGCCGCATATGTTCCTGACGCTGTCGCCGACCTATGTCGGCCTGGCACAGGCGGCCTATGATTTCACGGTGCGCTATCTGCGTGGAGAGGTGCCGGGCACGCCGCCGGTGAAGCGCCGGATGTATCCGACCAAGCAGATCGCGGTGGCGCAGATGCAGATCAAGCTCGAGCAGATCAAGGCGATCTGGTTTCAGGCCGTCACCGAAGCCCGTGCCAATCCGAGCAAGGAACAGGTGCTGCGCGCCTATGCCGCGCAGTATTCCGTGATGGAAGGCGCCAACGAGATCGCCACGCTGGCGATCCGCACCTGCGGCGGCCAGGCGATGCTGAAATCGCTGCCGCTGGAACGAATTTATCGCGACAGCCGTTGCGGCTCGCTGATGCTGCCATGGACCGCCGAACTCTGTCTCGACCGCATCGGCCGCGAAGCGCTGTACGAGACCGGCGAATCGGACGAGTAGAAGGTGGATCTCTGCAGCCTGATCGAGCGCAACGCCGCCTTCGCGCCCGACAAGGCCGCGATTATTTTCGAAGGCAATACTTTGAGCTATGCGGCGTTCAGCGCCCGCATCGAACAGACAGCACGCGCGCTGAAAGCCGAATACGGGGTCGGCCGTGGCGATCGCATCGCGATCCTGAGCCTGAACCGGCCCGACTACCTCGTGTTGCTCTACGCCTGCGCACGGCTCGGCGCCATGCTGGTGCCGCTGAACTGGCGGCTCGCGGCGGCCGAACAATTGTTCATCCTGTCGGACGCCTCTGTGAAAGTGCTGGTGCTCGAACAGGCGTTTGCGGAAATTCTGCCGGCCTTGAAACAAAGCCTGCCCGACGCCAGCATCGTGGGACTCGATTTCGCGCCTCCGGGAGGAATCGTATTCGACGCGCCGCTAGCGCGCGCGCGCGGCGACGGCCGCAATCCGGACAGCGATCTCGGCTGTCCGCTGCTGCTGGTCTATACGTCCGGCACCACCGGAAGACCAAAGGGCGCCGTGCTGCGACAGGAAGCGCTGCTGTGGAACGGGGTGATGAGCCAGCACATGCATGGCCTCACGTCAGAAGATCACGTCCTCACGGTACTGCCCTTCTTCCACGTCGGCGGCCTCAACATTCAGACCACGCCGGCGTTGCACCATGGTGCGACAGTGACGATCCATCGACGTTTCCAGCCTGACGCAACGCTGTCGGCGATCGCGCAGGAACGTCCGACATTGACCGTGCTGGTACCGGCGATCATTCAGGCGGTGACCGATCATCCCGGCTGGGCTTCCGCCGATCTGTCATCGCTGAGGGCCGTCTCGACCGGATCGACCATAGTGCCGCCGCATCTGATCGACCGCTTCGTCGCCCGCGGCGTGCCGGTACTTCAGGTCTATGGTTCAACCGAGACCTGCCCGGTCGCGATTTACACCCGTCTTGGCGGCGATCTTTCACGGGCGGGTTCAACCGGCCTTGCTGGCCTGTGCTGCGAGGCTGTCATCATCGACGATAGCGGCACGGAGCTGCCGCCGGACACTCCGGGTGAAATCGCCGTGCGCGGCCCCAACGTATTCTCGGAATATTGGGGCCACGCGGAAGCCACACGGGAAGCGCTCCAGGACGGCTGGTATCACACCGGCGATATCGGCCGCCGCGATGCGGATGGCTATTTCTGGGTGCATGATCGCAAGAAAAACCTGATCATTTCCGGCGGCGAAAACATCTATCCGGCGGAAGTCGAACGCGTGCTGATGGAACATCCCGAGATCGTGGAATGCGCCGTCATCGGCCGGCCCGATCCCAGATGGGACGAGGTGCCGGTGGCCTATGTCATCCGACGCGCGGGGTGTTCGATCGAGGCGGAGGAATTGAAGGCGCATGTGCTGACGCAGCTCGCCCGCTTCAAGGTGCCGCGCGATATCGTTTTTGTCGACGATCTGCCACGCACGGCTTTGGGCAAGGTCCAGCATTTCCTGTTGCGACAGCTCGACCAGCCGGCACGCCCACAAGGAGAGACGTCTTGAAAATCGCGGTGCTTGGCGGCGGCAACGGCTCATTCGCAGCCGCGGGCGATTTTGCGCTGCAGGGCCATGAGGTCAGGCTGTGGCGGCGCGATGCGGCCCAAGTTGCCGAACACCGCGCGGCCGGCTCGCGTATCGTACTCAAGGACAGCAACGGCCGGCACGAGGTGCAACTGGCGCTGGTGACATCGGACGTCGCCGCCGCGATCCACGACGCCGAGCTGATCCTGTGCCCTGCCCCGGCGTTTGCGCAGCCCGATATCGCAAGCCGGATCGCGCCGCATCTGCGCGACGGACAGGTGGTGTTTCTGCCGCCGGCAACGTTCGGATCGATGATATTCGCTTTAGCCGCGCGCGACGCCGGCAATCGCGCCACGGTCAGCTTCGCCGAAACCGGCACACTGCCATGGCTGACGCGCAAACACGCGCCGTTCGAAGTCGCGATCACGATCCGCGCCAAGCGGCTGCCGGTCGGGGTATTTCCGCTTCATGCCGCCGATCGCGCGCTTGCGGTCATCGGCCGCGCCTTTCCCGGCGTGACCGAGCCGTGCGGCGACGCGCTGTCGGCGGCGCTGATGAATGCCGGACCAATCATCCATCCGCCGCTGATCGTGATGAATGCGGGCCCGATCGAGCACTTCGAGCGCTGGGACATTCACAAGGAAGGCACGCAAGCGTCGATCCGAAGGGTGACCGACGCACTCGATACCGAACGGATCGTGGTCCGCGAGGGTTATGGTTATCGCGGCCCGCATTTTCCGCTGGCCGATCATTACGCGACCGAGGGCGAGCAATGGATGTATGGCCGCGGATCGCACGATCGCCTGACTGACTCCGGCGACTGGCGTGAGCGGATCGTGCTCAGGGAGCATCGCTACATGCGAGAAGATCTGCGGCTCGGCCTGTCCCTGCTGGTCTCGGTTGCTGAATTGGCCGAGGTCGCGACGCCGTTGGCGAAGGCCTTTCTCGCCATCGGCGGCGCGATCTGCGGCGAGGATTTCATGGCAGAAGGCCGCTCCCTTGGCGCTCTCGGCCTCGGCGACCTCAACCGTGACCAGTTGCAAACCCTGTTGCGCGAGGGATTTGCCAAATGACCGGCGCCCTGCCCGCCATTGCCTGCCTGGGCGCCGGCCGTATGGGCCGCGGCATTGCCGTCGCCTTTGCCTATGCCGGGCACGGCGTCACCATGATCGACGTCAAGCCGCGCCCCGCGGAACAGTTTGCGGCCCTTGAGGCCGAGGCGCTTGGAGAAGTCAGCAAAACGCTGGCAAGTCTGGCCCGGTTCGGATTGCTGAGCGAAAAGGATGCCGAAGCCATCTCTGCGCGGGTTACCGTCGTGCCTGCGCAGAACATGCCTGCCGCGCTCGCTGACGCCGGCATGGTGTTCGAAGGCGTGCCCGAAGTGGTCGATCTGAAGCGCGACGTGCTGGCGGCCGCCTCGAAATGCGTCGGACCTGACGTGATCATCGCCTCGACCACGTCGACCATTCTGGTCGACGACCTCTCCGGCTCGGTCGAGCATATCAGGCGATTTCTCAACGTGCACTGGCTGAACCCGGCCTATCTGATTCCGCTGGTCGAGATTTCGCCGGGAGCCGCGACCGATCCGGACATCACCGCGCGGGTCAAGGCGCTGCTGGAGGGCATCGGCAAGGTGCCGGTGGTATGCGCCGCAACGCCGGGCTTCATTGTTCCGCGGATCCAGGCACTCGCCATGAACGAGGCGGCCCGGATGGTCGAAGAAGGGGTCGCCAGCGCCGAAGATATCGACAAGGCAATTCGTTACGGTTTCGGATTCCGCTACGCGGTGATGGGTCTGTTGGAATTCATCGATTGGGGCGGCGGCGATATTCTGTATTACGCTAGCCGCTATCTCGAAGGCGCACTGGGCAGCGACCGCTATCGCGCACCCGAGGTGATTTCGCGCAATATGCATGAGGGCCGTATCGGCATGCGCACCGGCGCCGGCTTCCTCGATTATTCCGGCCTCGATATCGAGCACTACCGCGAGCAGCGCCTCGCAACGCTGGTCGAACTGCTCCGGCATTTCAAGCTGGCACGGCCGCCTGTCATTTAGCCAAACACATCCTGCAGCACGCCTTCGCGAACCACCGCAACGCCGTCCAGCTCGATCGTGGTTCCCATGACAGGAAGATCGAAATGCCCGGCGGTATAGCGCCCGGCGAATTCGTTGGCGCCGGTGGAAAACAGGAAGTTGCCGGCCACCGCGCGCAGCTCGGTGCCGTTGGTGTCGCGCTGGTCGTACATCGCCAGCGCTTCGTAGCGCGCGGCGGGATTCATGCCGAACCCGACATGGGAAACCGCATAGGCTTCACGGTCGCCCCACGCGGCGAGATAGGCCCGCATCATCATGGCATCGGCGCCTTCGCCCTCGAGATCCGTGACGTAGTCATCCTTCAATGTCATCCGGATCGGCGACGTCAGATAGCGCTTGAAGGTAAGATTGATGTCGCCGGCCGCCATCACCAGCGTGCCGTTGACGGTGCCGCTCTTGGGAAAGCTCACCACGATACCGCCCGGCCAGTGCGCCAGCGTTCCCGGCCTGTCGGTCCAGCCCCAGACGCCGACCGTGGAGGCGCCGACCATGTCGACATCGAGCTCGGTGCCCGCTTTCGAGGTCACCCGCATCCGCTTGGCCCCGCGCAGCATTTTAGCCGCCGCCCGCACGCGCTTTTCCAGCGCCAGATCCGGCACCATGCGCTCCAGCGCTTCGGGATGCTCATTGGAAATATTGAGAATCCGCGCGCCCGCCTTGAGTATTTCCGGCGTCTCGACGGCATGCATCAGGCCCTCGACGGTGCAATCGACCACGAAGCCGGCCTGCTGCAGCGCGGTGACGACAGGCCCGAGCCGCTGGATCGCCTCGCTGGCGCCGGTGGAGCGGATCGGCACGATCTGCCGATTGCGCGGCGTCGGCACGATGACGTGGAAGGGCCTCGCACCGATCCGCAACAGCGCGAGTTCGGCCAGATGAACGTTGAGCGCGCGCGACTGCGTTTCCGAAAGGATCGCGGCGGTATCGCCGGACTTGACGGCGCAACGCTCGAAAATTTCGCAAAACGCGTCGATCCATTTTGCTTCGATGCGGTCCGCCAACATCACTCATCTCCACTTCAAAAATTGCATCAGACTTCCGGAAACCCGCGCAGCAGATAGGATCGCACCGCCTGCAACATTCCGTTCAGGATCAGCCCCAACAGCGAAATCGTGATCAGCGGCACGAACATGTCGACGGCCTGAAAGGTCCGCGCCGCCGTCACCAGGAGATGGCCGAGACCGTCGCTCGAGGTGATCATTTCAGCGAGAAACACCACAATGCACGAAATCACCAGCCCGATGCGGCAGCCGGTGAGGATCGACGGCACGGCGGCCGGCAGCACCACCTTGAACAGCACTTGACGGCGCGGCGTGCCCGCCGCCATCGCCGACCAGATCAGCTTCTGCTCGACCATCGATGCCCCGTAATAGGTCGATAGCAGTATAGGAAACAGCGCATCCGCGGCGACCAGCGTGATCTTCGACGCATGGCCGAATCCCAGCAACAACAGCAGCGCCGGATACAACGCGACCTTGGGCAACGGCGCCAGCACCCGCACGATGGGACGGACCACGGCATTGACCGCCGGATGGGCCGCCGCGGCAAGCCCGATGCCGACGCCGAGAATGACCGCGATCGAGAATCCCGCGAACAGCCGCAACAGCGTGATCCCGATCTCCTGCTGAAAGGTGCCGGTCAGGAGTTGCTGCGCCAGACGCGTGAATACCAGACCGGGCGGCGGCAGCAGCGACAGCGGCGCGTACCCCAGCGAGTCGATGGCCTGCCACACGCCGATCAGCAGCGCGATCGGAATGATCCCCAGCAGAACATCCGATGTAAGCGCGCGCGCGTTCATGAAAAGCTCAATGGCAGATCGAAGCGCGGCTCCGACCATTTGACCAGCCTGCCGCGCAGGTTCTCGAACGCGGCATCGAGACCGATGCCCATCGCACCGACGATGATGATCATCGCAAACACCGTGTCGTACTGTCCCATATCGAGCGCGTTGAACAGGATATTTCCCGCACCCGACTGCCGGGCAATCATCTCGCTCGTGATCATCGTAATCAGCGCCAGCACCAGGCCGGTGCGGCAACCGGTGAGAATTTCCGGCAGCGCCGCCGGCAGCACGATCCGGATCATGCGCTGCGGCGCCGACAGCCCCATCGCCGCGCCCGACCACAGCATCTTCTCTTCGACGGCTTTGGCGCCCTGAAAGCTGTGATAAATCACGGGAAGGCTGACACCGAGAAAGATCACCAGGGTTTTCGCGATGTCGCCGACGCCGAGCCAAAGCATGATGATCGGCATCAGCGCGGCCTTCGGCACCGGATAGATGATCATCAGCAGCGGATTGAAAAACGACGCGACGGCGCGGCTGCGGCCCATCATCAATCCCAGCGGAATCGAAACCGCCAGCGCCAAAGCGAAGCCGACAGCCATGCGGCGGAGCGAAGCAGCAATATTGATCAGCGCTTCCTTGTCACCCAGGATCGAGGGGATTGCGCGCAGCGCTTCCAGCGCAGTCGGAAAGCTTTCGGTATTGAGGATCAGCGCGCCAATCTGCCAAATGCCGAGCAGACCGAGGCAGGCGAGCAGAGGCGCGGAGCGCGCGAGTACCGTACGCACAACAATCATGGCCGCAACTCGTCTTCGCTGGTATCGTCGATCATCCCCTCGATATCGACCACATATTTCTGGTAACGGGAATCGAGCAGCAGTTCCGCCCGCCGCCGAGGACGCGGCAGGTCGATGTCGACGACCTCCTTGATGCGGCCCGGCGAGCGCGTCATCACCACGACCTTGTCGGACAGAAACACTGCCTCCTCGACCGAATGCGTGACAAACAGCACGGTCTTGCGATCGCGTTCCCAGATGTTGAGCAGATCATTCTGCAGCCGGGTGCGGGTATGCGCATCCAGCGCGCCGAACGGCTCATCCATCAGCAGCACCGCGGGGTGATAGGCCAATGTTCGCGCCAGCGCGACGCGCTGCTTCATGCCGCCGGACAGCTCCTTGGGGTAAAAATCCTCAAAACCCTTGAGCCCGACCATCTCGATCAGCGCGCGGCTCTGCGCCTCGGCTTCCGCTGGCTTCACGCCCTGCTGGCGGGGGCCATACATCACATTGCCGAGCACGCTCTTCCAGGGAAACAGCGCGAACTCCTGAAATACCGGTCCGCGATCCGGACCGGGCCCGGTGATCGGCTTGCCCTTCATGGTGGCGACGCCCTGCGTCGGGCTGACAAAGCCGCCGACGATATAGAGTAGTGTCGATTTTCCGCAGCCGGATGGGCCAAGAATGGAGACGAAGGCGCCGTCCGCGACGGTCAACGAAATTTCCGATAACGCCAGATGCTGCTGACGCCCGGAGGTCTGGAAAATCTGCGAAACCCGGTCGATCTCGATCATGGCCATCGCCGGCCCGCGCCGCGAGGCAGATTCAGTTGGAATGTCCAAGCGCAGTGGCAACAGCTTCATTCTCGCTTCTTTTCACGGCAGTTTCGTGCGGCACGGCCACCACTTCGGGAGGCGTTATTGCAGCGGCGCCACGATGGTCGGATGCTTGAACTGCGCGACGTCCATCTTCGGCAGCATTCCCGTCGCGGCATAGATATCGAGCATCTTCTGGATCGCATCGAAATTCGGCGCGGCGCCGGGATCGCGGGCGAAATCATTGTCCTTGAGCAGATAGGTGTCCAGCACCGGCACCGGCGCTTTCAGCACTTCGGAAACCACCTTGAGGGTTTCCTCGCGATTGGCCAGCGCCTTTTTCATGCCCGAAGTGACATCGCGCACATAGGCTTTTGCCAGTTCCGGATTCTTGTCGACAAAGTCGGCGCGGCAGGCTTCCACAATGTGGACAATGTTCGGCATCGCCTCGGACAGCGAAAACAGTTTCCGGATGCCGCCTTTGGCCTCGGCGCGCGCGGCGAACGGCTGGTTCATATTGACGGCATCGATGCGTCCCTGGCGCAGGGCTTCCTCGGAAACCGCGAAACCAACCTCAACCAGCTTGATGTCCTTCTTCGGATCTACGCCGTTCTTCTGCAACAGCATCGCGAACGGACCATAGGTGCCGCCGCCGATCACGTTGATGCCGACGGTCTTGTCCTTGAGGTCCGCGACGGTCTTGATCGGCGAATCGTCCTTCACCGCCCAATAGACCGAGAACCCGCCGGGCTTTTCGAACACATGCTGGGCGACGATATAGGCCTTCAGATTGCCGCCGACGACACCGTTCGCCAGTGACAGAGGCCCCTGGGTCGCACAATCCAGCGCACCGGCCGCCAGTGCCTGCGTCATCGGTGCGGTGCCCTGGAACTGGGTCCATTCGATATTATAGGTCTTGCCGAGATCGGGAAATTCCGCCGGCCGACGCATCATCCAGTATTTCGATTCTTCGGCCGGAATGGTCCAGCCGACACGGATCGTCTGTTGGGCGATGGCTGAATTGACGCCGGCAACAACCGCTGCCCCCGCCGCAACCGTCACAATCCATCTCGAAACCATCCGCATCATGCCTCTCCGCTTCCCGATGCCAACAGACGCCGGCGCAATTATGCACCCGGAAGCCTTTCATGCTTCAAACAATCAGGCAAGTCGTCGAATTTGCCACCGTTGTCGCGGTGATCACGCTGTGGACGTCGCTGTGGGGGGATTTGACCCGCCGTGGCACCACGGCAATCATGGCGACCGCAACGGCGCCCAGATCTGCTGCTTTCGTTCAAGCCCGCGCAGGGCGAAGGTGCCGACCGGTTCCAGCCGACGTCCGCAACGTTCCGCAAACGTATCGGACACCAGAATCGAGCGATCCGCTTCGTCGCATAGCTCCTCGATACGGCTGGCTTCGTTGACCGCCCGCCCGATCACCGTGAAGTCCAGCCGCCGGCCGGTCCCGACATTGCCATAGACCAGTTGGCCGAAGTGCAGCACCAGATCCACTTCCAGTCCCGGCAAGCCTGCCGATCGGCGCCGATCATTTAACGCGCGATTGAGAGCCAGCGCCTGCTCGGCCGCATCCAGGGCGATGCCACAGGTGGGACATGGCTGATTTCGGGGATCCGAAACGGGGAAGATAGCCAGGAATCCATCACCCGTGAATTTGAGGATTTCGCCGCCACACCGCATGACGGGCTCGCCGATGGCGTCGAAGTGCTCGTCGAGCCAGCCGACGACGCTGACGGGATCATCGCGGTCGGTGAGCGCCGTGAAGGCGCGGAAATCAGCCAGCAGGATCGCGGCGGCGACCGTCTCCCCCTCGCCGCGCCGGATATGGCCGTTGAGAACGCGCGTGCTCGTTGCCGAACCGAGATAGATCGCAAGCGTCTCGTGCAGCGTCCGCGACAGGCCCAGTTTGCTGATCGCGAGCCCGAGCGCCGGAAGCACCTCGGCCAGGATCGCAAGGTCGTCGTCACTGAAACCCGACGGGATGTCGGTCGTGAAGGAAACCGCGACGCCCTTCAGCGCGGTGCCGGGGGCGAACCATATCAGGTGCAGAACGTAGTCGGTGGCGCCTTCCGCACGCAGGTCGAGCAACTCAGGAACAGCCTTTGCCGCATCCGGACCATCACGAAGACGCCATCGGGCGAACGTCCGGCCTTCCGCCAGAAGGGCATGGAGCGGACTGCGTTCGAAGGCGCCGATGTCTTCGACGCCGAACGCGGCCGGGACCGGCGAGGCGCCACGGTCGCTCCGCCAGTCGACGCTGAACCCGCGCACGGATGGATCGATCGCCGGAGTTACCACGCTCATGCGCCAGAGCGGCAGCCCGGCATCTCCCAGCGCCCTGCAGAATCCGTTGAGCAAAGCTAGACCGTCATCGAGTGCCGTCGCCTGTTCGATGATCCATTGAACGATCTGCCGTGCGCGCCGCTGTTTCAGGCCTTGATGTCCGTCGATCACGTCATGATCCGCGGACCGCTGAAACTGCATGTCGAATGAGGGGGCCAGCGAGGGGGCAAGGTCGAACCGATCCGGCATTATCTTAATTGCGCCATCAGCGCCTCCGCGCCCTTGTCGATCCCGGCCTCTGCCGCGGCCAGCGGTCCCACGCTGGCCTTGATGTCGTACGGGCTCGGATATTGCTTGGTGACGAACGCGCTGAGCAGCCGCGAGGTCCCGGCATCGAAGATCTCGACCGCATAAATGACCGAGCCTGTCAGCGATCCCTCCCCGTCACGGGCGGTTTGCACCCCGTTATAGACGATGCCGGCGACGTCGAACCGTGACAGGGTGCCGAGCACCGGCGTGTTGATAACCGCGCCCGTCAACGTCAGCCTTACGCGCAGCATGTTTGGCGCGCGATAATTCGCGATCGTGAAGCGGCGGCCCAGTTTCTCCGCGAACCGCGTCTGCATGTAGCTCGCGAGCGACGCCTTGTCCGCTTCGGACATGTCGCCGAATTGCTGATCCGGCCCCCGGTAGATCACCACCGGTTCGATGATGATCCGGTTGTAGGCGCGCCAATCCACCGTGGTGGCGTAGCGATACGGAATGCGTCCGGACGCGTCGGTTGGATTCGGGACCAGATAAGACGACGAAGCAACTTCCGAATAGGGGATCGGCGTCACGCTGGCGCATCCGGTCAAGGCCGCGCAGAGCGCCAGGACCACCAGGCGACATTCCACCCGCCAGAGTGTGGGCATCTCAAACTCCAGTTCAGATATTTTGGGAAAGCGTCAACGCAGAGGACCGGACCGCTTCGAAGCGAGGCCGGAAGCGCTCTCGTCGCTATTTGGCGGCTTTTGCCACCGTCGGCGGTTTCGCCTGGGTCACCTGGATCGGCGGCGCCCACTCCTTATCCGCCCTGGGGCCGGTCGGGTCGCCCGTCATCCCCACCAACTGCCCGGGCAAGGCGTTCATGGTTTGAGTCCAGGTCTGCGAGGCACAGAAAACCGACAGCATACAGCCCTTGACCTTCAGATCCGTCGCCCCGCGCGATACCGAGATCTCGTAGGACTTGCCGTTCTCCGCGTTGTAGATCTGGCCATCGAAGTGCCCCTCCGGGCTTGGCCTGAGACCCAGGATCAACTGGTGACCCAACAGAGGCCGGGACCGTTTCGCAAGATCCGGATTATTTTGATCCCGCAGCGGTTGCCCATTCGCATCAGCCGGCTCCTTCATCCAGACGACATAGCCGCAGATCTGCTCCAGCTTCGCTCCGCAGCGCTCGATGCGAACGCGGGCGCGGCCGTCTTCCGTGAGCCAGGTTCCGCTCGGATCGGTTGGGGTTGCCGCGGCGCCTGGGCCGGCGAGAGCCACCTGGCACGCGGCGATAACGGAACGCATAATTATTCGAGAAACCAACGTCATATGTCTCATATCCAGTCCTTCACGACACCAAAGCAGAGGCGCCCGCCACTCGCGGACCACCGCCACGCGGTTAATATTCCCAATTCATTAATCAAACGATACCGTACTATTTATACGCTATCGTTCGCCGCCGCAAGCCTATATGCGGAGAAATCGAACGATCGAGACGGCGGGCCGGACGGTGAAATCAGCCCGGAGACGCTCAGGGCAAGGCTCGGAGAGAAACCCAAAATGACTGTGGCCAAGGCCAAGCCGGCCAGAACCGTACGGCGAAGCAGCGGGCGGCCGACGAAGGAACAAGCCAGCCGCATCACCGAGCAGATCATCGACGTTGCGATGCGGCTCTTCCTGGAGTCGAGCTTCGAGGCCGTCAGCGTCGATCTCATCGCGGCGACGGCCCGGATCTCGAAGCAGACCTTCTACGCCCGCTTTCCTTCCAAGGAGGCGTTGTTTGCGGCGGTGATCCGGAAAGGAACCAATGATCTGCTGCTGCCGGCCGTCACCGAATCCAAGCGCGACAGTCCGATCGAAGCGACCTTGGTCAGGATCGGAGTGGACTTTTCGAAGCACGCGCTGGCGCCGGCGGCTATCGCGCACGAACGGCTCATCACGTCCGAAGCGCATCAATTCCCGCAACTGGCGTTGGCCTATCACGAGAACTCCCTCCACGCGCGAAGCCTGATCGCCAACGTCTTCTCCAACGCGATGCGCAGCGGACAGATACGATCGGCCGACGCCAGCTACCTGGCCGAGCAGTTCACCTATGCGGTGGTCGACGGCCCCAACCGCGCTTTGGTCCTCACCGGCAAGACCGCGAAATCCGAGAAAGAGTTGCGCGAGCGGATCAGCGCCGCGGTCAGGCTGTTTCTCAATGGGTGCCTTCCGGATGGATCCCGCGATCGTCCGGCGCCGCGCAGCTAAATCGATCCGGACTGTGGAACTGCTGCGGACGGTTCCACTCCAACCCAACCATTCGAGAGCATTCGGCGGTTAGCTAGAGTGGTGGACCTGCGGCCGCGAGCCGGCTCCTGATCATGGTGGTGTCGTCGTTCGGGCTGGAGATAATTTTGGAAAGAGGTGCGCCCGCGCCGAATCCCCCTGCCGGCTCAGTCCGGCAGCGGAGACCCCTTGGTCTCGGGCAGGAAGAACGCGGCAATAATTCCCACCACATAGATCGATGCCAGCACCATAGCGGCGTGACCGAAACCGCCAAACTGGGTGATCATCGTGCCGGCGAGCAATGGCCCCAGGAAGGCAATGAAGCGCGGGGCGTTGAAAGCGAAGGCCAGCGCGGTCGCCCGCATGCGGGTCGGATACAGCTCAGGCAGCCAGACCGGCATCCATGTATATTGCCCGTTGCTGAAGAACGCATTGACCGTCGCAAGCAGCAGCAGCAGCTTCAGATCGGTGGTCACGAAGAACAGCACCGGCGTCATCAACAACGCCACGACAAAAAACGCAATCGTGACCGGCTTGCGGCCGACCCCATCCATCAGGAAGCCCATGCTGAGATAGCCGAGCACCGAGCCGATGGTGTAGGCCATGCCGGCATAGCTCGCCCACTGCGCCGCGTTGAAGCCTTCCTTGGCGGCCAGCGAACCGATGAACGGCGGCACCCAGGTCGAGATACCCCAGAATCCCACCGTGGTCGTCAGCGACATCAGAAAGACGACGATGGTCCGGCGGCGCAGCGAAGCGTCGGTGAAGAGATCAAACAGCGTGAACCGCGTCAGCTTTTCGGCCCCTTCACCGAGCGAGACCCCCGACCGTTTTTGTTCAACCGCCGCGCGCCGATTCCGATTAGCCTCTTCCCAAATTTTGGATTCCGGAATGGCGCGCCGGATCCACAGTGTCAGCAGCGCCGGAAGCACCCCCAACGCGAACATATAGCGCCAGGCATCCGGGCCGGCCTGACTGAGAAACAGCCAAGTGAACGACGCCAGGAAAAACCCGAGACCGAGCCCGCATTGCATGATGCCGGCGCCCTTGCCGCGGGCGCGATCCGGCCAGAGTTCGGCCAGCATGGAACTGCCGGTAGCCCATTCCGATCCGATGGCGACGCCGACCAGAAACCGCAACGCCACGAACGATATCCAGTCGAACGCGAATGCGCTGAGCCCGGTCGCGATCGAATAGGCGATGATCGCGATCACCATCGTGCGCTTGCGGCCGATATAGTCGGCCAGAATTCCACCCAGCATGCCGCCGATGCCCCAGCCGAGCAGAGTGATTGCAATCACGGTGCCGACATAGGACGGGATTTGTCCATATTGCGAAGGATCGAGCAGTTGGCGCAGTGCAACGCCCGCGGTAAGAATCAACGCGTAGGTTTCGAAGCCATCGAACAGCCAGCCGAGATTCGAGGCAATCAACGCATTCCATTGCGAACGCGACAGCGCTCTGTACCACGGGCCGTCCATTGCGGAAGTTACTGTGGAAGTCGTCATCCTTGATCCCCCCAAATTCTGCTTATGTGCGCGCCATCTTGTTTGCAGCGCTTTTCACAGCGTTGATGATCTCCGGATAAGCCGCACAGCGGCATAGATTGCCTGCCAGATAGTCCCTGATTTCTTCATCGGTGGGCATCGGCTTTTGTTCCAGCAACTGATGCGTCATCAGGATGAAGCCCGACGTACAGAAGCCGCACTGGAACGCGCCCTCCTCGATGAACGCCTGCTGCACCGGGCTTAAGTGAACGTCGTGATCGAGATGCTCGATCGTGGTGACGGTTTTGCCGTCAACGAACGCGGCCGGGTACAGACAACCCGACACCGCGATGTCATCGACGATCACGGTGCAGCAGCCGCACAGACCCTGGCCGCAGCTTTCGCGGGCGCCGTACAAATCCAGCCGGCTCAACAGCTCGACGAGATTTTCGTGGGTCTGCACCAGCATCTCGGTCGTGCTTCCGTTCAGCACGAAGCTGATCGACTTGGCGTGCTGATCCATTTCAATCTCCGATCGGATTTCCGGCCTTGAGACGAATGCCTCTCAGCACGCTCTCCGCAGTCAGCGGCAGGTCGGTCAGGCGAACGCCGACCGCATCGTGAATCGCGTTGGCGATCGCAGGCGATACGCCGAAGGTCGCGCTTTCTCCGACGCCCTTGGCGCCGAACGGTCCGCCGCCCTGCTCGGCCAACACGATGTGGTTCTCGATGTCGGGCGGAATGTCATGGATGCCGGGGATCTTGTAGTCGGCGAAGGAGGCGTTGGTGACCTGCCCCGCGTCGAACTCCATGTTCTCGAACATGGTAAAACCAAGCTGCATGATCGCCGCGCCCGACAACTGCGTTTCCACGATGTGAGGGTTGAGAGGCCGCCCCATATCGGCGGCGTTGATGAGCTTCGTCAGCTTCACATGCCCGGTTTCGGTGTCGACCTCGATCTCGACGCCGGTGCCGCCGATCATCCAGAACGGCGTGATATTGTCGGACATGCCGGTCACGGAGTCGGGCGACTTGTAGGTCGGAATGTAGCTGCCGACGCCCATCACATTGCCGGCCTGCATGCCGTATTTTTTCTTGAAAATCTCGCGGGTCTCGAGATTTGAGCCTTCCGGGGCGCCGACGCTGCGTGCCATCGCCTCGAGCTTCTGCTTGGCGTCCTCGGCGGCCAGTTTCACCGCGTTGCCCATGTGAAAGGTCGACCGCGAGCCGAGCGTCGCCATGTCGTAGGGCGTGACGTCGGTGTCGGGATGAATCACCCTGACGTTCTCGGCCTGCACCTGCAGCACTTCGGCGACGATCTGCGCCATTGCGGTATCGGAGCCCTGCCCCATGTCCACCGTACTCATGTAAAGCGCGCAGCTGCCGTCGGCGTAGATATTGACGAAGGCCACCGACGTCGTCGGCGAGATCGAGGCCTTGAAGCCGATCCCGACACCGCGGCCGCGGCGTATCGTTCCACTGCCGCGATCAAACGGCGCCGACCAGTTCATCCGTTCGGCGACCTTTTCCAGCACCAGATCGATCGCGGCGTCCTTCATCGCGGTGCCGGTCGCCTGCGGGCGGCCTTCCCGCAGGATATTGTTGCGGCGAAATTCAACCGGATCGATGTTCAGTTCGCGGGCGATCAGGTCGGTATGGCTTTCATAGGCCCAGACCAGCTGCGGAATGCCGAAGCCACGCAACGCGCCGGCCGGCGGCCGGTTGGTATAGAGCGAGTAGGAATCGATCGCGACGTTCTCGATATCGTAGGGTCCCGGCGCGGTGAAACCGGATTTCTGGGTGACGCGCGGGCCGATATCGGCATAGGCGCCGCCGTTCCAATAGACGGTGCAACTGCGTCCGGTGACCTTGCCGGCCCCATCGACCGCGCTCTTGATCCGGAACGTGGTGGCATGCTTGCTGATGGTGTAGAACTGCTCCTCCATCGTCAGCGACCACTTGACCGGCCGCCTGGTCAGAAGCGCGAGTGCGGCGACCAGCGCCTCCAGTTTGATGTAGAGCTTGGCGCCGAACCCGCCGCCGAGATGCGGCACCTTCACCTGCACCTTGTTTTCGGGCCATCCGAGCAGCCGGGCGATCTCGATCCGGACGAATGACGGACTCTGGGAGGCCGTGTGAATCGTCAGGCCGTCCCGCGTCGGCTCGGCCAGCGAAACCATCGGCTCCAGCGGGGTATGCATCACCTGCTGGGTGTGAAATTCATGCTCGAACACATGCGCCGCGCTGGCGAATGCGCTTTCGACGTCGCCGCGCTTGAGATGGAAATCGAGCGCGATGTTGGTGTTCTTCTTGCCGTGCAGATGCTTGAGATCGGGAAAGGTGCCGGCCGGCTTCAGGACGTCGTGCACGATGGCCTTCGAATCCATCGCTTCGACTTCGCCGAACACCGCAGGCAGTTCCTCATACACCACCTCGACCAACTGCGCCGCCTGCTCGGCGACATGCGCGTCCCTGGCCAATGCCACGGCCACCGGCTCGCCGACATGCCGCACCTTGCCCAGCGCAAGGACCGGCTGGTCGTGAAACGCGGGACCGTAATAGGGCTCCGGGATGATCTTGCGGATGTCCTCGCCGGTGTAGACCGCAAACACGCCCTCGAGCTGCCGTGCCGCGCTGGTATCGATGCTGACGATGCGACCATGCGCCACGGTGCTGCGCACCACCTTCGCCATCAGCATGCCCGGCACGCGCATATTGTGCACGTAGTCGGCCCGGCCGGTGACCTTGGCGCGAGCTTCGAGCCGGGGAAGCGAGCGGCCCACCTGTCCCGCGGGCATCGGCTTGTGAATCGTCATGACTGGGGCACTCCCGCAAGGCCGGCCTGCCGCAACGCGCGCCGTACATAGACCCGCACCAGTTCGGATTTATACGCGGCTGAACCGCGGGAATCGCCGATGACTTCGGCTTCGGTCATGGCGGATTCACCGGCGCGTTCGAATGTCGCCTCGTTGACATTCTGGCCGCGCAGGACTTTTTCGGTTGCAACGAGACGCGTCAGCTTTTCAGTCGCGGCACTGATCATGAGCCTGACGTCGCCGATGATACCGCCCTCGATGCGGAGCGAACAGGCGATGCCGAGCGCCGGCCAGTCGTCGGCCGACCGCGTCGTGCATTTGATATAGGTCGACGACCAGGCGGCCTGGGGCGGCACGTCGACGAAGGTGATGAGTTCGTCGCGTTGCAGCACGGTTTCGTAATAGCCGCTGAACAGCTCTTCGATCATGATCTGGCGCTGACCCGACGGGCCGGCAACGATGGCCTTCGCGCCCAGCGACGACAGCACCGGCGGCAGATCCATATGCGGGTCGCCGTGCGCCAGGTTGCCGCCGAGCCGCGCGACATTGCGCACGCGCACATTCGACAAATGACGCATGGTCTTCTCGATCACGGGGGCTACGCGGCGGACTTCATCGGAATGCTCGATCTGCGACAGGCTGGCCAGCGCGCCGAGCCGCAGGCTTCCATCCCCACCGCGTTCGATGCGTGAATAATCCGGTTCGACCTTTTGCAGGCTGACGAGGCGGCTCGGACGAAAAACACCCGACTTCATCATCAGCATCAGGGCAGTGCCGCCCGAAATCGGCCGGACTTCCGGATCTTCCGCGTCGAGCAGGGCGATGGCTTCGCTGAGCGTCTTCGGCTCCGCCAGTTCGAACGATATCATGTTTCGCTCCCGGCATTCGTGGCTTGAAATTTGGCCTGGATGCGGGAGGCGAACTGGCGCTCCATTTCCTTGGCCTTGGATTTGAGCACCGGCTGGCCGAGGCTGCCGAGCTTGCCGGTCAATGCCACGTCGAGTTCATAATTGACGGCGGTGCCGCCATCCTGCTCCACGAGATTGGCGGCCGAGGTCGCGGTGAGGCGCCCAACCATGCCGACCGGCGTGCCCTCCACCCGTGCGACCACGCGGACGGGTTCGTCCAGTTCGACGATCTCCACGGTGACGGCGAATTTGAACTTGATATAGGCCACCCGGGTTTCCAGCGTCGCGGTGTAGTGACGGTCGTCGATTTCGACCAGGTCCAGCACGCCATCGACGCATGATGCGAAGAAATGCGCATCGCGCAACTTCTCGAACACCGCCTGGCGCGGCGCCGGAACGTCGATCTTGCCCGTGAATTTCATGCGTTGACCTTTTCGAGCAGCATCTGGATCTCGTCGGCAATCCGCAGCGGGCACTCCAGAGGCGTCAGATGACGGCCGCCGGGAATGACGTTCAGCGTCGCGCCGGGTATTCCCTCATGGATCGCCCTTGCCATCGCGATCGGCGTCGCCTGGTCCTGTTCGCCGACGGCGACCCGTGTGGGCATCCGCAGCGCACCAAGTTTTGCCCGCAGATCGAAGGCGCCCATCATCCGGCAGGTTTCCGCATAGGCCTTCGGGTCGGTTTTCACAAAAGTGGCAATTGTCCGTTCGACCACGTCCGCATGTTCCGCCCGGAAGGCGTCACCAAACCAGCGGGTCTTCTGGAATTCGACGAGGCTCGCCATACCGTCGGCGACGCCGCGCTCGGCCCGTTGTTCCCACTGCTTCGGCGCGTTGGCGCCATACCAGGCCGTGGTGTCAAAAAGTCCGAGGCCCGTCGTCCGCGACGGATATTGTGCCGCGAATGAGATCGCGACGCAGCCGCCCATCGATGCGCCGGCGATGGCCGCCGTCGGCCAGCCGATGCCGTCCAGCACGTCAGCAAGATCGTCGGCGAACTGCTCGACGGAATAAGGCCCGGGCGGCGTTCCGGAGGCGCCGTGGCCGCGGCAGTCGATCGTCAGGACGGCGGCATCCTTAGAGAGGATATCGGCGACCGGGCGCCAGAACTCACCGTCGAGCGCCAGAGAATGTATCAGTGCGACCCGGCGATGCCGGCTCGCGCCTGTCATAGCGTATGAAATCGAGGTTCCGTCGCGAACGATGAGCGACGCCCGATGCGTGGTTTGTGAATTCACCCGTCGATCCGATCCAGGCAGCAGTTAACACCGCGAACTCCTTCGCGGCTGCCCTTCGGTTCTGACGGATCAGGGGTGGCGGCTCAATCGACAAATTCTAACGGAGGTATTAGAAATACTAATACCTCATTGGATTTTGACATCATGCGGAAAAATTTGCCAAGCCTGTCAGCACTTTACGCCTTTGAGGCGACAGCGCGCCACCTCAGCTTCAGCCGGGCCGCGATCGAACTGAACCTGACACAGGGCGCCATCAGCCAGCGCATCCGCGCCCTCGAGGAATTCCTGGGTGACAGACTGTTTGTCCGCGAGAGCAACACCATACGGCTGACCGAGACCGGCCATGAATATCTGCGTTCATCGCGCAACGTGATCACCGAGATCATGGTGGCGACCGATCGCGCCATCGGTCGCCACCGCGGCGACGAACTGACGATCGGCTGCCTCGGCACCTTCGCGATCAAATGCCTGATTCCGCTGTTGCCGAGTTATCGCAAGAGCAATCCTGATGTTGCCGTGCGATTGCGCACGCTGGTCCCGTTCGGCAACGCCCTGCACGAGGACTACGATGTCTCCATCCACTACGGCCTCGGCGACTGGCCGGGAATGGCGACATGGAAGATCAATGACGAGGAAGTATTTCCGGTCTGCAGCCCTCGACTGCTGCGCGGGACCCATGCGCTGCGCGTTCCCGGCGACCTGCGTCACCACACCCGCATCCACACCTCGTCGCCCTTAATCCTGCGGGACGACTGGCCGTTGTGGCTGGAAGAGGCCGGAATCCCGCAAATCTCGGCGGCCAACGAAATCTCCTGCGATCTGCTCTACCCGTCGTTTCAGATGGCGATCGAAGGCATGGGCGTGGTGATGGGGCGCAGCGCCGTGGTAAAGTCCGATATCGCCACGGGTCGGCTGGTCGAACCGTTTGCGATCCGGCTGCCGTCTCCGCTGGCATACCATATCGTCACCGAAGAGCATCGCGCCAAGCTGCCGAAGGTGAAATCGTTTGTCGACTGGCTGCTCCGCGAATTCAAGCAGACGATGAGTGAAGTACCGCGCAGCAGAAATCGCTGAAGCATCGGACAGTGTCGCTGCGTAGCACGATCTTCCTGTTCGCCGAAGCGGCGTCTCAAATCGCCGCTCGCGCAGCCGATATTGATCTTTGATCGCCGAAGCGCTCCAGCCAGACCAGTGCCACCGCCGACAGGAACGGCAGGCTCTGAAGCAGCAGGATCGTCGCGAACAGGTCGGCCTCGAGATGACGGTAGATATTGACGGCATAGATCGTGATGGCGCCGGCGGCCAGCAGCGCGCCGAGCAGCATTTCCGGCATCGCCACAATGCGCGTAGTTACGGGCGCGCCGCCGCCCTTTCGGGTACGATGGAAGTAGCTGCGGCTCGCCGGAAGCGCGGCTGTGAAGGCCGCACTCGCAACCGTCCATTGCACCGACATGAATACGATCATCGCGCCCAGCATCTGCCAGTACGAGACCGCGACGCGCATTCTGTAAGCGCAGGCAAAATGAACCAGCGTCACCAGAAACGCCGCGATGATCGGGAACGTCAGCAGCACGTCGGGAATGGCGACGATATCAAGCGCGATGAACGGAACCCAGATCAGATTGAGCAGCGCCGCCGCGACGGCAATGCTTTCGGCGACGAACCAGTTGAGCCAGCCCAGCAGGAATTCGCGTTTCTGATCATGGTCGAGCCGGCTGGTCCCCGGCAGGAACTTGCGCCAGTGTTTCCTCACGATCTGCACCGCGCCTGTAGCCCAACGGGCCCGCTGAACCCTGAAGGCCTGATAATCCTGCGGCAGCAACCCCCAGCCATAACGGCGGTTGGTGTAGTGGGCGCGCCAGCCGAGTTCCATGATCGTCAGCCCGAGATCGCTGTCCTCGCAAATCGTGTCGCTCGACCAGCCGCCGGCGGCTGCCATCGCCGTGCGGCGGATCAGGCACATGGTGCCGTGAACGATGATGGCGTTGAACTCGTTGCGCTCGACCATGCCGATATCGAAGAACCCGGCATATTCGGCGTTCATGGCGGCGTGGATCAGGCTGCGATCGCCGTCGCGATGATCCTGCGGAGCCTGGATAAGGCCAACCTCGGGATCGGCAAAGCTCGGGACCAGATCCGCGAGCCACCTTGGATCGACCACATAGTCGGCATCGATGACGCCGATAATCTCGGCATCGGCCGCAGCCTCTGCCATTGCGAGCCGCAACGCTGCGGCCTTGAACCCCTGGAGATTTTCGACGCGCAGAAACTTGAAACGTGGCCCGAGTTCGCGGCAGCGCGTCTCGATCGGCTGCCAGAACGCCGGATCCGGCGTGTTGTTGATGATAACCACGCATTCAAAATCCGGGTAGTCGAGCCGCGCCACCGACTCGATGGTGCGCAACAGCATCTCCGGCGGCTCCCGATACGCGGGAATATGAATCGAGACCTTTGGCGTGGCAGCGTCCGGGCGTGGCGGCGATATCGCCAGAAGCCGTTCAGGATTGCGACCAAAGGTAACCGCCGCCAATTCGCCTACGCGCGAGAGCAGGATCGGGGCTAGCAGCCCCAGCAGCGGCAACCCGACGCCAAACGCGATCACCTCACCATGCAGGAAATAGTGAGCATGCCAGTATCCGAGCACGCTGGCACACCAGTCACCGATCACATGGTCCGCGCCGGCCAGCAACATCACCTGTCCGACCGTCGCCCCGGGAAGCAACAGAACAGAGAGTGACAGCAACAGGCCGACGAGGACGGCGCACGCGGCCGCCTTCCAGTATTCGGCATCCACCAGCGGCCCGGTCCAGGCAAATTTGGGCCGCAAGGACGCGTCGAGGATGCCCCAATAGGGACCGACATTGCCCTCGAACAATTTCTCTGGCTGGTCGATTGCCTCGACGATATTGTAGTCGATGCCGAGTGCAGTTGCGCGCGCAACGAAATCCCGTAACACCACGGCCTGGGTGATCGAGCCGGGCATCGACTGCTCGTAATTGCGGCCCGCGCTCGGCCAACCGAGCTCTCCGATGACGATGGTCTTGCCGGGGAATGTGGCCCGCAGCCTGTCGTAAATCTCCAGCGACCGCTCCACCGCCGACGCCTTTGGCCCGCCCTCCCAGTAGGGAATGATATGGGCAAAGATCTGGTCGACGGCGTCGCCAAGCTCTGGATGCTGGATGAAGGTTTGCCAGTTTTCGGCGGTCGCCACCGGAACCGGACTGTCGCGCTTCACGCGCTGAATGATCCGGATCAGATCGGCCACGCTGCGCTCGTGCCGGAACACGGTTTCATTGCCCACGACCAGACGCGTGACGTTGGGATTGTGCCTTGCCAGATCGAGGGCTGAGACGATCTCACGCTCGTTTCGGGCATTGTCATTGTCGATCCAGGCGCCAAGCGTGACCGTGAGCCCGAGTTCAGCCGCAATCGGTGGAACGCGCTCCAGGCCTTGCGTCGAGGCATAAGTACGCACCGCCCTGGCTTGCCCGGCGATGGCGGTGAGATCGGCACGAATCCGCGCCTCGGGCACGGTCAGCCCGGAGGAAGGGGCGCCCGCGAACCGGTTGTACGAAACGCTCGCCAGCCGGTCTTCTACCGACGCCGCGGTTGTCGCCGGATTTTTCAGGGCCCAGAACCCAAGATGGAGGCAAGCGACCAGGCCGAGAATAATGGCCACTGCGCCCAAGGACATGGCACGGCTGCGGCCATGTCCCGCGCCGACCGACTTCCCACCTCGCAAAGTCTCGTCGGCCGTTTTCATGAGCGCCCTGCTATGAGCACCATTTGTGGCTCGTCGCCTGCGATAGCTATCGGGTTAGCCCGCAGGTGTGTCATGCGTCTATGATACCCGTGTACAGCTTTGTACATCCGAACCGCCATCAGCTCCGGGCGGTTCCACCGCGATGTGCTACACGCGCACCGAGGCCTCAGGCTATCAGGTTCATGGCTTCAGGTTATAGACAGATGCAGGGATCACAACAGTGGGCACCGAGCCAACGGATTGGCACGCGGACTTCGCGATAACGAATCCTTGAGAACAGCGTGATGTTACCGCTCGATGGTATCTGGAACGGTCACCGCGAGCGAGGCCGGCCGCTACCAGGCGAGGGACACGGTCCGATACGCACGATCTTCCCCTTCATTCCCCGGGGATGAGAGGCTTGGCGGTTTCGAGCAGCGACAATCAGGCGGCGCGGATGTTGGCGACGAAGCGATCGACGTCGGCGCGCAAGGTTGCTGCCTGACCGCTCAGCTGCTCCGCCGAGGACAATACCTTGTTGGCCGCGGCGCCAGTCTTGTCGGCGGACTGGTTGACACCGGAGATGTTGCTCGACACCTGGCCGGTCCCCTGCGCGGCTTCCTGAACACTGCGAGCGATCTCCCGGGTCGCGGCACCCTGCTGCTCGACGGCGATTGAAATCGCCGAAGCAATCTCGTTGATGGCACCGATGGTGCGGCCGATGCTCTCGATGGCCTGGACCGCATCCGCGGTCGCGCCCTGCATGGCGCCAACCTGCGCCGATATTTCATCGGTCGCCTTTGCGGTCTGGCTGGCGAGCGATTTGACCTCGTTGGCGACCACCGCAAAACCCCTGCCGGCTTCGCCGGCACGGGCCGCTTCGATCGTGGCGTTCAAGGCCAGCAGATTGGTCTGGCTGGCGATGTCGCTGATCAGTTTGACAACGTCGCCGATCTTCTGTGCTGCGGCCGACAGCCCCTGCACCGTGACGTTGGTACGATTGGCCTCGGCGACGGCCTGACCCGCGATCTGGGTTGATTCCGTGACCTGACGTCCGATTTCCGAAACCGACGACGACAATTCCTCGGTCGCCGCAGCGACCGTCTGCACATTGGCCGATGCCTGCTCGGCCACAACGGCCACGGTGGTCGCCTGATGGCTGGCTTCCCCGGCGGTGGTGGACATGCTCTTCGAGGTCGCCTGCATTTCCGTCGCAGCACCGGTCAGGGTGTCGAGCGAGGCGCGGACGCCATTCTCGAAATCATCGGCCATTTTGCTGAGCAGAAGTTTCCTGTCGGTGTCCGCCTTAGCCTTCAAAACGTCCTGCTCGCCACGCAGCCGGGTCGCCTCGATCATATTGTCCTTGAAGATCTGCACCGACTGCGCCATGGCGCCGACTTCATCGCGCCGTTCCTGAGCCGGGATAGCGGTCGAGGTCTCGCCATCGGCGATCTTTCGCATCGCCGCGGTCATCGCGTTGATCGGCTGCACGATGCTGCGACCGAGCAGGAAGAACATGCCGCCCATCACCAGCAATGCAAGACCGACCAGCATGCCCACCTGGAGCGCCTGGGCCCAGAAGATCGCATAGACGTCCTCAATATAGATGCCGGCACCCATGACCCAGCCGTAGGGCTTGAAGTCGGTGACATAGGACATCTTCGGAAGCGGCACGTCGCCTGAGGGCCGAGGAAAGCGGTATCTCATGATGCCGCCGCCTTTGGCGGACAGCGCGATCTGATCACGGATAAAATAGACGCCGTCGGAATCTACCGAGTCATATAGATTCTTGCCTTCGACCTTCGGGTTGGGATTGACCAGCGACACGCCCTGCCCGCTGATGGCGTAAAGATAATCGTCCTTGCCGAAACGGAATGTGCGCAGCAGTGTCTTGCCGCGTTCCAGGGTTTCGGCTTCGGAAAGCCCTGCCTTCTTCGAGGCCTGATAATCGAGTTCGAGAGCCTGACGGCCCATGAGAGCGACATCCTGGAGCTTCGCCTTGCGATCCTCCAGCAGATTGTCCCAGAGCGCCGAGAGACCGACGCCGGCCACCGCGGCGATGCCGATCACCGAAAGACCCACTATCATCAGGAGCTTGGAGGAAATTCGCAGATTGCCAAGCATTGAGCACCTATCGCAGGAATAGCCGTCGCCGGAGTGGCGCCAGACCCCTGGTGATTAGCTCAAATTAATGAAGTAGCCCCTAACGGGAACATAAACGGCTAACCATGATGCTGGCCGGTATTCGGTCACCTTGCTGAAGCTTCACTCTTGAAGCCGAAAGAGCGCGACGGCGGCGCCAGCCGTGGTTGGTCAGCCCGTATTCATACGGAAGAACCTCAGGCTCAAAACCGCGGACCCGCCGGCGATCAGGACAGCGGCAACGACGCCGGCGCCCATGGCAAGGCTTCCGGTCCGGTCAGACACATAGCCAAACAGCGTCGGAGCGACCAGGCTTCCGATCTGGCCGACGCTGCTGATAAAGGCGATGCAGCCTGGCGCCTCCTGTTCGGAAAGAAAGCTGGTCGGAATGGTCCAAAACAGGGCGATGGCTGTGAGATAGCCGACCGCCAGCACCGCAAGACAGATGATCGAGAGCGCAGAATTCCAGGAGGCATAGGCCACGGCGAGCGCCGCGCAGCCCGCGATGAACACCGCGGCGAAGAAATGGCCATGCCGTTCCAGCACTCGATCCGAGTGATGGCACAGCGCGAGCATGCCGACAGCGCCGATCGCATAGGGAACCGCCGACAGCATGCCGACCTGGAATATACTGGCCACACCCGAACGCTGGATGATCGTCGGCGTCCAGAAATTGAGGACCGTCCCGGCCCAGGTGACCGAGAAATAGCCGAAGGTTGCCATCCACAGCTTCGGCCTCCGCAGCGCCGACAGCAAGGCTTGAGCGCCGGAATGGCCATCGGTCCGGTTTTCGATCGTCAGATTGGCCGTGAGCAGATCCTTCTCGCCGTCCGACAACCATCTCGCGTCTCGCGGGCGGTCGTCCAACACGAAGAAAGCCGCGATCCCCATCATGACCGGCAGCATTCCTTCGATCAGGAAAAGCCATTGCCAGCTCTTGAACCCCTGAAAACCGCCGAGGTGTTGCATGATCAAGCCGGAGATCGGCCCTCCGACCATCCCAGACACCGCGATGGCGAGGACGAACAACGACATCACCCGCCCGCGCATCCGGTTTGGAAACCAGAATGTGAGATAGAGAATAATGCCGGGGAAGAACCCGGCCTCAGCGGCGCCCAGCAGGATGCGGGCGAGATAGAACTGTTCCGGCCGCGAGACGAATGCCATGGCGCCGGAAATGAGGCCCCACAGGCACATGATCCGGGTGATGGTCTTGCGCGCACCGATTTTCTGCAGCAGCAGATTGCTCGGCACTTCGAACAGGATGTAGCCGACATAAAACAGACCAACGCCCAGTCCGTAACTCGCATCGGTCAGGTTCAGATCGCTCTGAAACTGCAATTTGGCGAAGCTGACATTGACGCGATCGATATAGTTCAGAACGTAGCAGATGAAGATGAAGGGGATGATCCGCAGGATCACCTTCCGGTAAAGACGGCTTTCATTATCATCTGCCGCAATCGCAAAACGCTCCGCCTGCCGTTGCAACATCTTCTCCACCGCGCACCCGACCGGAACGCTAATTTCACATTGTAACCGCGGACGTCGGATCCGGTCGTGAAGTTCGAAACCTTCAGAGCAGCGACGCGGCCGGTTCAGGGCGGACGGCATCTCCCACAAGGAACCGTTGGCGCATCGGCTTGAGCACGACCAGGGCCAGCACCGCGGTCAGAACGTCGAGAGCGCTGACGATGGAGAAGACAAGAGTCCAGGAATGGCTCTGTTCGAACAGAAGTGCCGCGAGCGGTCCGCCGAGGATCGAGCCGACGGCTGTCGCCACCAGCAGAAAGCCGAAATTGTTGGCCGCGTGCTTTTGCCCGAACAGGTCGCCCTGGATCGCCGGGAACAACGAATAGATCTCGCCCCAGCCGAAAAAGATAACGCCGGACAACAACACGAACAGCACCGGATTGCTGCCGAACATCAGCATCAGGAAGATCGCCGCGCCTTCCAGCAGAAAAGCTGCCGTCATGGTGTTCTCGCGGCCAATCCGGTCGGACACCCAGCCGAAAAACGGCCGGGTCAATCCGTTCGCAACGCGATCGATGGTGAGCGCCAGCGGAAGTGCGGCCATGCCGAGAACCAGGGTGTCCTTGGTAACACCGAAATCCCGCGCAAAGGCGCCGATCTGCGAAATCACCATCAGGCCTCCGGTCGCCATCATGCTCATCATCACAAACATCAGCCAGAAGATCGGCGTGCGCAGCATTTCGGCCGATGTGTAATTGCGTTTCGCGAGATCAGCCGCGGCCAGATTCTCGCGATGCTGGCGGCCCGGCTCGATCGGGGGATGACGCATACCGAGCGCAACCAGGATCGAGACAATGCCAAGGACCAGCCCGTATATCATCAGGGTTTGCTGGTATCCGGAAGCCTGGATCGATGCAGCGATCGGAAAGGTCGTGATGACAGCGCCGAAGCCGTAGCTGCCGGCCACCATACCGATCGCGAAACCCCGCCGTTCCGGAAACCACAGGCTCACCAGTTCGACCGTGGCGACATAGATCATGCCGGTACCGATGCCGCTGAGCACACCATAGGTGACATACAGCAACGGAAGCTCAACAACGTAAGACGACAGCACCCAGCTGGCGCCGACCAGCGCGCCGCCCATCGCCGCAAACTGCCGTGGCGTGAATTTTTCGGCAAAATATCCGTGCATCGGCCCGAGGCCGCATTGGCAGATGCTGAACAGCGCGAACGTGACCTGCAGGGCCGAAAGCGTGACGCCGAGCTTCGCCTGCAGCGGCGGCACAAACAGCGCCCACACATATTGCGGGCTGGACGCCGCCATCATCGCGACCATCGCGAGGGCCAACTGCCACCAGCGTGTCAATGCGGCGGGTTGCTCGTATTCCAGGCTCTGCGCGCTCATCGGTTCGTTCTCCCCTGACAAATTGTTTTGTCGTATCGCGGCAGTTTCGCCTGCGTTTTTTGTCTTGAATCCGGCGCCTGGTCGCTAGACGGCGACCGACGGATAGTCACGCCCCAGCCAGTGCTTCAGTTTGGCGCCGTATTCGCGCTGGAACGACAGCGGACCGTGCTTTTTGGTCCACTCCTCGTCATACAGCGCAATGAAAATCGTCAGGCAAAGGAAGAAATGCGCGCCCATCTCGAACAGCGCGACGTAATCGTGGTTGATCAGGATCTCGCGTTCCCTGTCGGTGAGGAAATGGACCGTGGAGGTTTCGGCGTCGTTGAGCTTCGGCCCAATCGACTGTTCCCAGGTCAGAACCAGCGATCTCGGATCTTCCTTGTATCGCCGCAGCAGCTGCGGATCGCGATCGACCGTAAAAAGGAACTTGTCGACGTAATACTTGCTCATGCCGCGGCTCCTTCCGGATACCAGGTGAGATAGGCTTCCATGGTGTGGAAGAGATCGAGGTTGTCGACATAGCTCGCCTTCTGCGGACCGGCGATCCCCATCATCAGGATCAAGTCCATAAAGCCATGCGTCGCGTTGCCGTGCGTCCCCAGATTGTCCCGCGTCACATTTTCGAGAATGGCTTCGATGTCGCCGCTGGCCAGCCATGCGATCGCCTGGCGGTCGAATTCCGGATCGGGACCATGCTCCCCGAACTGGCGCGGACCGCCGAGCTCGAGTGACAGATGCCCGGAGCCGACCGCGGCGATGCGCTGGTCGGAAGGATAGGCGTCGATGATCTCGCGAATGGCGCGGCCGAGGTCCCAGAAGCGCTTCGGCGACGGCAGCGGCGGCGCGAAGATGTTGGTGTAGATCGGCACCACCGGCAGATCGGCCTGCGGACGCGTCGTGATGATCGGGCAGATAATCGAATGATCGAGCTTCAGCTCATGGCTGAAGGCGAAGTCGAAACCGCGATCGAGCAGCCCCTGATGCATGAAATTCGACAGCTCTTCGTGTCCCTGCAGCACGTATTTCGGCAGTCCGAACTCACGCTCTTCATTGTAGAAGGTGGCGTCGTAGCGCGGCGCCTTGCCGATCAGGAATGTCGGGTAATTGTCGAGAAAGAACTGGTGAAAATGGTCGGCGCCGACCATCACCAGGATGTCCGGCTTGGCGCGCGTCAGCGTTTCGCGATACGCCTCCACCTTGCGCTTCCACTCCATCGCCTGAGGCATCTGCTGCTCCGGCGGCGCGGTCGTCGCTTTCAGGTAAAAAGGATGATGTGTCGTGGCAAGGACTGCCGCTAACGTCGCCATTCGCCTCCCCCTCAGTGTCGCCGGTTGACCCGGCCCTCATGCGCTCTTTGCCAGCGTGTCCGGCCTGATCCGTTCCGGCCATGCCGCCCGATTGCGCGCAAGCGCCTCGCGGATGGCGTGCCCATCCTCGTCGATCGTCGGAGCTGCATCAACCCCCGTGGCGCGCTCGCCGTCAAACGTAAAGGCCGGCCGCACCGACTGGCGCGCGCCTTCGCTGCGCCCCTCCACCGGCACGATCATGCCAAGATGCGCGACCTGCGGATCCCCGATCGCTTCCGGTATCGAGTTGACCGGCCCGAACGGCACGTCGAACCCTTCAAACCGTGCGACCCAGTGATCGCGGTCATGGGCGGAAAAAATCACGCCGAGCGCCTCGGACAATTCCCGGTAATTGTCGATGCGGCCTTGCCGGACCGCAAAGCGCGGATCATCGGCAAGATGTCTCGCGCCGGTCGCCTCGATCAGCGCGTCCCAGAATTTGTCCAGCGATGACAAATGAAACGCGAACAGACGGCCGTCACGGCAGCACACAATGAAGGCCTGGGCGAGCCGCGGCCGATCCGTGCCTTTCGGGATTTCGCCGAGCGCGAAATAACCCGTGAACGGCTCGACCGAAAAATGCATCATCGCTTCCAGCATCGAGATTTCGATCAGGCGGCCCTTGCCGGTCCTCGATCGCTCGACCAGCGCGCCGGCGATGCCGAGCGAGGCGTAGATCCCGGTGATCGCATCGGCGAGCGCCGGTCCGATGAAGCGAGGCTCGTCCGGATCGATCGCGACCCCGAGAAAGCCGCTGGTGGCCTGCGCCACAGAATCATACACCGGCCGCTTCGCATAGGGCCCATCGGGTCCAAAGCCGCTGATGGAACAATAAACCAGGCGCGGGTTGATCGACTGCAGCGTCTGCGCATCGGCGCCGAGCCGTGCCGCGGCGCCGGGGCGGAAGTTCTGCACATAGACGTCCGCCTGCCGGATCAGGTCGTAAAACACATCCCGGTCAGTGTCGCGCTTCATGTCGAGCGATATGCCGCGCTTGTTGCGGTTATAGGCCTGGAAATGCGCGCTGTAGAAACCGTTCCTGAAACTGCGATAGGGATCGCCGCTCCCCGTGCTCTCGACCTTGATGACGTCAGCACCGAGGTCGCCAAGCATCATGCCGGCGCAGGGACCGGTGATGAAGGTTCCCTGCTCCACGATGCGTACGCCATTGAGGACGCCATACATGCGACCTGTTTCCTTCAATTCTCGTTGGCGACAAAGCCCTCTGGGGCCGGGCCGTCATAGGTGATGGCGGACGCCGCCGCATGCGACATCGCAAAGCCGATGGGATGGGTTTGCTCCTCGAGCAGGTGGCCGATCAGGCCCGCGGTGCGCGCCAGGATCGGCACGCCCCGCAGCGCCAGCAGGGGATAGCCGGCGTCCAGCAACACGCAGGGGATGGCGCTTGAGATGTTCATCACCAAAGGCTTGCCGATCGCGGACGGCAGCACGCTTTCGACCGCGAGCGCGGCCTGGGAATGACGGCCGAACACACCGAGTTCGCGGGCGAGTTCAATCAATCGCGCCGCACGGGGATCAAAGCCCTTGTGCAGCGGGTGGCCATAGCCCGGAATCGCGCGCTTTTCGGTGCGATAACGGCCGACGATTTGGCTCGCCGCTTGCTCGAGCGTTCCGCCAACTTTGTCATGAAGCGCGACAACCTCGCTGAACAAGCGTCCGGCGGCCTCCGAGGCACCGAGAATGACCGATCCGCAGCCGAGCAAGCCCGCGGCCACCGCGCCCTGCAACGCTTCCGGTGCGGCGGCGAGTGTCATGCGCGCCGCCTGGACGCTCGGCACCAGCCCATGTTCGGCGATCGCCACCAGCGTCGCATCGAGAATTCTGCGCTGCACCTCGGTGGGCAACGTCCCGCAGACCAGCAGCCAGACGTGATCGGTGAACGAGATCCGCCCGATCAGATCGTGGACCAGGTCGTGACCGCGGATCACGATCGTGTCCGGGTTGGACCCGGAAATGCCGGTGGTCGGCTGGGTGGCGGGACCGATTTTCACGACTTTCCTCCGGCGCTGGCCGCTATTTTAGTTTTCGCCTAGCGAAAAAAACTTCGATATGTGTTATACGCTTACCAACCGGCCCCGGCTTGTCAAGCACGGCGGCGGGCTGGCACCGGCGCAGCCGGTCTCCTGCGACCAAACCAAGGGGCAACCGCCATTAAAAGAGCCAGCACGATTTCACGGCCCGGTGGCCGCAAGACACCGGCCCCCCGACCTGGCAAGGTCGAGTTCGTCGAAGCGCTCGCGCGCGGTCTGGCCGTGCTCGGAGCTTTCGATGCAGCCTATTCGCAGATGACGCTCTCGGAGGTCGCGAGCCGAATCCGGGTGTCGCCGGCGACGGCGCGGCGCAGCCTTCATACGCTTGAAGCGCTCGGCTACCTTCGCTTCGTCAACAAGCGATACGTTCTCGCCGCGCATGTGCTCACGCTCGGCGCCGCCTATACCCGCGCCGCCGGTGTCGACGAGGCGCTGATGCCGGAGCTGCGCCGGCTGGTCGACCTGTTCGGCGATGCTTCCTCGGTGAGCGTTCTCGACGGATCCAACGTCCTCTATATCGCGCACTGCTCCGAACAACGCGCCGCCCGCCGCACCGCAGGCATCGGCGTCACCTATCCCGCCTATGCGACATCGATGGGCCGCGTGTTGATCTCTCGCCTGCGAGACGACCAGGTCGAGGGCTATCTGCGCCATCTTAGGCCGATCAAACTGACCGAGCACACCGTCACCGACATCGACCGGCTCCGGCAGATACTCATTCAAACCCGGCGGCTCGGCTATAGCGCCGTGGTCGATCAGCTTGACTACGGCATCACCGCGCTTGCGGTTCCCATCACCGACCAGACCGGCCGGGTTGTGGCCGCGGTCAATACCTCAGGCTATTCAGGCAAGCTGCCGGTCGACCAGCTGATCGACCGGCGGCTCGACGATTTGCGGATTGCCGCAACACGCATCGGCCAGGTTTTTGCACGCTATCCGGTCTTGCTGCATTCGATCGCGCCGACGATGTCCGCGGCCGCAAAATGATGCCGACGGCGAGCACCGCTTACGCCACCAGCGCGTCCGCCGCGTCCCTGATCGCGGCATAGATCTCATCGAGATCCGCGGCGGTGACGCAATAGGGCGGCATCACATAGATGGTGTTGCCAAGCGGCCGCAGCAGCAGATTGCGGCCGTTGAAAAACGCCTGAAGCTTGGGGCCGATGCCGGCCAGATAACCGCCGTCGCGGGCTTCGAGTTCAAGCGCCGTGATGGTGCCGGTGCGGCGGACATTGTTGAATCGCGCGTCCATGCGAAACGGTTCGATCGCCTGTTCCTGCATCGCTGCGACGGCAGCGACGCGGGTTCGGGTTTCCGGCTCTTGCCACAGATCGAGGTTCGCCTTGGCGGCGGCACACGCGACCGGGTTGGCGGTATATGAACTCGAATGAAAGAACGTGCGGGTGCGGTCTTTCGAAAAATGCGCATCGAAAATCTCGGCGCGGCACAGCGTCACCGCCAGCGGCAGCGACCCGCCGGTGAGACCCTTTGAATAACAGGCGATGTCCGGCGACACCTCCGCCTGCTCGCAGGCAAACAACGTTCCGGTGCGGCCCCAGCCGGTCATGACCTCGTCGGCAATGAACAGAACGTTCGACCCCTCGCAGATGCGCTTCATCTCCCTGAGCACGGAGGGGGGATACATCAACATCCCGCCCGCCCCCAGGATCAGCGGCTCCACGATAAATGCCGCTGGACTTTCACGGCGAACCGCGGCCTCGAGCGCATCGAGCGTGGCCTGTTCATGGCCGGCGGCCGGAAACGGGATCGTGGTAACGTCGAACAGCAGGGGTCCATAGGCGGCATTGAACACGCCGCGCGCACCGACCGACATCGCCCCGATGGTATCGCCATGATAGGAGTGCTGCATCACCACAATGCGCGTTCGCGGCTGGCCGATGTTGTGCCAGTAGCCCAGCGCCATTTTCAGCGCCACTTCGACGCTGGTCGAACCGCTGTCGGAGAAGAAGACATGGTCGAGGCCGCGGGGCGCGAGTTTCAGGATCGCGGCGGCGACCTGTTCGGCCGGCTCATGGGTGTAGCCGGCGAATATGATCTGGTTGAGCTGCCCGGCCTGTTGCTGAATGGCGTTGACGATATAGGGGTGGCAATGGCCGTGGGTCACGACCCACCAGGACGCGATCGCATCGATGATGCGGCGGCCATCCGCGGCATAGAGATACGCGCCCTCCCCGCGCACGATCTTCGTCATCTCGTCCTGCAGCGCGTGTTGCGTGAACGGATGCCAGATCGGCGATTTTTTGCCGGATGTCATGGCGTGAAATCGTCCGATTTGAACGCGGCCTCGAACGCGGCGCGCAACTTGCTCCCGGTGAGCGGAGACAGCCGGGGCAATCGTCCGAGCCGTTTGACCCGTCCGATCTCGCAAATGACGCGCTCGCTTTCGGGATTGCCCTCGCCGATAAAGGCGATCCCGAGAATGTCGAGTTGGCGATGCCGCAACGCCTCGATCGACAGCAGCGAATGATTGATGGTGCCGAGCGCGGTGCGCGCGCATAGCACGATGGGAAGTCGCCACCGCGCAAACACCTCGATATAAAGCGTGGTGCCATCGAGCGGCACCAGCAATCCACCGCTGCCCTCGATCACCAGCGGACGTTCGCCGGGATCGGGCACATCGAGCGTCTCCATGGCGATGCGCACGCCGTCGATGGAAGCGGCCTGATGCGGCGATGCCGGCGTTTTGAGACGGTAGCGCTCCGGCATGATGCGGTCGTCAGAGAGCCCGCCGAGCCGCGCGACGATCTGTGAATCGGTCTCGCCTTCGAGACCGGCCTGAATCGGCTTCCAGTAGTTCGCGCCGAGAAGTGCTGTGAGCCCCGCGCAGAACACCGTCTTTCCGATCTCGGTGTCGGTGCCAGCCACCACGATCCGCTGATTCATCGAGCCGGTTCCCTCGTCTCCTCGATCACGGCATCGAGCATGGCGCGCACGTCGTCTTCACTTACGTTATTGGTCAGGGAGATTCGCAGCCGCGCCGTGCCTGCCGGCACCGTCGGCGGCCGGATGCCGCGAATATCGAACCCGCGTGCCTGCAGTGCGGAAGCCAATGCCATCGCCCGCGCATTGTGGCCGACGATATAGGGCACGATCTGCGAGCCGTGCGAATGCCAGCCGCCACGCGCCCCGATCTGGCGACGCGTGAACGCGATCAGGTTGGTCAGGCGTTGCTGCCGCTCCGGCTCCTGCTGCAGGATCAGAAGCGCCTCCCGCACCGCGACCGCCATCAGAGGCGACGGCGCGGTCGAGAAAATAAACGGGCGGCAGCGGTTGACCATGAAATCGCGCAGCACGCGCGTCGCGGTAACGAGTGCACCGGCCGCGCCCAGCGCCTTGCCGCAGGTATGAACGACCACCAGATTTTCGCGCCCCTCATAAAGAGCGGTCAGTCCCCGTCCCTGCTGGCCGTAGACGCCGGTGGCATGGGCCTCATCCACCATCAGGAATGCATCATGCCGGTCCGCGATCGCGATGAGCTGTTCGAGCGGCGCGAAATCGCCGTCCATACTGTAGAGACTTTCGGCCACGATCCAGACCCGCCCCGCTCCGCCCTGCAATCGCCAGTCGCGGATGGTGTCTTCGACCGATTGCGGATCGTTATGCCGGCTGTCGCGAATATCGGCCCGGCCGGCGCGCGCGCCTTCGTGAATGCTCGCATGCACCAGCGAATCCAGAACCAAGAGATCGCCGCGTTGTGGCAGCGTCGTCAGCACGGCGAAATTGGCGACATAGCCGTTGCCAAAGAAAATCGCGGTTTCCGCGCCAAAGAATCTCGCGGCATCGGCCTCAAGAAGTTCATGCTCCTCGCAGTTTCCGCGCAACAGCCGCGACCCGCCGGCCCCGATCGGAGTGCCGGCCTGCAGCGCCGCCGCGACGGCTTGTTTCATCCGCGGTGCGCTGGCGAGCGCGAGATAATCGTTGGATGCGAAATCGATCCCTGCGCGCGGCCTGAGGCTGCGCAGACGGTCATCGTCTTTCAGGTCCCGCAGGGCCGTGACATAACTTGCAGCCTTGTCGGTATGGGGATGGTTCATGGTTCGCCTTCGGGCAGGCGTCAGTCCCGCGCGGGCTGCGCGCTCTCCGGTTTCACCTGATTGAGGCGGGATTTGAGGCCAAGCCGATCCAGCAAATTGGTATCGCGGTCGCGCTGCGGGTTTTTGGTGGTCAGCAGCACGTCGCCGATGAAGATTGAATTGGCGCCCGCCAGAAAGCACAGCGCCTGCAGTTCATCGGTCATGTATTGTCGTCCGGCGGACAGCCGTACCACGCTGCGCGGCATCAGGATGCGGGCGACCGCGACCAGGCGCGCCAGCGAAATCGGATCGGGACGCTCGGCCGTGTCGTTGACCGGCACGCCCTTGACCTCGTTCCACAGATTGATCGGCACGCTCTCGGGATGAGCCGGCAGATTGGCGAGCAGCACCATCATGCCGAGCCGGTCCTCGACCTGTTCGCCCATGCCGACAATGCCGCCACAGCAGACCTTGATGCCGGCATCGCGCACATGCGCCAGGGTATCGATGCGATCCTGCAGCGTGCGCGTGGTGATGATCTTGTCGTAGAATTCCGGAGAAGTGTCGACGTTGTGATTGTAGAAGTCGAGCCCGGCGTCATGCAGGCGTGTGGCTTGCGCCGGCGTCAGCATGCCGAGCGTGACGCAGGTTTCCATGCCGAGGCCCTTGACCGCGCTCACCATCCCGCAGACCTCGTCGAGATCGCGGTCTTTCGGATTGCGCCACGCCGCCGCCATGCAGAAACGGCTCGCGCCGGCATCCCGGGCACGCTGCGCGGTAGCGACCACATCGGCCTGCTTCATCAGCTTGGTCGCCTTCAGGCCGGTGTCGTAATGCGCGCTCTGCGAGCAGTAGCCGCAATCCTCGGGGCAGCCGCCGGTCTTGATGCTGAGCAGGCTCGCGGTCTCGACGTGGTTCGGATCGAAATTGCGGCGATGAAGGCTCTGCGCCAGAAACATCAGGTCGGCAAACGGCAGGTCATAGAGAGCTTCGGCCTCCGAACGATCCCAGTCGTGCCGGACCGGGTCGATGCTGTGGTCGTCATTCCCTGTCATCTCCGCAGCATCAAGCATCAGATCACCCTTCTGTTTTCTATTATAGATAAAGTTACCTATTATCTATAATATGCGCCGATGGATCGATGCTACTCGACACACTGCCCAAGTGCACCCGTTTTTACGATAGATAATCTATGATCATGGCCGACGATAACACCACGATGGCGAGCCGCATTGCCGATGACATCGGCGAACGGATCATCAGCGGCGCGCTCCCGCCCGACGCGCCGCTGCGGCAGGATCATATCGCGCGGGAATTCAATTCAAGCCACGTCCCGGTGCGGGAAGCATTTCGGCAGCTGGAAGCGCAACACCTTGTCGTCGGCGTGCCGCGCCGTGGCGTGCGGGTGGCGCCGCTCGATGCCAATTCGGTGAAGGAGATCGCCGAGATGCGCGCCGCGCTGGAAGTGGTCGCGCTGCGCAACGCCGCGCCGAAGCTGACGCCGGCGCATCTGGCGAAGATCGAACTCGCGCTGATCGAAGGCGACAATGCCGAGACGCTGCAGGAGTTCGAGGCCGCCAACCGCGCGTTTCACCAGGCGCTGGTGGCGCCCTGCGCGATGCCGCGACTGCTCGCCAGCCTCGACGGATTGCAATTGGCCAATTCCCGGTTGGTATTCGCGATGGCGCGCAATGCCGGCTGGCGGCCGCGCTCCAATCAGGATCATCGCCTGATTCTGCAGGCGCTGCGCATGCGCAACCTTGATCAGGCCTGCAGCCTGCTCGCGCGTCACATTCAAACCATCGAGCGGCTCACCGTTCCCGTGACGGGATGAGGGTGAAATCGGGGCCGCCGGGCTTCAGCGTGTCTGGGTCATGGCGACGCGGAAGCCCAGATAGACAAACAGCCCGCCCAATCCGCGATTGATCCAGGCGAAGGCTTGAGCGGATTTTCGGATCCGGCCGGCGGCGCCTGCGGCGAACACCGCAACGCCCAGACACCACAGCGTGCCATTGAAGATGAAGATCAGGCCGAGCAGCGTAAAGGCGGCGGCCTTGTGCGGCGAATCCGTCACCACGAATTGCGGCAGAAAGGCCAGAAAGAACAGCGCCACCTTCGGGTTCAACGCATTGGTCAGCGCGCCCTGCAGGAACACCTGACGTAGCGAGATCGCGCCGGTTCCGTTTACCGTAGTAGCGGCAGGCATCGGAGCCCGTGCCAGCAACATCTTCACGCCCATAAAGCAGAGATAGGCCGCGCCGGCCCATTTCACCAAGGTGAACGCCATCGACGACGCCGCCAGCAGCGCCGAGAGCCCAATCGCCGCGGCGAACACGTGAAGAAGACAGCCGGCTTCGATGCCGAGCACCGCGACCACGCCACCGCGCCATCCCAGCTGAATGCTGCGGCCGACGATATAGGCCGTGTCAGGCCCGGGCGTGACGTTGAGCAGCAGCCCGGAGGCGATGAAGAGCCAGATTCCGTGGATACCGAACATGATTCTCCGACCCGACCGACGCGACTCCTGCGTAGCATGCCATCAGGCGCGGACGAAACAGCAGCTGGATCAGTGCACCAGTATTGACGCTAGGCGCCGGCGGCCGGGAGGCTGGCGGCCGCGATGGCGACGATCAGCCGCAGCCGACGTCCGATCCGGGATCGGGCGGAGCGCAGCAATGAAGTGAACTCTTGCATATCGCGGCTTCCCTCTGCGCGAACCGAAACGGCCAACCAGCCAACGGCCGCGCACACCACAGAGATGATCCCGCTCTACCGGAGAGTCGAGGGCATCTCGAAAATAGCAACATGGCCATCGTCCGGCTCGGACGCGGCAGTGGTTTTCTTGCCCGGATTTGACCCGCAACGGTCGAAATCTTCTCTACGAAAATGGCGCGCGATTTCCGTCGAACCGCTATCCCGGGACGAATCCGAACGTCCGCTCGAACCGCGTGACATAGCGCGGCCATACCTCGGGGTTGATCAGGCGCGGCGGCCGCTTGCCGTCGAGCGCGTCGAGCAACTGCTCGGCGGCAATGCGGCCCATATTGATTCTCGCCTCCCTGGTCACTCCCGCGGTATGCGGACTGGCCAGCACATTGTCGAATTGCAGCAGCGGATGATCCGGCGGCGGCGGTTCCTTGGCCCAGACGTCGAGGCCGGCGCCGGCAATGAGTTTGTTGCGCAGCGCCTCGGTGAGCGCGGCCTCGTCGTGGATGAATCCCCGCGCGGTGGTGATGAAATACGCATGCGGTTGCATCAGCGCGAATTCGCGCGCACCGATCATGCCGCGGTTGTCCTTGGTCAGCGGGCAGGAAATCGACACATAGTCCGAACGGCGCAGCAGTTCGTCGAGTTCGACCTTGTCGCCGCCGCGCTCCGCCATCTCGCTTGCCGTAAGATAGGGATCGTAGGCCAGCACCTTCATGCCGAGCAGGCCCTTGCAGAGTGCGGCGATACGGCGGCCGACATTGCCAAGCCCGACAATTCCGATGGTCTTGCCTTGCACTTCCGTCCCCATCAACGCGTTGCGGTTCACATTGGCCTCGCGCCGCAATGCGCGATCAGCCTCGAGAATGCGCTTCGACAAGGTCAGCAGCATACCCAAGGCGTGCTCCGCGACGGAATTGGCGTTGCCTCCGGACTGGTTGACGACCAGCACACCCGCGGCGGTACAGGCCTCGACATCGACGGGGTCGAAGCCCGCGCCATTGCTGGAGACGATCAAGAGGTTCGGCGCGCGGGCCAGCAGATCCCGATCGACGTGGAAATGTTTCGCCAGCTCGTCGCGCGCCGCGCCGATTTGATAGGCATGCGCCGCGGCCAGGATCGGTGCCGAGACTTCGTCGGGACTGTCATTCTCGAGCCGATCCAGCCGCACATCGGGCCGCCCCCGAAGAATGTTGCTATAGATCTCGTTGGGCAGATATTTGACGTAGAACACGCGCTTGCTGTTGACGGACATCGTTGATGAGACCTTCAGTTCGGGAATCCATAGAGCCTGGCCGGATTGGTCACGAGGACGCGATGTAGCGCTGACTGGTCGGGCGTCCACGCCTGAAACAATTCGAACAGGCGTCCGGCATCAGGCACTTCGCCCTCGACGCGCGGATGCGGCCAGTCGCCGCCCCATACCAGCCGTTCCGGATTCGCCCGCACCAGCGCTTCATGAAATGGCCGCGCGTCGGAATAATCCGGCGCCTCGCGGCTGATGCGGTAGGCGCCTGACAGCTTGGCCCAGCACCAGCCATCGCCGACCGCGCGCAGCAGGCTCTGGAAACCTTCGGTCGCCGTACCGGCGCGCGCATCGGTCCGGCCCATGTGATCGATCACCACCGGCAGGCCGAGTTGCTTCAGAACCGGGATGGTGCCGGGCAGATCCTTGACATCGATCCACAGCTGAAGATGCCAGCCGAGTTCGGCCATGACCGGCGCCAACCTCTCGGCTGCCGACAGCGGCACGCCGCCGCGATAGTGCAACTGCCCGTCGCGGAAAAAATGATTGAAGCGCAAGCCGCGCACGCCGATGTCGTTCCACGCGCGTAGATCGTCCCAAGAAATATCGGCGTCCGCCACCGCGACCCCGCGCAGGCGGTCAGGACAACGCGTGAGCGCATCGAGCATGGCGGAATTGTCGCGGCCATGGGCACTGCCCTGCACCAGCACGCCGCGCGCAAATCCGATGGTATCGAGCATGCCCAAGTATTTTTCGAGCGGCGCATCCGGCGGCGTGTAGCTGCGGTCCTCGGCATAGGGAAACCGCTCCGACGGCCCGAACACATGGGCATGCGTGTCGCAGGCGTTCGGCGGCGGCGGTACCTTGGGACGGCTTACGTCGCGCGGCGGCAGACAGGCGGGAATCATCGGCGTTTCCAAATTACTCGGCCTTCATGCCGGCGGCCTTGATGATCGGGCCCCATTTTGCGTAGTCGGCGCGGATCTTGGCGTCGAGTTGCTGCGGCGAGCCGCCGATCGGTGACGCGCCCAGCCTGCTCAAACGTTCCTTTACTGTGTCGGTGTTGAGCGCCGCAACGAAATCACGCGAGAGTTTCGCGATCAGGTCAGGGGGCATGCCGGCGGGTCCGAGCAGACCCCACCACACCTCGGTATCATAGCCGGGCACGGTCTCCGCCATGCTGGGCACATCGGGCAGAAACGGCGCCCGCGCGATTGTGGTGACGGCGAGCGCACGCAGCGTGCCGGCCTCCAGCTGTGCCACCGATTCCGGCCCGTTGTTGAACGACATTGGAATTTGCCCGCCCAGGAGATCGTTGACCGCCGGCGCGCCGCCTTTGTAGGAAATCGCATTAATATCGATCCGGGCGAGGTCCTTCAGAAGCTCGCCGGCCAGATGCGTCGACGTGCCGTTCCCGGCGTGACCGAAGGACAGGCTGCCCGGCTTCGCCCGCGCCAGCGCGATCACGTCGCCCAGCGTCTTGAACGGGGAATCGGCGCGCACCAACAGGATATTGGGCGACGACGCCAACAGCGAAATCGGCGTGAAATCCTTGAAGGTGTCGTAGGGAATTTTGGGGTACAGAAACGGATTGGTGGCGTGACCGCTCGCCACCACCATCAGGGTATAGCCGTCGGGTGACGATGCCACCAGCGCCTGCGACGCCACCACGCCGCCCGCACCCGGCCGGTTCTCCACCACGACCGATTGGCCCCATTGCCGGGAGACCACATCGCCCAGCGTACGCGCGAGTATATCGACGCCGCCGCCGGCAGAATAGGGCACAAAAATATGCACGGCCCTGGATGGAAACGGCGACTGTGCAGACGCGATACCGCCCGCAACGGACAGCGCCATTGCCGCGGCCGCGATCTGGCACCACCTCTTCAAGGCATCCCTCCCGATATTCTGGTTTTCTTTTATCTGTTTTATCGCGCGTCTTATCGCACGCCCGCATGCCGGCGACATCGCGGTATGGCGCAGATCACGGGTACGATCGGGACATGTTGACAATCCCGCCGATCGCGTCAAGTTTCGGCGCCTTGAGCGGACGGTCGCGATCAATTTGCGGGCCAAGATCCTCGCAGGCTAAGGGAGAATTCGATGGCGGCTGCCGAGGGACAAAAATCGTCCCAGACCCTGCATGAAAAGGCTTCTCACGAGAGGACTTCTCCTGACAGGACTTGGCACGAGGTGGTGCTGCAAACGCTCAAGCGCAACGATATCCGTCTTGTGCCCTATGTTCCCGACCGCGTGCTGACGACGCTGATCAGGGATATTCACGCCGACCCGTTCTTCACGACATTTCCCACCGCGCGGGAAGAGGAAGCGGTCGGCATCGTCTCCGGTGCGTGGATGGGGGGCTTGCGCGGCGCGGTACTGATGCAGACCTCCGGCTTTGCGACGCTGGCCAACGTGCTGGCGTCGCTGGCGATCCCTTATCAGATTCCGCTGATCATGTTCGTGTCCGAACGCGGAACGCTGGGCGAATTCAATTATGGGCAATCGCTGGTCTGCCGTACCATGCGGCCAGTGCTCGACTCGCTGGCGATGGAGCATCACACCGCGACCCGGCTCGATGAGTTCGAGTTCATCGTCGATCGATCGATCAAGCAGGCGATCGCCACGCAGGCGCCGGTGGCGCTGATCCTGTCGCCGCTGTTGACCGGCGGCAAAGTGTTCGACAAGTGAGCGATCGCATGAGCAAGCCAGCAAACACCGCTGCCCGCAACACCAAGGTGATGAACCGGTTCGATCTCACCTCCCGGCTGGTCGCGAAACTGAAGAACGAGGAAGCCGTTATCGGCGGCATCGGCAATACCAATTTCGACCTGTGGGCCGCCGGTCAACGCCCGCAGAATTTCTACATGCTGGGCAGCATGGGCCTCGCCTTCCCGATCGCGCTCGGTGTCGCCCTGGCCCAGCCAGAGCGTCGCGTGTTTGCGCTTGAGGGAGACGGCTCGATATTGATGCAGATGGGGTGCCTGTCGACCATCGCGACGCTCAAGCCGAAAAACCTGACCATGATCGTGATGGACAACGGCATCTACCAGATCACCGGCGCGCAACCGACCCCGGCGGCGACAGTATCCGACATCGTCGCGATCGCGATCGGCTGCGGTCTGGCGAACAGCGCCTGGGCGGCGGATGAAGAGGATTTCGAACGCCTGGTCGATCAATCGCTGTCGGCTTCCGGACCGACGCTGATCGGGGTGCGCATCGACGACAGGCCGGGCACCGGAGCCACCCGCAGGGATCCGGTGCAGATCCGGGAGCGTTTCATGCTCGGCCTCGGCGTACGGGAAGCGTTGTAGTTCCCGGCATAAAAATCCTCGCGGGAACTGGTCCCGCGAGGATGCACAAGTTTATCGCTCGGTTATTCGATGATCCTGATCACCCTGCGGGTGCGCGGGTCCACGATCACCCGCTGATCATTCACGACCGCGTAGCGATATTCGGTGTAGTTGGGGACCGGCCGCAGTTCGACAGTTGGCGGCAAAGGCCCGCCTACCACGACACGCTCCCGAACTGTCACCGAAGGAGCGGGCTCGCCCAGGATCGACGTAATTACGGCGTTGGGAATTTCCACGGCTGCACCAACAGCGGCACCCACGGTTCCGCCGACGACCTCACCGACCGGGCCGGCAGCTTCGCCGCCCGTTCGGGCGCCGTTCACCGCGCCTGTCGCAGTGGTGGATTGAGCAAACGCGGCGCTGGACGCTAGCAATGACGCCACGAGCAACGAAACGGTAAGACGGTTCTTCATCCTAACCCTCCAGTAAATTGACGATGCCGGTCAACCGTCGGACTGGAGCGATGTTCCGAAAAATAACCCGGTTCCATCGGGAACCGCGACGTCATTGCGGCGCGTTGAGTTCCACGTCACGGGAACAACGGCACATAACAACGCGCATGAAAAATGCCGCCCGGAAACCAGGGCGGCATTCTTGCGCGCGTCACTTCAGAATATTACAGCAGGCCCGCGCCGCGCGCCCATTTGTACTTGGCACCTAATACCTCGACCGGCAATTCCGTCGAGTAGGCATAGGAGGGGATGCCGTTCTGGTAGAGATACTCGGCGGCTTCCTCGACTTCCACGTCGCCGGCGAGCGAAGCGACGATCGGTTTCACGAAGCCCTTGGCTTCCATTTCCTTCTTCACTTCCACCATGTTGCGCGCGAACACCATCGGCGGAGTAACGATGGTGTGCCAGTAACCGAGGATCAGCGCATGGATACGCTCATCGGACAGGCCTAGCTTCACGGTGTTGACGTAGGTGATCGGCGGCTCGCCACCGGTGATGTCGACCGGATTGCCGGCGGCGCCGAACGGCGGGATGAATTTGCGGAACGCCGCGTCGAGGTCCGGCGGCATCGCCATCAGCGACATGCCGTTGTCGACCACCGAGTCCGACAACAGCACGCCGGAGCCGCCCGCACCGGTGATGATCAGGATGTTCTCGCCCTTCGGTGTCGGCAGCACCGGCACGCCGCGCGCGAACTCCAGCAATTGCCGCAGCGAGCGGGCGCGGATCACGCCGGATTGCTTGAACACGTCCTCATAGATCTTGTCGTTACCGGCGAGCGCGCCGGTATGTGAGGACGCAGCCTTGGCACCGGCCGAGGTCCGGCCGGCCTTGAGCACGATAACCGGCTTCTTCTTGGAAACCCGTTTGGCGGCTTCGGCAAAAGCGCGGCCGTCCTTGAGATCCTCGCAGTGCTGGGCGATCAGGTTGGTGTTGGGGTCCTGCTCAAAGAAGGCGAGCAGATCATCCTCGTCGATATCAGACTTGTTGCCGAGGCCGACGATCGCGGAGACGCCCATCTTGGCGGAGCGCGAGAAGCCGATGATAGCCATGCCGATGCCGCCGGACTGCGACGACAGCGCCGCGTGGCCCTTGACGTCGTAGGCGGTGCAGAACGTCGCGCAGAGGTTGGCCGGCGTGTAATAGAAACCGTAAATGTTCGGCCCCATCAGGCGGACGTTGTACTTCTTGCCGATTTCGACGATCTCGGCCTGCAATTCGGGCGCACCCGCTTCCGCAAAGCCCGACGGAATCAGAACAGCACCAGGAATTTTCTTCTCACCGCATTCGACCAGCGCGCCGGCGACGAATTTCGCGGGGATCGCAAACACCGCGGTGTCGATCACACCCGGCACATCCTTGACGCTCTTGTAGGCCTTGTAGCCCAGGATCTCGGCGGCCTTGGGATGAATCGGATAGATGTCGCCCTTGTAGCCGCCGTTGATGAGATTTTTCATCACCGAGTTGCCGATCTTGCCATCCTCGGCCGAGGCGCCGATCACGGCAACCGCCACGGGCTGCATGATGCGGTTCATCGCGGTGACGATTTCCTCGGTCGGGCGCGGCGCCGGACGCGGCTTGTAGTCGAAGTCGACCACGATGCGCACGTCGGCGGCGATCGCGTCCTTCTTGGTGGCGAATACCGGGTTGAGATCGAGCTCGACGATTTCCTGGAAATCGCTGACGAGCTGCGACACCTTGACGATGATGTCGGCCAGCGCGTCGCGATTGGCGGGATCGCCGCCACGCACGCCCTTGAGCATGTCATGGGCCTGGATGCCATCGAGCATCGACAATGCGTCGTCCTTGGTGGCGGGAGCGAGACGGAAGGTGATGTCCTTGAGCACCTCCACCAGCACGCCGCCGAGGCCGAACGCCACCAGCTTGCCGAACGATGCGTCGGTGATCGAGCCGATGATGACTTCGGTGCCGCCCAGCAGCATCTGCTGGACCTGGATGCCTTCGATCTTGGCATCGGATTTGTACTTCTTGGCGTTGGCCAGGATGGTCGCGTAATTGGTGGCGACATCGGCGGCGGTCTTCACGCCTACCATCACGCCGCCGGCTTCGGTCTTGTGCAGGATATCCGGCGAGACAATCTTCATGACCACCGGGAAACCCATCGCAGTCGCGATCTTCGATGCTTCCTCCGCGGATTTGGCGACGCCTTCTTTCGGAACCGGGATGCCGTAAGCATCGCACACCAGCTTGCCTTCCGGAGCCGTCAGGCTGGTGCGTTTGTCCGCCTTGACCAGATCGAGTATTTTGCGCACCGCATCTTTGGAATTCGACATCAGTTTCCTCCTTGAGGTCTATTTTTGGTTCGCCGGCGGCGGATGCGGGCATCAGGACCGCACTTGCCAGCGCACGTTCAATTGGTCCACGGTGATGGCAGACATGGGTCCGCGTCCGCTGCGGTCGTTTTCCGGCCGCTGAAAGCTAGCTCATTATGGCATTTGGTATGCCAGAAACGAACTTGTCAAGACACGGAAGTGTTGAAATCATAGGTAACTTGACATTCTGGCATTTGGTATGCCAAAAATAATTGAGTTTATTGTTTTGATATAAGACGTCTCCCAATGAGGAGATTCGTCGTGCCCATACGGAAGCAAACCAAGGCGCCGCCCACCATGGCCGAGGCAGACATTGCAATCGTCCGGATCGTGCCGGAGACGAGTTTCAAGAACAAGGCCTATGAGGCCCTGAAGGAAGCCATCCTGAAGATGGACATCTACGCGACGCCCGAGCCGGTGATGCTCGACGAGCGCGCGTTGTCCGAGCGCCTCGGCGTCAGCCGGACTCCGATCCGCGAAGCGATCGCGATGCTGGAGCAGGACGGCTTCGTCAAGACCGTGCCACGCCGCGGCATTGTCGTCGTGCGCCGCACCAAGAACGAGATCGTCGACATGATCCGCGCCTGGGCCGCGCTGGAAAGCATGGCCGCGCGGTTGATCACGACCACCGCGCGCAAGAAGGATATTTCCGCGCTGCGCGACTTTTTCAAGGATTTCGGCAAGGATCGGCTGCCGCAGGATCACGTCGAGGAATATTCGAAAGCCAACATCGCCTTTCACCAGGCGCTGATTTCGCTGAGCGAGTCGCCGGTGCTGGTCGATATGACCAACGATATCCTGCTGCACGTGCGCGGCTATCGGCAGCTGACGATCGGACGCGTCGACCGCACCGCAACGTCCCTGCCCGAGCACATGGCGATCATCGAGGCGCTTGAACTGCGTGATACCGAACTGGCGGAAAAGCGCGCCCGCGACCACACCCTCGGCCTTGCCGCTTACGTCGAAGCGCACGGCCAGGAGCTGTTTTAATCAACGACCGTCCGTGCTGGACGACAACCGACCAGACGACGAACTCGTCCGCATCAAGAAGATCAGGGAGAAGCGGAATGTCCGCAGTAGTACAGAGCATTGACGTGAACAAAGCCGAAGCCGAGCGTGAGCAGACGGACGGCTTCAACCTCATCATCGATGCGCTCAAGCTCAACGGCCTCACCACGATCTACGGTGTGCCCGGCATTCCGATCACCGATTTCGGCCGTATGGCCCAGGCCGCGGGCATTCGCGTCATCTCGTTCCGGCACGAGCAGAACGCCGGCAACGCCGCTGCGATCGCGGGCTTCCTGACCAAGAAGCCCGGCATCTGCCTCACCGTTTCCGCTCCCGGCTTCCTCAACGGCCTCACGGCGCTGGCCAATGCCACCACCAACTGCTTTCCGATGATCCTGATCTCGGGTTCGTCCGAACGCGAGATCGTCGACCTGCAGCAGGGCGACTATGAAGAGATGGATCAGCTCGCGATCGCCAAGCCGCTTTGCAAGGCGGCGTTCCGGGTGTTGCATGCCGCCGACATCGGCATTGGTCTGGCGCGCGCGATCCGCGCGGCGGTATCGGGACGCCCGGGCGGTGTCTATCTCGATTTGCCGGCCAAGCTTTTCGGCCAGTTGATGGACGCGGAGGCCGGCCAAAAATCCCTCGTCAAGGTCATCGATGCCGCGCCGGCCCAGATTCCGGCGCCATCAGCGGTCAAGCGCGCGCTCGATGTGCTCAGGAGCGCCAAGCGCCCGCTGATCATTCTCGGCAAGGGCGCCGCCTATGCGCAGGCCGACGAGGAAATCCGCGCGCTGGTCGAAAAAAGCGGCATTCCCTTCCTGCCGATGAGCATGGCCAAGGGCCTGTTGCCCGACACGCATCCGCAATGCGCGGGGGCGGCGCGTTCCACGGTATTGAAGGATGCCGATGTCGTGATGCTGATCGGCGCCCGCCTCAACTGGCTGTTGTCGCACGGCAAGGGCAAGGCCTGGGGGGACGCACCGAAGAAGTTCATCCAGATCGACATCGAGCCCAAGGAGATGGATTCCAACGTCGAAATCGTCGCCCCCGTGGTCGGCGATATCGGCTCCTGCGTGTCGGCTTTGCTTGAAGGCATCGACGGCAAGTGGCCAGCGCCGCCGGCCGACTGGACCCATGCGGTGCGGACCAAGAGGGACGATAATATCGCCAAGATGGCGCCGCGCCTGATGAACAACAACGCGCCGATGGACTACCACGGCGCGCTGGGTGCGCTGCGCACCATCATCAAGGAGCGGCCGGATGCCATCCTGGTCAACGAAGGCGCCAACACGCTCGATCTCGCGCGCGGCATCATCGACATGTACCAGCCGCGCAAGCGTCTCGACGTCGGCACCTGGGGCGTCATGGGCATCGGCATGGGCTTCGCCATCGCCGCCGCGATCGAGACCGGCAAACCCGTGCTCGCGGTCGAAGGCGACAGCGCCTTCGGTTTCTCCGGCATGGAGGTCGAAACCATCTGCCGCTACAATCTGCCGGTCTGCGTCGTCATCTTCAACAATGACGGCATCTATCGCGGCACCGACGTCAATCCCACAGGCGGTCCGGATGTGGCGCCTACCGTGTTCGTCAAGGGCTCGCGCTACGACAAGATGATGGAGGCGTTCGGCGGCATCGGCGTCAATGCGACGACACCGGACGAGCTGAAGCGCGCGGTCAACGCGGCGATGGATTCCGGCAAGCCCACTTTGATCAACGCGGTGCTTGATCCGGCCGCCGGCAGCGAGAGCGGCCGCATCGGCAACCTCAACCCGCAAAGCAAGCTGAAGAAGAAGTGAGAAGCAACCCATCGGCGTCATTCCCCGCGCAGGCGGGGAATCCAGTAACCACCGAATTATCGTGAGACGAAGGCTGTGCCCAACTGAATCGACGGTGAATACCGGATGCCCGCTTTCGCGGGCATGACGACAACATATTTAGAGATCTTAGGAGAGAACAGATGACCAAGGCGCTGAAGGGCGTTCGCATTCTCGATTTCACCCACGTCCAGTCTGGCCCGACCTGCACGCAATTGCTGGCATGGTTTGGCGCCGACGTGATCAAGGTCGAGCGTCCCGGCGTCGGCGATATCACGCGCGGCCAATTGCAGGACGTCCCGAATGTCGACAGCCTGTATTTCACCATGCTCAACCACAACAAGCGCTCGATCACGCTCGACACCAAGAATCCGAAGGGCAAGGAAGTCCTGACCGCGCTGATCAAGAGTTGCGACGTACTGGTGGAAAATTTCGGCCCCGGCGTGCTCGACCGCATGGGATTTCCCTGGGAAAAGATTCACGCCATCAACCCGAAGATGATCGTGGCGTCGATCAAGGGCTTCGGCCCTGGTCCCTACGAGGATTGCAAGGTGTATGAGAACGTCGCGCAGTGCACCGGCGGCGCCGCCTCCACCACCGGTTTTCGCGACGGACTGCCGCTCGTCACCGGCGCGCAGATCGGCGACAGCGGCACCGGACTGCATCTGGCGCTCGGCATCGTCACCGCGCTGTACCAGCGCACCGTCTCCGGCCAGGGACAAAAAGTCACCGCCGCCATGCAGGACGGCGTGTTGAACCTCGCGCGCGTCAAACTGCGCGATCAGCAGCGCCTCGCCCACGGGCCGCTCAAGGAATATAGCCAGTTCGGCGAGGGCATTCCGTTTGGCGATGCGGTGCCGCGCGCCGGCAATGATTCCGGCGGCGGCCAGCCGGGCCGCATTCTGAAGTGCAAGGGCTGGGAGACCGATCCCAATGCCTACATCTATTTCATCACCCAGGCGCCGGTCTGGGAGAAAATCTGCGATATCATCGGCGAGCCCGGCTGGAAGTCCCATCCCGATTATGCCAAGCCCCCGGCCCGGCTGTCGCGCCTGAACGCGATTTTCGCGCGCATCGAGCAATGGACCATGACCAAGACCAAGTTCGAGGCGATGGATATCCTCAACAAGGACGACATTCCCTGCGGTCCGATCCTGTCGATGAAGGAACTGGCGGAAGATCAGTCCCTGCGTGCCACCGGCACCGTGGTCGAGGTGGACCATCCCGAGCGTGGCAAATATCTGTCGGTCGGCAATCCCATCAAACTGTCGGACAGCCCGACCGAGGTGAAGCGTTCCCCCCTGCTGGGCGAACACACCGACGAAATCCTGCGCCAGGTTCTCGGCTTTACCGACCATCAGGTGGCGGAGATCCACGATTCCGGCGCGCTCGACCCGCCGCGAAAGGTCGCGGCCGAATAACCGGACAAAGCGCGTTTCCAGCCATCTCAGGGCCGCCGGTTTTCCGGCGGCCCTTTTGTTTTAAGCCGAAGCAAAGCGCCTGACCTCTCTCGAAGCTCGTCATGGTGCATTGCAATAAATATCATGCTGCCATGCAAACAAATGAATTGCCGCTGGCATCTGGTATACCTATGCTTGGACAACCACGATCCGTTTACCCGCAACAAGGGGACGACATGTCCAAGACTGCCACTTTCGGCCTCGCGCCAGCCCCGACAATATTCGGCCGCCTGATGGCGACGATCGATCGCCTGCTGATGGCGAGCGCCCGCATCGCGATCCGCAATGGCGATCTGCCATATTCCGGCCTCTGACAGCCGCTTGCAGCGAACGTGATTCCGGCCGCCTGATCGAGCCCAAAAGCGAATCTGCTTAGCCAAAGACCCCGGTTTCCGGGGTCTTTTTTGTCCCCCGTTCCGATCCCGGAACGCCACTGCGGCATATTGGGCAAGGCCAAAACGTTCCCAAGAATATGGCTTGCACTGTGGCATATCACATACCAATATGCGGCACCGGCAACGCTCGATGTCAAAACAAAAGCGTGCCCCGGGGAGGAACCATGACCGCTAGCACACAATCGACCCCGATGGCAGAGGGCAAGAACTTTCGCTGGCTGCAACTTGCGATGGGTATCGTCTGCATGGCGATGATCGCAAACCTGCAATATGGCTGGACGCTGTTTGTCGATCCGATCGACGCGAAATATCACTGGGGCCGTGCCGCGATCCAGCTCGCCTTTACGCTGTTCGTGGTGACCGAAACCTGGCTGGTTCCGGTCGAAGCGTGGTTCGTCGACAAATATGGTCCGAGCGCCGTCGTCATGTTTGGCGGCGTGATGATCACCATCGCCTGGGTCATGAACTCCTACGCCAACTCGCTGGTGCTGCTCTATATCGCCGCGATCATCGCCGGAATCGGCGCTGGCTCGGTATACGGAACCTGCGTCGGCAATGCGCTCAAATGGTTTCCCGACCGCCGCGGCCTGGCCGCGGGCGCCACCGCCGCCGGTTTCGGCGCGGGCGCAGCCATCACGGTGGTGCCGATCGCCAACATGATCGCCGTCAGCGGCTACCAGGCCGCGTTCTTCTCATTCGGGATCGGGCAAGGCGCCATCGTCTGCCTCCTTGCGTTTCTCCTTCGCAAGCCCTCCAGGGCGATGCCGGCGAAGAAGAAACAGCTCAATCTTCCGCAGACCAAGATCGACTTCACGCCACCACAGGTGCTGCGCACCCCGGTCTTCTGGGTGATGTATCTGGTGTTCGTGATGGTCGCGGCCGGCGGCCTGATGGCGGCGGCGCAGATTGCGCCGATCGCCCACGACTTCAAGATCGCCAATGAACCGGTGAGCCTGGTCGGCTTCCAGATGGCCGCGCTGACCTTTGCGATTTCGCTCGACCGGATCTTCGACGGTTTTGGCCGGCCGTTCTTCGGCTGGGTCTCCGACACCATCGGACGCGAGCATACGATGTTCATCGCGTTTGGCACCGCCGCCCTGATGCTGCTGACACTGTCGGTATACGGTCACATTCCGATCGTGTTCGTGCTCTCGACCGCCGTGTATTTCGGGGTGTTTGGCGAAATCTACAGCCTGTTTCCGGCGACCAGCGGCGATACGTTCGGCGTGAAATACGCCACCACCAACAACGGCATGTTGTACACGGCGAAGGGCACGGCCTCGCTGCTGGTGCCGCTGGCGAGCATTATTGCCGCAAGCTACGGCTGGCAGGCGGTATTCGTTGTCGCCGTTGCGCTCAATGCCACCGCGGCGTTGCTGGCCTTGTTCGTGATCAAGCCGATGCGGCGCGCCTTTATCCTCGGCAACGAGACCACGACGGAAGCCGGGGCGCGAAACGCCAGAACCGCCTGACATCGTCCCCCACCCTTTTCGGAAAGAGGCGCGCCCCGGTGCGCCTCTTTTTTCATCTGGCAGTTCTGGAATACAAAATACAAATAGACTTCTTGTGCTCATTCGATCAAAGCGTGCTAGGATCAAATCAGCATCAAAATGACAGTATTACTGCCACTTTCTGCCGTCTATTT